>CAKVLQ010000004.1 GCA_934757845.1 uncultured Clostridia bacterium
TTGACCATTTGTCAAAAGAAGAACGACAAGCTTATGTTATCGCTCACAATTCAACCAATTTAGAAACAGGGTTCGATTTGAGTATTTTGCAAAAAGAAATAGACGCTTTGCCCAAATATGATTTTTCAATGCTAGGTGTAAATAAAAATGAAATTGAAAATTTACAACATTTAAACGATGACTTTTATAAGCAATTATTAAGCATTCAAACAAAAAAGCTTGTTAGAAATGAATTTAAAATGGTTGGGAAATATGATTTGCCGATTATACATAAAGATGAATTTGATTTAGAAAAAATAAAATTATACAGTTATAGCAATACAAAATATGATGACAATAGAAATAAGCATAAAACAATACATTTTTTTATTCATGATTATAGGTTTGAAAGTGTTTATGAAAATGCCGAGTATGCTGTTCAAAAATTAAAACAATATTATGCATTGTGTTCGCCCGATTTTAGTTTGTATACGGATATGCCAATTTTACTTCAAATGTACAACACTTTCAAAAACCGTTGGTGTGGGGCATACTGGCAAAGTTTGGGGATTAAAGTTATTCCAACAATAAGTTGGAGTGATAAGCGTAGTTTTGAATTTTGTTTTGATGGCGTAGAAAAAGGCAGTGTTGTTGCAATTTCAACTCACGGAAATCATAAATGCAAGGAAGAATTTATGCTTGGATATGCAAAGATGTTGGAAATTTTAAATCCAAGTGCTATAATATGTTATGGAAAACCATTCCCAGATATGAAAGGTAATTTAAAAATATTCCCATATAATCACTATGAACATAGCGAGGCGAATTATGGGAATTAACATGCAACTTTTTGGTGGAAGAGGGGCTAGTAGTGGCGGGAACTTTCGAGGTAGCACTAAACCACCTAGTACTAATCCAGCAAATTCTACTTACACTTGGTATAGAAATGGGAAACCTTATCAAAAGCGGTGGTATGATCAATTTGGGAACCCTAAAATGGACAAAGATTATACCGATCATGGTAACAATAAAAAACATCCAGTAACACCACATTACCATGATTATAACAATGGTCAACATGGTAAAGGATACTGGTATGATAAAAATGGACAAAAACATTATTTTGATTAAAGGAGAAAAATATGGAGAATATCTTAAATTTGGTTGATAAGGTTTATAAAAAAGAAAATATTTCTTACGAACAGTTTATTTTTTTAATAAAAAATGGATATGAAATGCAATTTTATTATAAAAGAAGAAAATTTGGTAGTACGCAATTTGACGGCTATGAGTTTTATGAGTGGAATAAAGATGAGGGTTATCAATCATATAAAACCATTGAAGAATTTAGTGATAAAATAAATATTGACGGGAAAAAACTTAAAGATTTGTGGAGTCAAGTTAAAAAAGTGGATTTTGCAGATTAAATTATTTTTACTTTTTAGTTAAAAAATATAAACTATGTAATTCATCTCTTGACCATGCCTATGCAAGCATAGCAATGCTCTCAATTTCCTAGAATATAAACTATGTGATGTTGTTTTGTTCGTTTTTCTCACAAATCAATTTGCTAACGCAAATCCGTTATAATAACGGCATCACTGTTTGAATTAACAACGGTTGCTGGTAAACGTGTAAATGTGGCTTTGCCACGCTTCCCGATAACTTCCGATAATATAGGCTATGAAAAGCCATTTTACAACTTTTTGGTGGAAGAGGGGCTATAAGTGGCGGAAATACAAGTTTTGTTGGACATTCAATGCCGAACAAATGGAAACCAAATTCATCAAGAACTAGGTATGATAAAAGTGGTTCAAAACGAGAAAAAAGATATTTTGATAAAAATGGAGATAAAGAGAAGGATATTCATTATAAAGGTCCGCCAAATCATAAATATCCACACGAACACTATTGGTATAAAGATAGCGAAGGAAATTGGCATAGGACGCCATACGAATATTGGGAAAATGGAGGTAGAGGATGGAAAAAATAAAACAATGTGATGTTTGTGGAAAAGATATAAAAATTGATAACTATGGAAATGGAAAATGTAAAAAAACAAACTGAACTAGCCAGTTTGTTTTTTATTTTTTTTGCGTTTTAGAATTTTTATTTTTTTAAAGTTAATTAAAAGTGCGTTTAGTGTGAAAATTTTGAATATTAGGCACAAAACAACAAAGAAAATTGCACCTATTATTGAACTTATGGCAATAGAGAAAAATGTTGTGAAAACATGGCTTAAAAGCCCAAAAGTGAATTTGTTTATTAATATTGAAGGAATTAAAAACAAACACATTAAAAGCATTTCTTTGATTATCAATTTTTCAATATTAAGTTCTTTTTTAATCATTTTAATATTCAAATAACCAGAAATAACAAGCGAGCCTGCCATTCCAATCAAAAGGGCATAAATGCCAAAATATTTTGGAAGAAGGAATATACACAAAACCAAAAATACGCTTCCAAAAACATAATTTTTAAAACTTTTAACTTCATATCCAAGCGAATTTAAAACGCTTGAAGCAATGTCGTTTATTCCCATAGGAAGCATAATTAGAGCGGAATATTCAAGCATAACACCGCTTAATTCATTGTTATAAACAAAAGTTCCAATTTCTTTTCCGATTGACATAAAGCACGGAACAAGAAAAAGCGAAATGAAAACCGAAAAAACAAAACTTGTTTTTACTTTGCTTGAAAATTCACTCATATTATTTTCGGCTTTAAGTTTGGCAAGGTCGGGGATAAGGGCAGTGCAAAGCGAACCGACCAATGTGTTTGGAAGATACAAAAGCGGTAGTGTCATTCCAAGAGCTATTCCAAAAAGCGAAATAGCTTGTTCGTTTGAGTAGCCCGCTTTAACAAGCATAAGTGGCATGATAAACGAAATAAACATTCCGCCCAAACTTGAAGCAATTCGAAGAAGGGTAATTGGCGTTGATTTTTTTAATAGTGGCTTAAAATACCCTTTTGGATTTGAAAATCTACCTTTGTTTTTAAAATAAAACAACATACTTAAAGTTGTTGCAAAAACGCACGCTATGCTAACAGATAAGGCACAATTTATTATTCCTTGCTCCAAACTTTTTGCGTTTGAAACAAGCAAAAGAATTAGCACAAATTTTAATATTTGTTCAACAAAATCAACAAAACAATTTTCAAAATGTTTTTGTGCACCCCACAAATAGCCTTTAAATCCAACATTCAAACTTGTTGCAATTATTGTTGGAAGAAGGGCTAGCAAAACCGAAGCAACCAAACTTGATGCGGAAAGTTTTATTATTACAGATTTAAAAACCAAAGTTAATATGCAAACAATTATGGCAAGTCCCACCGAAATTAAAGTTCCGCTTGTTACCATTTTGCTTGCTTTTTTATAGTCTTTTTCTGCCAGAAAGCCCGCCGAAAACCTTGAAATTGAAAGTGGCAAACCACTTGAAACAATGGTTAAAAATACGCCTGCAATACTGCACGCAATTTGATAAATTCCAATAATCTCTGCGCCCAAATTTCGGCTCATGAATATGCGAATAAAAAACCCAATTATTCGGGTTAGAATTGAAAATAATGTTATGATAAACACGGCTTTGAACAAATTTTTAAACATAACTAATTATATTATTTGATTTTTCAAAATATAATAGGTTAAGGGAGTTTTTTATGGAAATCAAAGTTATTAAAAACAAAAATTTTGTTTATAAAGTTAAAGAAAATGAAACTATTCAAAGCATTTCAAATAAGTTTAAAATATTGGAAAGCAAATTGATTGAAGATAACGCTCTTTCAAGTTCCGAGTTAATGAAAGGAGATTTGCTTTATATATCTTGCGAAAATGCACATATTTATGTTGTTAAACCGCTTGATAATTTGAAAAAAATTGCAAGCGTTTTTAACACCACCGAATTAAACCTAATTGAAAAAAATAATCTTAAAACCAATGTTTTGTTTATTGGTCAAAAACTTGTTATATAATTTCAAACTTATTTCTAAATAAGTTTAAGATATAATTAAAAAAGTTTAAGATAGAATTAAATTATCTTAAAAATGGTTAAAAAAATATAGAATAAATTAAAATTTAATAAAAATATAAAAAAAGAAAGGGAAGTTAATCTCTTTCTTTTTTAAGATTTATTTTTTCTTGTTTTTAAGTTTTTTCTCTCGTTTTGCTTCTTTTTGTTGTTTTTTGTATGCTTTCCATTCAGCAACAAGCAATCGTTCTTCTTCCAAAATTGCTTCAATTTCTTTTTCAATTTCAAGATATTGTTGCATTAATTCTTGGCGTCTTGCATTAAATTGTTCTTTTCTTAATTGTTTAACTTTGTTTTTCGCTTCAAGTTTAAGTTTTCTTTCGGCTTGTTTTGCTTCAACACTGTTAACATCTTTATAAGATTGTTTAATATGTTCGTCAATTTTTTCGTGTTCGGCTTTAATATCTTGTTTTAATAATTTGCTGTTTTTATATTTATTTTTGTTTTGTTCAATTTCGTTTTCAAGTTGTTGTAAAGTATCTCTCAAATGTTTCAATCGTTCTTCGCGTTGTTTCATTTTTTCTCGTTTTTCATGCTCTTTAACAAGAGTTTTTGCACGGTCATAATCTTTAACTTCAATTTTAACTGGTTTTTTGAAATTGATTTTTCTAGCAAGCATTGCAACTAATGCAATAATTAGGGCAATCGCAATAATTAATGATGGAACAATAACCCAATCAAAGTTCATAGCAGTTGATTCTGTGTTGTCTTCATCTTCGCTTGATGCGTTTGTGTCGCCAATAATAATTGTTTGTTCGTCATCTTCGGCTTTATCTTTTTTTGCAGTTGTAAAGTCATCTTCTTTAATTTGAGTTAAACTGATTTTGTCAAAGAAAGCATATCCACTGGTTAGGGCATTTTCATTTCCCAAACTTAAATCAAAATAAACAGTTGTGTCAGTTGTTGCACTGATATAGAATGTATAAGTTACAAATTCGTTGTTTTCTTCAATGTTTTCAACAACAGCGTTAATTCCGTTCAAACTGATTTGTGCACCAGTTTTAATCAATTTTCCTTCATCGTCATATTGTTTGTTTGCTTCGTCTTGTTTAAGGTTATAAACTCTAACGCTTGCAGTTGCTTTATAATAATTTCCACTAGAAATTCTAAATCCATTTGATTTTAATGTTGAATAAGCGTCTTGAATGTTGTGGATAACCAAAACATAATCATTTTCGCCAGAAAGGGCAGGGATATAAGAGTTAATATTAACAATTCCTGCTTCAACAGTTGCTGGAAGTGTTGAGTTTTTGGTTAGTTTAAAGTTGTCGGAAGAATAAATTTTGTTTGTGCTTGTTTCGCCTTTAAAACTAAAATCGCAATTTGATAGGTCGGTTTTAGTTGTAAGATTAGAGTTAGATGCAACATCAAAAGCATCTTTTGAACTTTCAGTTATATCAAAGTTGTCAAGATAGCAATATCCTTGTTCAGGTTTTTCGCTTGTTCCAAGAGAAACGCTTATGTTTGCTTCAAAGTCGCTAGTTGAAGTTTTAACAAAGAATTTAACTTTTTGCCAACTATCGTTTGTTTTAATTCCATAAAGTTTTGAAATTGTTGTTCCGTCAGAAGTTTTTGCAACAGCACTTACACCATCGCCGATAATTCCAGAAGTGTTAACATCAAAACTAATTAAATAATATTTTTCAGTGTCAAGAGTTGAAGAACTCATGCTGAAATTTGCACTTGTAATTGTTTGATAATCAGCCTCATTATTAGCCATAACAAATACATTATAAGAGTTATCATAATAATCAATAATTCCATTATAGTTGTTTGAATTGCTGTTATCTGAAATTGTCCAATTTTTTGCTTTGTAAGGACTAGTTTCTTTTGTTGTTTCAAATTTAATATCATTAAAATTGCCGTTTGTGATTGTTGGGGTAGCGGAAGTTCCAGTAAAATTGGCAGTTTTTGCATTTGAATTTGATGAATTATTATCATATTCAGAAGATGTTATTTCAATAAGTTTAACATTATCAAAGAATGCATAACCTATTGCGCTTTCGTCAAGACCTAGTGTTAGGTTTGCATAACTATCAACAAAATAGTTTCCTTGAATAAAGAAAGTATAAGTTATCCAGTTGTTTGTTATGCTGTTTGAACTTTCACTTGTTGAGAATGCTGAAAAACTTGATTCGCAAGGGGTGAATTTTAATGATTCATCATAAGGATTTTTTTGATTTAGTTTTAAAATAACTCCGCCATTTGTAAAAGAAGAAGTTTTAACATCAATTTCTAATTTGTATAGTTTGTGTTTTTCAATTAAAATATCGTTTGAAACGAAAGTTGTTTTTTGTGCGGTTTTGTTGTTAACCAAAAGTGCTTTTGTGTTGTTATATCTGTTTGCATTTGTTGGGTTTTGAGAAGAGTATAGTCCACTTTCAGTTTCATTAAAATAATCACCAATGCCAACAACTTTTGACACATTATTTAATGTTGCTCCTGTTTGCGCTTCCAAACTGAAATCGGAAGTTTCATTTTCAAAATCGCCATTTAAAATTCCGTTTGAAGTGCTAACATTTTTGTTTGTCAAAACAATTTGTTTGCTTTGGCTTGCAAGACTGTTAATTTCATTATAATATTGTTGTTCAGTTAAGTTATAGCAAGAAATATTGTCAAAGAATACAGCCCCAGTTGTTTTGTAACTGTTTTTTGAACCAGCAAACAAAACAAGTTTTGTGCTTTGGCTAATGTCTGCGGTTTTAACATAAAACCTAAATTCTTGCCAAGAACCGTCTGTTGAAATGTTTTCCATATTACTTTCTGGAACATTGTCAAAATCGGTTGAAGACAAATATAAACTTGCAGTGCTTGCGTTTTTGCCAGTTTCGGTGAAAACATAGCAACTAACAAAATAATATCTGTTTTTTTCAAGCGTAAAAGTTGATGATTCATAACCATAACTTGAAAGAACATTTTGGTTGTTTATCATCAAAATTTTGTTGTCGTCAGAAACATTTGGTTTTGAAGGGTTGTATTGAAGTTTATAATTTTCTTTTCTGTCATTAAAAGTTTGGGCAGAAACATCAATAACACCGCTTATAGTACTGCCTTTTGTGCCAACGCCACTAAAAGAGTTTGGCTCTTGAAGGTCTGTGCCCGAATTGCTTGTGAAATTGTTGTTTGAAATGCTAACAGGAGTGTATCCCACAGTTTCAGCAAAAAGTTCTTTTTTGCTATTAAGCCCAATAAAAGAAAGCAGGCTCAAGAAACTTGAAAATGCTAGCATCAAAACTAAAATAAAAGTTAATGTTTGTTTTTTTAAATTTGTTGTAATATTTTTCATAATATCTTCCTTTAATTTGATTAACTTATAAAGTATATATTAATTATAAATTTTTTGCAAATAAATTTACTTATAAAATTATTTTTTTTGTTAAAAATTTTTTTATGACTAAATCAGGACTTGATAAAAAACAAATAATAATATGCCTTATATGCGGAGTGTTTGTTGGCTTTGTAAACGGCTTCTTTGGCGGTGGCGGAGGAATGATAGTTGTTCCGCTTTTAATTTTTCTTTTAAAACTTGAAGAGAAAAAAGCACACGCCACTGCTATTCTTATTATTTTACCTTTAAGTATAACCAGTTCGATAATTTATATAACAAAAGGTGGTTTTGAACTTTTAAATTTGGGGCTAACTTCTTTGGGAGTTATTGTGGGCGGAATATTAGGTTCATTTATATTGAAAAAAATAAACAACACAGCATTAAGATTTGTTTTTGCACTTGTTATGATTGGTGCGGGAATAAAATTGATGTTTTAAGGATTTGATATGAATTTTTTGTTAATATTATATGGTTTGATTGGTGGAATTTTGGGCGGAATGGGCATGGGTGGTGGAACACTTCTAATTCCACTTTTAACAATTTTTGGCGGGCTAAATCAAATTGAAAGCCAAGCAATAAACTTAATTTCTTTTTCGGTTATGGCAATAATTTCAATTATAATTCACGCTAAAAATAAATTAATAGACTTTAAAATCGCTCTTCCGTTAATAATTTCAGGACTATTATTTTCGGTTTTGGGTTCACTTTTGGCAAATTCAATAAACACATTATCACTAAAAACTTTGTTTGGTGTGTTTTTGGTGGCTCTTGGGTTGTTTCAAGGTGCTAGTTTTTTTATTTTTGATCAAAAAAATGGCAAAACAAAAAAGGAAAGCAAAAAGAAAAATTAGTTTCTAAAACAAAAAAATATTAATTTTTTTTGTAAAATAATGAAATTGCTTTTAAAAAGTTATTATTTTTTTAAAAATTAATAATAAAATTAAAGTTTTAAATATGCACATATTTTGATAGCAAATTTTTTTTAATTTTGCTATAATTTTTTTATGAGAAAATTTAAAGTTAAAAATCTAAACCTTTCAACAACGGAAATTTCAAGTTTTGCACCACAAAAAGTTTTTGTCCCAAATTTTTTGTTTAATCAAAATTTTAACAGTTTGGTTGAAGTGGGCAATGAAGTGAAAATGGGTGAAAAAATTTTTGAAAAAAATGGTCAGTTTATTGCAAGTCCCATAAGTGGAAAAGTTTTGAGCATTCGTTTTAGAAAAGATTTTTTTGGCGACCTTGTTTATTTTGTTGAAATAGAAGCAAATCAAAAAAATGATGTTATGATTTATCAAAAGCCAAAGGCAAAAAACAAGCAAGAACTAATCAAACTTTGCAAAGATTTTGGGCTAATAAGCACCAAAAATTTTGTTGCAAATATAATAGAAAATTTTGAAAAAAGTTTGGTGATAAATGCTTTTGATGAAGCGTTTGTTTTTAACAATTTTATTATGCTAAAAAACCACTCAAAATTGATTTTTGAAGTGATTAAAAAACTTATAAAAATTTGTGAAATTAATAGCATTGTTTTTTGCACTTCAAAAACAACAAAATCATTGTTCAAAAATTTGATTTTAGAAAATAAAGATATGTTTTTTGGAACAAAAATAGTTATAAAAACAAAACAAAATTTGAATGCTCTTAACTTGTTTGACTTATATAATTTGCATGAAGCATTTTGTGGAAAAATGCAAACAAATTTGCTTGTTAGTGTTTTGGGTGGGGCATTAAAACAAAATGGGGTTATAATGACAAGTTTTGGAACAAAAATTTGCGATATAATTCCGTTTTTTGGGGGCTTAAAACAAAACATTGAAGAAGTTGAAGATTTTAAATATATGAGTCTGGTTGCATTTAATGATTTAGAGCAATTAAAACAAAAAATTAAACAAGCAAAAGATGAAGAAAGCAAGCAAAAATTAATAGGACTATTGAAAGAGAAAAACAAACAAGCAAACGACAATGTTTTTTCAAAACGAGAAGAATATTACAAAAAATATTTAAATTGTTTGTCTAGCATAATTGTTAACGGAAAAAATTCAAAAATTTTAACCACAAACACCGAAAAACCTCTTGAATTTTTTTGTTATGCCTTAAGTTTTTTAAATTTTGAAGAATTTTCTTAAAAAATTATAATAGTATTTTGCTTGTTATAATTTTTTGAATAATTAAGAAAAAAAATCATCAATTAATTGGTTATTTAGTTTAAAAAATATATAAATTTTATAAAAATAGTTGAAAAAATTTTTTTATATGATATAATATAAACGATTTTAAGGGGAAATTATGAACGAAAAAGAATTGGAAAACAAAGTCAAATCTTATCTTGCAGGTTTTAATTGCGGGGCTTGTGGCTATGGTGATTGTGCAGGGCTTGCAAAAGCCATTGCTTGCAAAAAAGCATCAGCCGAAGAATGTTTGCCTATTGATGAAGAAAATATAGAAATTATTAACAAATTAATTTCTGAAAACAAATAATTAACGAAAAGGAAGAATTATGAAAAATATTGCCGTTGTAGAACTTGACATTTTAAATATAAAACTAACCATTGCAAGTGTTGTTAAAAACTCAATAGTGGTTTTAAATCAGGTGGTTGAACCAATCAACTTTGCACAAGACCTTGAAGAAGATGAAATTATCAAAGCATCAAAAATAAATCAAGTTATTGAAATTTGTCAAAGTTTTAAAAGTTTGTGTGATGCTTATGAAGTTGTTGAAACAACTTGTTTAAGTCATCGTAAATTTTATGATTTTAAAAACGAAATTAGTTTTTATGAACAAATTTATGCAAAATGTGGTTTGAAATTTAAGGAAATGACCGAAGATGAAGAAATTAATGGTTTTTATTTTGCGGTTATAAACAGCATTGATGTTTCAAGGGGTGTGTTATTTTGCGTTAACACTTGCGACACTGTTATACTTAACTTTTCAAAACGAAGCATTTTTGAAAAAACAGTTTTAGATTTTGGAACACTTAATATTTTGCAAAAACTTGACCTAGAGAACAAAGCCCCAGCCGAAATGCTAGACAAAGTTTACAAATTTTTTAAACAAGAACTTTCAAAAATTGAATGGCTTAAAAATTTGGATAGCGAAGTTTCGGTTGTTGGAATGGGGAAATATTTTTTAAGCATTTGCAAACTTGCCAGAAAGTTAACAAAATATCCGCTTGATGTTGAAAATATGTTTGAACTTAAAAAAGAAGATTTTGTTTCTTGTTATAACTTTTTAAGTGGGCTTGATATTGACAAAAGCAAAAAAATTAAGGGCATTTCGCAAGACAGGGCAGACTTGTTTGCGTGCAGTTTGGCACTTTATAAAGCAATATTTGATACTTTTGAATATAACACAATTTGTGCAAGCAAACTTGATTTCAGCGAAGGTGAACTTTTATTTTTGGCAAATCCAAGTTTAACTGATAAGCCTTATCCTGATATTTTGGGAAATTCACTTGATATTATTAATGAATATTACGCAACAAAACCTAACAATAATGCTCATGTTTATTATCTTACTGTTATTTTATACAAACAACTTAAAGTTCTTCACAAACTTCCTCGAACTTATGTAAAAGCATTAAGAATTGCATCAAATCTTTATAATTGTGGAACAAGAGTTAATTTTTATGAAAAGAACAAAGCAGGTTATAACATTGTTTTAAATTCACATATTATGGGTGCAAGCCACCGAGATATTGTTTTGGCAGCCTTTATTTTGCTTTGCACAAAACTTGACGATTTTAATTTGTCAGAATGGGTTAGATATAAAAATCTTTTAACCGAAGAAGACATTGATGCGGTTAAAAAACTTGCAGTTATTGTTAATCTTGCCGACAGTCTTGACAAATTTAGACGAAAACGAATTGTTGACATGACTTGTGACTTGCTTGGCGATTCAATCATAATCAAAACTCAAACCGAAAGTTCAGCAACGCTTGAAATTCGTGAAGGAATGAAAAACGAATCTGATTTTAGAAAAGTTTTCAAAAAGAATTTGGAACTTTTGTAATCTTAAACTATTTAAAAGTTGTTAAAAGCAGGCAATTAGTGCTTGCTTTTTTTTATATTACTATGTTAAAATTAAAAAATGATGCAAGAAATAAGTTTATATGTTCATATTCCATTTTGTCAAAGCAAATGTTATTATTGCAATTTTGTTTCGTTTAAATCTTCTATTCAAAAGCAAGAAGAATATATTAATTATTTGCTTAAAGAAATTGATTTGAACAAAAACAAAAACTATTTGATAAAAACAATTTTTATTGGTGGGGGAACACCTAGTGTTGTTGATGAAAAATTTATTGAAAAAATCATTTTAAAAATAAATGAATGCTTTGTGGTTAGCGATAATGCTGAAATAACAATAGAAATAAATCCAAACAGTTTTTCGCAAAAAAAAGCGGAAAGTTATAAAAAAATTGGAATTAACAGGTTAAGTTTTGGTCTTCAAAGTTCAAAAAACAAATTGCTTAAAAAAATTAATAGAATTCACACAAAAAAAGATTTTATTAATGCTATAAAAATTGCAAAAAGTGTGGGTTTTTCAAACATAAATGCCGACATTTTGCTGGGGCTTCCTTCGCAAAAAATAACTAATGTTAGGCAAACTTTAAAATTATTAATGAAAATGGACATTCCGCACATTTCTTGTTATAGTTTGATTTTGGAAGAGAACACGCCTTTGTTTGAAATGGTTAAAAACAAAAAAATTAAACTTCCAAGCGAAGAAAAAGTGATAAAAATGTTTGATTTTTGCAACAAATTTTTAAGCAAAAACAAAATTTTAAGATATGAAGTTTCAAACTTTGCAAAAACGGGCTTTGAGTGCAAACATAATTTGGTATATTGGAACTTGCAAAACTTTTTGGGCTTTGGGCTTAATGCTCATTCAAAAATTGATAATCAAGAGTTTAAAAATTTTTCGGATTTCAAACATTATTTTTTAAGCCTTGATAATGGCAAAAAGCCAATAAAATCGTTTGAAACTGTGTCAAAGCAAGAAATGCAAGAAGAATATATTATGTTGGGGTTTAGAAAAACACAAGGTATAGACTTAAAAAATTTTAAAGAAATTTTTGGTTTTGATTTGCTTGAAAAAAAGAATAAACAAATTGAAAATTTTATTAATAACAAATTTTTAACAAATGAAAATGGATTTTTAAAAGCGACCGACCTTGGTTTTAAAGTTTTAAATCAAATTATTTTGGAATTGATTTAGATTGCTTGAAAGATAATAAAAAAACAACCCAAATAAAATTTTGGGTTGTTTTTTTAATAATTTTTTATGTATTTTTATTTCTTTTCGCTAGCATTTTTGCTTGCGGTTGAAGTGTCATTTTCTTCTTTTTTTATTTTGCTTGCATTAGTGCTTTTGCCAGTTTTTGCAGATGCTTTTGCTTGTGGTTTTTTTGTTTCTTTTTGGTTAGATATTTTTTTATCTTCGACTTTTTTGTTTGAGCCAGTTTCTTTTTTGGCAATTTTGCTTTCAACTTTTGGGGAAGTTTGTGTTTTAACTTCTTCTTTTTTATCAGTTTTGCTATCAGTTTTTGGCTTTAATGCTTGTTTGCTTTCTGGTTCTTTTGCTTTTTCTTCTTGTTCGCTAGTTTTGCTTTGTTTGTTATCAGCATTTTGTGGTTCTTCTTTTTTTTCTTTATTCAAATCTTCTTTGTTTTGAATAGCGTTATTTTGAGAATTAGAATTAACTTTTTGTGATTGATTTTCTTTTGCTTTTCTTATCATCGCTTTGGTTTTTTCTTCTTCATTGGCTTTTTCGTTTGAAGATTCTTTTATGTTAATATTGTTGCTTTCCAAAAACTTTTTGGCACTTTCAATAGTCCAACTTTTTGATTGAAAATTGCTTTTTTTCTTTTTTTCATTAAGCAAATAAACCAAAAGATAAACACAAAAAGCACAAAAGAAAATAACCGCCAAGATATAAAAAATAATATCGGTTCTTATTAAAAGTGATGAAATATTCATAAAATCTCCTTAATCATTTTTAGTATATCAAATTAAAAAATTTTTGACAAACAAGTTGTAATAATTTTTTAAAAATTTTAATAAATTTATATTATGAAAAAGATTAAAATAAAAAAAGGTTTAGAAACCGTAATCACCAACGCAATTTTGCTTACTCTTATTTGCGGAATGTTTTTTTTGGCGTTTACGGGAAGTGTTAAGTCGGTTTTTTCAAACAAAAGCGAAGTTCAAGCATATTATTCTGGCAATACGCAAAAAAACAATGTTAGTTTGATGATTAATGTTTATTGGGGAACTGAATATATTGAACCCATGCTTGAAGTTTTGAAAAATGAAAATGTTAAAACAACTTTTTTTGTGGGTGGAACTTGGGCAAGTTCTAATAGCGAAGTTTTGAAAAAAATTTTTGATGATGGGCATGAAATTGCAAATCACGGATACTATCACAAAGACCACAAATATTTGTCTGACGAACGAAACCAAGAAGAAATTTATATTACTCACAAACTTGTTAAAGAATTAATTGGCGTTGATATGACTTTGTTTGCTCCACCAAGTGGAAGTTATAACACGCAAACTCTTCTTATTGCATCAAATTTGGGCTATAAAACAATTATGTGGACAAAGGACACTATTGATTGGCGAGATAAAGACAGCAATTTGGCTTTTACAAGAGCCACCAAGAATGCAAAAAATGGCGACCTTATTTTGATGCACCCCACAGCACACACGCTTGAAGCCCTGCCCAAAATTATAAAATTTTATAAAGAAAATGGCTTTAATTTAACAACTGTTAGTGAAGCAATCGCTGAATAATTTGTTATTTTAAAAAATTAATGTGAATTTTAATTAATTTAAAGATATTTTAAGCATAATAAATAATTATAAAGGTAGAAATAAGATATTCTATCTTTATTTTTTTATAAAACAATTTAAAAATTATTGAATAAAACAGCAAAAATTATTACAAAAAAAAGTTAAATTAATTTTGTTTAAAAAATAAATTAAAAAATTAGTTTGTAAAAAATATTTTTATTGATATACTAATTTTAAGGAGAATTATATGATTTCAACAAAAGTTTTGCCAAGTGGTGTTAAAGTGGCAGTTAGTTCTATGAAAGGTTTTGAAGGTGTTAGTTTTAAAATGTATGTTTTCACGGGAAGTGCAAATGAAAGCAAAAGTGAAGATTTTGGAATAAGTCATCTTATTGAACATATGTTTTTTAAAGGAACAAAAACAAGGTCTAGCCTTGACATTGTTAAAGAATTTGATGCAAATGGCATTCAAACTAATGCTTACACAAGCAAAAATGAAACTTGCTATTTTACATACGGAACGGGTGATAGTTTAGAAAAAAGTGCTGAAATTATGAGTGATATGCTTTTTAATTCGGCTTTTGACGAAACCGAACTTAAACGAGAAAAAGAAGTTGTTGTTGAAGAAATAAAAATGTATCAAGACAAACCTGATGCTGTTTGTGAAATGCTTATGGACGCAAATTTTTTTTCAGGAACAAATTATGCTCATGACATTGCGGGAAGTGAAGATGGTGTTAGAAAAATTTCAAGACAGCAAATTTTAGATTATTACAAAACTCATTATATTCCACAAAATATAATTTTAAGTTTTGCAGGAAATGTTACAAGTGAAAAAGCAATAAGTTTGGTTGAAAAATATTTTGAACCAAAGTTTGAAAAACAAAAAGAGCAAATTGAAAGCACCAAACAAGATGCGTTTGAAATTGTAAAAAAGCAACAAATTCTTCAAAAAAACACAAATCAAGCCCAACTTATGATTTCGTTTAAAACCGAGAATAGGTTTAACAGAAAAAAACTTGCAATTAACACTTTAATAAGCCAAATGCTTGGTGGAAGTATGGGAAGCAGATTATTTCAAGAAGTGCGTGAGAAACTTGGTCTTGTTTACACAATTAATTCATATAATGATGTAAGTCCGCTTACTGGAATGTTTTCAATAAGTTTGGGAACAAGTTTAAGCAAGGTTAAATTGGCACTAAAAACCATAAAAAAAGTTCTTGATGAAGTTTGCCAAAATGGTTTTAATCAAAATGAACTTACTCTTGCAAAAAATTCTATAATTTCGGTTTTGAAACTTAGAAGCGACAGTCCAAGCAATATGGCTTCAAACATTGCTTTTCAATTAAGATACCGAAACAAAATTCATTCCAAAAAAAGTCAAATTAAAGAATACGAAGTTATAACACTTGACGATGTAAATAGTGGTGCAAAAGACATTTTTTTGAAAGATTATGTTATAACTATGGTTGGAAGCAAAGATAAATTTGATTTGATAAAAATGTTTGAAAAATAATAAAATTAATAAAAAAATATAAAAATATTAGAAAAGTTAAGCCACGAATAATGTGGTTTTTCTTTTTTTTGAATGAAAAGCAAAAATTTACAAAAAAATTTAAAAAAATTTTAAAAAATTGGCACAAAAGTGTTGACTTTGTTAAGTTTAGAGCATATAATAGTGCTAGCAGTCTTGAAGAAAGAGTGCTAAAACTTTAAGGAAAAATATGGAGAGTTTAAATTTAACAGAAAGGCGAAAAGAAATTTTATTTTCTTCGGTTGAAGACTATATTCGTTTGGCACTTCCAATAACAAGTTTGTCGGTTCAAACAAATCATCTTCATGATGTTAGCACTGCAACGCTTCGAAACGAACTTAACACGCTTGAAGCAATGGGGCTTTTAAAGCAACTTCACACATCAAGTGGCAGAGTTCCAACAAGCAGAGCATACAGAATTTATGTTGACAACATTATGAAACAAAACCGATTTAGCAAAAAAAATTTGAGCATAATCAAAAACTTGTTTGCAAAACGGTCGGGTATGCTTGGCGACATAATTGGTCAAATTGCAAAAACAGTTAGTGAAATAACAAATTGTCCAGCGGTTGTAAAACTTAATGGCTTTAATAACCTTGTTGTTCAAAACATAAAGTTAATTCCACTAATAGACAATTCACTTTTGATGCTAATTTCAACATCAACTGGTGTTATAAACAACAACATTAAGTTTGACGATATGGTTAGCGAACAAAATTGCGTTGATGCAAGCAACTTTTTAACCAACAAGTTTAAAGGAAGAACAATATCTTGCATGATTAAATCTATGCAACAACTTGTTAATAGTTATGATGAAGAAATAAAAGAATATGAAAATATATTTAACATTTTAATTAATGGGCTTATTGATTTGTCTGAAAAAAATTCAAAAGAATTTTCGGTTAAAGGTGCAACAAAACTTTTGCAAAATCCAGAATATTCAAACATAGAAAATGCAAAAAAGGTGTTAGATGTTTTGGAAGATGACAACAAACTTGAAAAACTTTTTGACGAAAATTCTAGTGATGAAATTACATTTTCAATAGGCGAAGAAATTAACGAAACTGGTTTAAACTCTTGTTCCATTATAAAAGCAAATTACAATATAAATGGAAACCCAGTGGCACAAATTGGTGTTATTGGTCCAGAGCGAATGGATTATGCCAAAATTGCTGGGGCACTGAAATATATTGTTGATGAAATGAAAAATTTAGAAAGATTAGAAAGGAGGGAAAATTTTATGGATAAAAAATGCGATGGAAATTGCTGTGGTTGCAAAGGTTGCGACAACGGAAACGATGACGAATAATTATTCACTTTTAAAAGTTTAAAATATAGTTTGAAAAAGGAGATTTTGATTATGGACGACAAAACAAAATGTGATGGCGATTGCAAATCTTGTCCTTATGGATGCGATTGCTGTGAAAATGAAAATAAAGACGAAGAATAGGAGAAAACATGACAAAACAATCGGAAAACAAACAATTTAACAATGCTCAAAAAAACAATCATAAACATTATCATGAACATGGCTGTAATTCTGAACATATTAACAATCATGAAAAATTTGAAAAAGAAGAAAAATGTGATTGTGGTTGTGATTGTGAACATGAGATTGATGCAAAAGAAGAAAATTGCAGGGAAGAAGAATTTAAAGAAACTCTTCAAAGATTGCAAGCAGAATTTGAAAATTATAGGCGAAGAACTGATGCTAGCATGATAAAAGTTAAAGAAGACGGAGTGATGCTTGCTATAAACAAATTACTTCCTGTTCTTGACAGTTTTAAAAGTGCAAAAATGCTTGTTAAAGACGAAGAATTTTTGAAAAGTTTAAATCTTATTGAAAAGCAATTTATTGATGGCCTTGGTGCTTTGAATGTAACAAAAATTGAAGCCGAAAATCAAATTTTTAATCCAAAATTCCATAATGCTGTTATGACTGGAAATGACCCAGAAAAACAAGATGACGAAATTTTGGAAGTGTTTCAAGATGGCTATATTCTTGGCGACAGAGTTATTAGACATTCAGTTGTTAAAATTAACAAACTTGCATAAATATGCAAAAATATGAATTAAAATTATCATTTGATTTTTACAATCAAATTGATAAAATAAAAATTATAAGGAGAATTTAATTATTATGGGAAAAGTTATTGGTATTGACCTAGGAACAACAAATAGTTGCGTTGCGGTTATGGAAGGTGGAAAACCAACTGTTATTGCAAATGCAGAAGGGGACAGAACAACTCCTAGTGTTGTTGGCTTTACAAAAGACGGAGAAAGACTTGTTGGTCAAGTTGCAAAACGACAAGCTGTTGCAAACAGCGAAAACACAGTTCTATCAATCAAAAGAGAGATGGGAACAAATTATACAGTAAAACTTCAAGGAAAAGATTATACTCCACAAGAAATTTCTGCAATGATTCTTCAAAAACTTAAACAAGATGCAGAAAGTTATTTGGGTGGGAAAGTTACTGATGCTGTTATCACTGTTCCAGCATATTTTACTGATAGTCAACGACAAGCAACAAAAGATGCGGGCAAAATTGCGGGATTAAATGTTTTGAGAATTATTAACGAACCAACTGCTGCTGCTCTTGCTTATGGTCTTGATAAAAGCGAAAATGCAAGCCAAAAAATATTGGTTTATGACCTTGGTGGCGGAACATTCGATGTTTCTATTTTGGAAATTAGTGATGGTGTGTTTGAAGTTTTGTCAACTGCTGGAAACAACAGGCTTGGTGGTGATGATTTTGATAACAGAATTATCGACTTACTTATTGACGA
The DNA here is from genome assembly GCA_934757845.1 of uncultured Clostridia bacterium. GTDB lineage: Bacteria > Bacillota > Clostridia > Christensenellales > UBA1242 > UBA7868. The sequence goes on from CAKVLQ010000004.1 coordinate 18,455, forward strand.
CTTTAAAGCAAAAAACAATATTGATTTAAGAAATGATAAAATGGCAATGCAAAGACTTAAAGAAGCAGCCGAAAAAGCAAAAATTGATTTGAGTGCTTCAACAAAAACTAATATCAATTTGCCATATATCACTGCTGATAGCACAGGTCCAAAACATCTTGAATATGATTTGTCAAGAGCAAAATTTGACCAAATCACAGAAGACCTTGTTAAATCTACTATCGACAAAATGACACAAGCATTAAATGATGCTAAACTTAAAAAAGATGACATAAACAAAGTTATTTTGGTTGGTGGCTCAACTCGTATTCCTGCTGTTGTTGAAACAGTTAAAAACTTTATGGGAAAAGAACCTTTCAAAGGCATTAACCCAGATGAATGCGTTGCTATTGGGGCAGCAATTCAAGGCGGTGTTTTGGCTGGCGAAGTTAAAGATGTATTACTTCTTGATGTTACTCCATTAAGTTTGGGTATTGAAACATTGGGTGGTGTGTTCACAAAACTTATTGAAAGAAACACAACTATTCCAACCAAGAAAAGTCAAATTTTCTCAACTGCTGTTGATAATCAACCAGGTGTTGACATTCATGTTTTGCAAGGTGAAAGAGAATTTGCGTCAGGAAACAAAACTTTGGGCAGATTTAGTTTAACAGATATTCCACCTGCTCCAAGAGGAGTTCCACAAATTGAAGTTACTTTTGATATTGATGCAAACGGAATTGTTAAAGTTAGTGCAAAAGACCTTGGAACAAACAAAGAACAAAACATAACAATCACAGCTTCAACAAATCTTAAAGAAGAAGATATTGAAAAAGCAATTAAAGAAGCTGAACAATTTGCCGAAGAAGACAAAAAACGAAGAGAACTTGTTGACACAAAAAATAATGCCGATAACTTTGTTTTCCAAATTGAAAAAATGATTAAAGAAAACGGCGACAAAATTAGTGAAGAAGACAAAACTAAACTAAACGCTCAAATTGAAGAAAGCAAAAAAGTTTTTGCTGGCGACAATATTGACGAAATTAAAGCCGAACTTGAAAAATTAACACAAGTATCAAATGAAGTTTTCACAAAACTTTATCAAAATGCGGGTGCTAATGCTGGTGCTGGTGCAAATGCTGGCGATAATGGTGCAAATCAAACTGGTGATAATGCTGGCGACAACATTGATGTTAAAGACGGCGACTATAAAACTGAATAGGACGAATTATGGCAAAAAATTATTATGAAATTTTGGGGGTTGATAAAAACGCAAGTGCTGACGAAATAAAGTCGGCATATCGAAAACTTGCAAAACAATATCACCCAGATTTGAACAAAAGTGAAGATGCTGGTGCTAAATTTAAAGAAATTAACGAAGCGTATGAGTGTTTGTCAGACCCTCAAAAAAAATCTAATTATGACCAATTTGGATCAAGCGAAGGTCCACAAAACTTTGGTGGAAACGCTGGCGGTGGATTCTCGGGCTTTGGTGGTTTTGAAGATATTTTTAATATGTTTTCGGGTTTTGGTTCAGGCATGGGTTCAAACAGGGCAAATGCCAAAATGCAAGGCGAAGATGTTAATGTAAGGCTTAACATTTCGTTTAAAGAAGCGTGCCTTGGTGGAACAAAATCGGTTAGTTTAAATCGTGTTGAAGCCTGCCAAGACTGCAAAGGCACTGGGGCAAAAAACGGCAAAGAGTTTTCAACTTGCAGTCATTGTAATGGAACTGGTCAAGTTAGAAAAGTTCAAAACACAATGTTTGGGCAAATGGTTAATGTTGGAACTTGTCCTGACTGCGGTGGAACGGGCAAGATTATTAAAGAAAAATGCTCGTCTTGCAATGGTAAGGGCTATAACAAACGAACAAGAACTATAACTATAACAATTCCTGCCGGTGTTGGCGATGGTCAAGTGCTAACCCTTCGTGGTGAAGGAAATTCGGGCACTAATGGTGGTCCAAACGGCAATTTGAACATAATTTTGTCGGTTGGAACTCATGAACTTTTAACTCGTAAAGATAACAATCTTTACATAACAATTCCTATTCCATTCACCCTTGCAATGCTTGGTGGCGAAATTAAAGTTCCGGCGGTTAATGAAATTTTAACATTAAAAATTCCTGAACTTACTCAAACAGGCACAACTTTCAAACTTAAAGGAAAGGGTGTTAAGATGTTAAGACGAGAGGCTTATGGCGATTTGTTTGTTACTGTTACAACTGAATTTCCAAAATCACTTGACAAAAAATCAAAAGAAATGTTGCAAGATTTGGCATCTTCAACAAATGATGGAAGTTATCAAAAATATAAAGATTATGTTTTAAAACTTAATAAATTATAAAAAAATGGAACGATTAAGTTCCATTTTTCATATTAAAAATTAAAAAAAATATATACATAAATTTTTTGTATTAAAGTTTGTAAATAATATTATTTTTTGTTTACATTTAAAAATTTTTTTTGTATAATAATAAAAATGGAGCGTATTATGTTAATTCCTATTATATTTTTTTCTGTATTTTTTGTAGTATTTATTATAATTGCAATTTTTTCATTTAAAAATGCAAGAAAAAATATGAAAGAAGCAAAAACCCGATTAAATCAATTTTTTAATAGTTCAATTTTTGGTGACGGCAAAAACAATAATAACACAAATTCTAATGTTTGCGAATATTGCGGAAGTGTGCTTGATGAAAGTGGAAAATGTCCAAGTTGTGGTGCTGTTAAAAAAATTAAAGATGAATAGTTTTTGATTTTATTAAGATATTTTAGAAATCAAACAAAAAATGCGGGATATAACTGCATTTTTTTGTTAAATTTATTTTTTTGATTGATATAAACAAAAAAAATGTTTATAATCTTTTTATGGCAAAAAAGTTTTATATAAAACAAGACAAAAGTTTTGAGTATAATCAACCGGTTTTAGTTAATGGTGAAGAATTTAATCATATTGCAAATGTTTTGAGAAAAAAAGTGCATGACAAAATTTGTGTAATTGACGGTTCTGGCACTGATTATGAATGTGAAATTGAACAAATAAACAAAAAAGATTTAATATTAAAAATTGTTAATATGATTGATAACAACAGCGAAACGCAGTGTGATGTTACAGTTTTTCAAGCGTTAGTTAAAGGAGATAAGTTTGAACTTATTATTCAAAAATTAACCGAACTTGGGGTTAAAAATTTTGTTCCGTTTGAAAGTGAGTTTTGTCAAGTAAAATCAAACACAACACGGCTTGATAGGCTAGACAAAATTAGCATTGAAGCATTAAAGCAGTGTGGGCGAAGCAAAAAGGTTGAAATTGGTGAAATTCTTTCGTTTGATAAAATGATTGAAAAACTAAAAGAGTTTGAAAAAGTTGTTTTTGCTTATGAAAATTCAACCACAAGTTTAACGGAAAAAGACCTTGAAGACCAAAATGGTAAAAAACTGAAAAAAGTTGCTATTGTGGTTGGAAGCGAAGGCGGATTTAGTGAAAAAGAAAATGAATTAATAACAAAACAAGCAAATGTTAAGCAAATATCAATGGGAAACCGAATTTTGCGTGCCGAAACGGCTGCAATTAGTTTAACAAGTGTTGTTATGTTTTTGCTTGGAGAATGGGAGAGAAAATGAAAATTTGTGTTTTTACATTAGGTTGCAAAGTAAATTTTTATGAAAGTGATAGTTTGATTAACAAATTAAATGAACTTGGATATGACACAACAAACAAACTTGAATTTGCAGATGTTTATATTTTGAACACTTGTTGTGTTACAAATGAAGGCGAACGAAAAAGCAGGCAGTTGGTGGCAAGGTGCAGAGCGTTTAATAAAGATGCAAAAATTATTGCTTGTGGTTGTGCAAGCCAAAAAAATGCAAAGCAGTTTGAAGATTTAGGTGTTAGCGTTGTTGTTGGAAATGGTTATAAAACTGAAATTATAAATTTGATTAACGAGCAAAAATACATAAATCTAAAACCGCTTCCAAAAGACTATGTTGATGATATGCAATCCTCAAGTCAAAGGGTTAGGGCTTATTTGAAAGTGCAAGATGGTTGCAATAATTTTTGTTCTTATTGCATAATTCCTTTTGTTAGGGGAAGGAGCAGAAGCCGTAGCATTGAAAGCGTAAGGGCGGAAGCGGAAAGATTAAGCAAAGATTGCCACGAAATTGTTTTGACAGGCATAAATTTAAGTGATTTTAAGCCAAGTTTGATTGAACTTTTGGAAAGTTTGAAAGATATTAAAAGCCGAATTAGATTTGGAAGTTTGGAAGTTAATGTTATAACAACAAATTTTTTGCAAAGACTTTCTAAAATCAAAAACTTTTGTCCGCATTTCCATTTAAGCCTTCAAAGTGGAAGCACCAAAGTTTTGAAAGAAATGAACAGACATTATTCAAAAGAAGAATATCTTGAAAAAGTTAAATTAATTAAACTTTATTTTCCTTTTGCATCAATCACAACTGACCTTATCGTTGGCTTTCCAACCGAAACCGAACAAGACCTTTTAGAGAGTATTGACACAATAAAAAAGGCAGAGTTTTTTATGGTGCATTGTTTTCCTTATTCAAAACGAGAAGGAACAAAAGCAAGTTTGATGCCACAAGTTTTAAATTCGGTTAAAAAACAGCGTGAAAAATTAGTTAATGAAGAAGCCAAAAAGCAAAATGAAAGATATATTGAAAAATTAAAATCTAATAACATTTGCCAAAATGTTTTGATTGAAGAAATGGTTGATATTAATAATAAAAAATATTTTGTTGGGCATAGTGAGTATTTTGTTAAGTGTTATGTTGATTTTGATGAAAATATTAAAATTAATGACATAATAAATTGCAAAATTAAAGAAATTTTTAATGATGGAGTGATTTGTGTATGTTAACAGTTGTTTGCGGAATGAGCGGTGGAGTTGATAGTTCGGTTGCAGCGTTATTGTTGAAAGAACAAGGCTATAATGTTGTGGGCGTGTTTATGAAAAACTGGGAAGAAACATCAGATGATGGTGTTTGCACTGCCGAAGAAGATTATTATGATGTTAAAAGAGTTTGCACAAAAATTGGCATTCCTTATTATACAGTTAATTATTCAAAAGAATATTATAACAATGTTTTTGAAGACTTTTTGGAAGAATACAAAAAAGGTCGAACTCCAAATCCTGATGTTTTGTGTAACAGAGAGATAAAATTCGGTCCATTTTTGGAATTTGCAAAAAGCATCGGTGCAGATTTTATTGCAACAGGTCATTATGCAAAAACCGAGCATAAAAATGGAAAAACCTATTTGCTTAAAGCCAAAGACTTGAACAAAGACCAATCATATTTTTTAAATCAATTAAGTCAAAATCAACTTGAAAAAGTTTTGTTTCCACTTTCTGACATTGAAAAACCAAAAGTTAGGGAAATTGCTGACAAATATGGTTTTGTAAATGCAAAAAAGAAAGACAGCACAGGCATTTGTTTTATTGGAGAAAGAAATTTTAGAAACTTTTTAAAAAATTATATTGCCACAAAAGAGGGTGAAATTGTTTCAACTGATGGAAGACTTTTGGGAAAACACATTGGGCTTGCATATTACACTATTGGGCAACGAAAAGGCTTAAACATTGGTGGGCGAAATGACGGAAATGGAAAACCTTATTTTGTTGTTAAAAAAGATTTGGAAAATAATCGTCTTATTGTTTCGCAAGGCGAAGAAGACTGTTTGTTTTCAAGTGGGCTTATAAGTTACAAAATTAATTGGATACCAGAAAAACCAAGCAAAAACAAATTTGATTGCAATGCAAAGTTTAGATATCGTCAGCCAGACCAAGCCGTTAGCGTTGAAATTTTGGAAAATGGTCATGTTAAGGTTTTGTTCAAACAAAAACAACGAGCAATAACTCCGGGGCAATTTGTTGTGTTTTATGATGGCGATGTTTGCCTTGGTGGGGGAGTGATTGAAGAAATTATTGATTAACTTTTGTAAAAGTGTTAAAAAAAATCTCAACAATTTGTTGAGATTTTTTGGTTTTTTAATAAAAATTAAGCATTAGCGTTTGCAAGTGAATTTTGATATGCTTCAATAGCAGCAATTATAGCATTTTTTTGTGCTTCTGTTTTTGCTTCAAATTCTTCTTTATGGCTGTTGATTAATTCTTTGCCCGCTTCAATTTGTTTATTAATTTCAGATTTAACAGTTTCTAATGCTTCTTTGCATTGTTGTTGAAATTCTTTAATTTTTTCATCAATTTGTTTTTGAAGTTCTTCAAGTTTTGTTTTATATTCTGCTTGTTTTGTGTTTAGTGTTTTTTGAAGTTCTGCAATTTGGTTGTTAATTTCTTTTTTAACGGCTTCAGGAAGTAATTCTGAATCGTTAAGTCGTTTTTGCAAATCTGCAATTTGTGTTTGTGTTTCATTGATAGTAGAAATCAAAAGTTTATTTGCTGTTTCAAAAGTGTCTTTTAGTGAGTTAACAACAGTTTGAACATTTTGTCTAACGCTATAACTAATATCTTCAAATTCATTGCTGATTTCTTTTGCATAAGCCATTGCTTCTTCAAAAGTTGTGCCAGTAAATTCTTCAATTTGACTGCCAAATTTTGCAAGTGCTGCACTCATGTCTTCCAAAACTACTTTTGCACCATTAATAATTCCGTTTTCTTTAAAATATGTATTAACAGAATTTTGAACATTTTGTTGCAAATTTTTGATTGTGTCGCTGTTTTTGATTGAATCATCGCAAGAAATGTAGATTTTTACGCTTTTGTCTTCACCAGCAGTTGCGGTTGCATCAAAAGATACTTTTCCCATTTGACTTGAAATTTCAACAAAAAGTTTTGCACAATCTTCGGCTTTCATTCCAACAAAATTTACTTGTGTTGTTAAATTAACGCCATCTTCATTTACGGCTGTAACATTCATTACATTGTTGTTTTGGTCCAAAATAAATTGAACTTCTGGGTTAACGCTCATAGTCATAACACTTGTTTCTTCACTTGGTGCTTTTTTGAAGAACAAAAAGTATGCTCCAACGCCAATTCCAACAACAAGAACTAATGAAATTAAGCCTGCTAAAAATTTTTTCATAATTTTTCTCCTTTAAAAAATTTCTAAAATCATTTTAATCAAATTTTAAATTTAAGTAAAGCAAAAAATAATAGTTTTTTTCAATTTCAACAAATTTTTTAATGTTGTTTAATTTTGTTCAAAAATTATTTTTAATTTTTTTTGCAACTTTTGCTAATTGTTTGAAAAAATTTTGATAAGGTAGTATAATAAAAAAATCAAAGAGATAAACAGGAGATAAAAATGAAAGAAAATATATATCGAACTCATAATTGTCAAGAATTAAGACTTGAAGACAAAGGAAAAGAAGTTAGGCTTGCGGGTTTTGTTGACACAATCCGAAAACTTGGTTCTATCACTTTTGTTACTCTTCGCGACCATTATGGAATTACACAACTTATTATTAAAGATGAAAATTTGCTTAATGGAATAACCAAAGAAAGCACAATAACTGTTAGTGGAACAGTTTTGGAAAGACAAAGCAAAAATCCAAAAATGGAAACAGGAGATATTGAAGTTGAAGTTAAAACTTTAACACTTCTTGGAAAATGCGAAAGTTTGCTTCCATTTGAAATTAATGACGCACCAAACACAAAAGAAGATTTAAGGCTTAAATATAGGTTTTTAGATTTAAGAAACAAAGAACTTCATGACCGAATTGTGAAAAGAGCCGAAATTTTAAGATTTGTTAGAAACCGAATGAGCGACAAAGGTTTTGTTGAAGTGCAAACTCCAATTCTTACAAGTTCAAGCCCAGAGGGAGCAAGAGATTTTATTGTTCCAACAGTGCTTTCAAAAGGCGAATTTTATGCTCTTCCACAAGCACCACAACAATACAAACAACTTTTGATGGTTTCGGGCTTTGACAAATATTATCAAATTGCACCTTGTTTTAGGAACGAAGCCGCAAGGGCAGACCGAACACCTGGTGAGTTTTATCAAATAGACTTTGAAATGAGTTTTGCAACACAAGAAGATGTTTTTGAAGTTGCCGAAGATATTTCTTATTCAATTTATAATGAATTTACTGATTTTGACATTTCAAAGCCACCTTACAGACAAATAAAATATGTTGACGCAATAAGAGATTATTGTTCGGATAAACCAGATTTGAGAAATCCACTTATTGTAAAAGATTTTACAAACTTTTTTGCAGATATTGATTTTAACGCTTTTAAAGGTAAAGTTGTTAAAGGAATTAAGGCAAATTGCAAAGATAAGTCAAGAAAATTTTATGACGAATTATCAAACATTATTGTTGCAAACGAAGGTAAAGGCGTTGCTTGGCTTAAACTTGTTGATAACAATTTTGTTGGCTCAATTTCAAAATTTATCACGGAAGAAAAGAAAGAAGAATTAATTAAACTTTGTGATTTGCAAGAAGGCGAAAGCATTTGCTTTGTTGCAGATGAAAAAACAAAAGTGTTGAACCTTGCAAATGTTTTGCGAAACACTATGGGTGAAGAACTAAACTTGATTGATAAAAATAAAGTTGTGTTCTGCTGGATTGTTGATTTTCCATTCTATGAATTTAATGAAGAAGAAAACAAAATTGATTTTTCTCACAATCCATTTTCTATGCCACAAGGCGGACTTGATAGTTTGCTTAACAAAAAGCCACTTGATATTGTTGCTTATCAATATGATTTGGTGTGCAACGGCTATGAAATGTTAAGCGGGGCAGTTAGAAACCACGACCAAAATGTTATGGTAAAAGCCTTTGAAATTGCAGGATATAATCGTGAAACTGTTGAAACAAAATTTAGGGCATTATTCAATGCTTTCAGTTTTGGTGCTCCTCCCCATGCTGGCGGGGCTCTTGGATTTGACCGAATGATTATGCCAATTATGAAACAAGACACTATAAGAGAAATTATTGCTTTTCCTATGAACAAAAACGGGCGTGATTTGCTTATGAATGCTCCAACCAAGATTGACGAAAAAACCTTGAAAGAATTGGGGCTTAAATATGATGACGATAAAAAAGAATAAAAGGACATAAAAATGATTGAACAAACTATTCAAAACCTTATAAAACAGCACATAAAACAAACTTTTGACACCGATTTTTTGCCAAATGTGCATATATCAACGCAAGCAAATGTTGATTATCAGTGTGATGATTGCTTTTTGCTTGCAAAAACTTTGCACAAATCTCCAATTCAAATTGCCGAAAAAATTGTTGAAAGTTTGAATGAAAATCAAACGGCAAAAGATTGTTTTGAACAAATTTCTTGCAAAAATGGTTTTATTAATTTTGTTTTAAGTGAAAGTTTTTTGAATCTTCAACTAAATTATGTGAATAGTGATGAAAAATTTGGCGTAAAAATGCCAAAAAAACCTGAATTATTCTTTTTTGATTATGGTGGTCCAAACATTGCAAAACCTTTGCACGTTGGGCATTTACGAAGCCCAATTATAGGCGAAAGTGTGAAAAGGATTGTTGCTTTTGCTGGGCATAAAACATTAAGTGATGTGCACTATGGTGATTTTGGTCTTCAAATTGGCGAAGTTATTTATGGTCTTAAAGAAAGAAATATAAAAAAAGAAGATATAACTTTAAGTTTGTTAAATGAAATTTATCCAAACATTAACGCAAGAATAAAAGTTGACGAAAATTTGAACAAAACTTGTGCCGAAATTACAAAGCAATTACAAGAAGGAAACAAAGAATACCTTGAATATTTTAAAATAATTCGTGATATTTCGGGAAATGATATAAAACGAATTTATAAATATTTAGATGTGAACTTTGATTATTATTATGGCGAAAGCGATAGTTATAATTATATTCCAAAATTAACAAAAATTTTAAATGAAAAAAACCTGCTTATTTCTAGTAACGGAGCAAAAGTTATTGATATTTCAAAAGAAACCGACAAAAAAGAATTGCCACCACTAATTTTTCAAAAATCAAATGGGGCATATCTTTATGGAACAACTGATATGGCAACGGTTTTGGAAAGAGTGAATGATTTTAATCCCGACCATATTGTTTATTTTGCCGATATTCGTCAAGACCTTCATTATACACAATTTTTTAGGGCAGTAGATAAGGCTAATATTATTGACGAAAACAAACTTGAATTTCATGGCTTTGGAACAGTTAATGGCATTGACGGAAAACCTTATAAAACAAGGGAAGGAAAGTCGCCAAGTTTGGATAGTTTATTTTGTGAAGTTAAAGATTTGCTTTTAAAAAACAAACAAATGGACCTTGAAAATGAAAGTGATATTGATGAAATTGTAAATTCTGTTATCAAATTTGCCGACCTTCAAAACAATTATGAAAAAGATTATATTTTTGACCTTGAAAAATTCTCTAAACTTGAAGGAAAAACAGGTCCTTATGTTTTGTATTCTTATTGCAGATTTAACAAAATTTTGAAAAAGTTTGAAGCAAGCAAAAACTCTTTTGAAAAACCAAGCAAAAACAAATTTGAAAGGGATATTAAACTAAAAATTTTGAACTTTGCACCAAGTTTTTCCCGTGCTTTTATTGAACGAAAACCAAGCATTATTGCCGATTATATTTTTGATTTGTGTTTAAAACTAAATTTGTTTTATGAAAATAACAGATTGTTAAGCGAAGAAAACAAAGAATATTTGAATGGCTGGATAAGTTTAATAGAATTAAGTTTAAAAATTTTGAAACAAAGTTTAAATTTGCTTGTTATAAACACAATAGAAAGAATGTAAAAACCGTGATACCAAATTATTGGTGTGGAACAACTTACTAAAGAAAATATTTAACTTGTTAAAATTTTATATCACAAGTTTTTAAAAGTTAAACTTATTTTAAAAGAACAATAATGCTGTTTTATTATTGTTCTTTTTTATATTTCATAGATTTTTTAAATTATATATATTTATTTGACAATTTTTTAAAATTAGCACATAATAAAACTAATGAGAAAAGAAAAAAGTAATGTAAAAAAGGTTGTTTTGATAATTGCACTTTGTTTGCTTATTGCGATTGGTGCTTTTTTGGCAATTTATTTTATTCTAAAAAAAGATGATATAAAATATTATGATGTAAAGTTAAATTCAACTTCAAACAAACTTGAACTTTCAATGAATAAACTGGCTCTATCCCCAAATGACGATATTTTGGCAAGACCAGTTAGAGTGAGTTTAGATTCACAAAGTGAAAATGCTTTTTTAAGGGCAAAAATTGTTTTTGAAAGCGATAGCAACGACAATCGTGTTTTAAGTTTTGTAAGCCAACTTAACTTTGGAATAAAAGACCTTGTTTGTTATGCGGGGGACGACTATAACTGGACTTTTTCACAGCAAGATAATGCTTTTTATTTAACTGCAAACAGTGAAAATTTGAAAATTGCTTCAAAAAATAATAGTTATTTATTTATTGAAAAATTAATTGTTCCAAATTCAATAAAACAACTAGACACACTAAACAGCAATGGCGACAATGTTCAAATTGGTGAAGATGTTACTTTAAAAATTATTTTTGAGGCAATTCAAACAAATTTGTCGCAAAAACAAAGTGATATTGATTCTTTGCGTGGATATTTTAATTTAAGTGCTAATCAATATGAAAATGGCTTTTATTGCCAAAATGGATTTATAACAAAATGCACAAGGAAAGACGAAACTTTGATTTTGCCAAAATATGTTGGAAATGATTATGTTTTGGGAATTAATGAAAACGCTTTTGAAAATGCAAATTTGAAAAAAATAATTGTTCCAGCAAGTTATATTTATTTCAATGAAAACGCTTTTTCTAACTTAACAAATCTTGAATTTATTGCAATAAAAAATGATTTGAATATCTCACTTTTTGCAAGCACTTTTCAACAAAACTCTTCAACCGAAATTTATCTTTCAAAATCAATGTTAAGTTTTGTTAGGCAAAATTATTCAACGCTTCCTTATATAACAAATTTAAAACAAATTGTTGAAATAACTTCAAGTAACATTGAAAATCTTGCCCTATCAACTTCTTATGTTTATTCAACGCTAACTCAAATAAACTCAAATTTAAGTTCATTAGAAAACCTTAAAGTTGTTGATTTTCCCGAGATAAAAAGCATTAATGACGAAATGTTTTCTGGGCTAAAAAACCTTGCTTTTGTGGAATGTCCAAACGCAAAAGTTGTTGGGAAAAAAGCCTTTTATGAATGTTCAAATTTGATTAAAGTTGTGCTTGACAAAAATGCAGAAAGCATTGGTGAAAATGGTTTTTATGGTTGTTCAAGTTTGTTAGATGCCGAATTTACAAAAAATTTGGCAGTTGTCGAAAATCAAGCATTTAGGCATTGCGCAAGTTTAACAGATGTTAGATTTGAACAAAATGATGTTGAAATAAAAACAAGTGCATTTTTTGGGTGCACAAATTTAAGAACGGCTTATTTTGAAAGTTTAAAAAGTTGTGAAGACAACAGTTTTGTTGATTGTCCAAATTTAAGATGGTTTGTTGTTAAAAGTTCAAACGATTTGAATGTTTCCACAAAAGCATTTTCAAGCATTGAAGGCGGAAAAAGTTCAAATTTGATTGCAGTTTTTTTAAACGATAATACAAAAACTGAATTTATAACAAAAAATCCACAATTTGCAAATCAATCAGTTTTGATTAATATAACAAATGGTGAATTAACAAAATTTGAAGGTAATATTAGAAATTTGGATTTAACCGATTTTAACAAAATTGAAAAAATAACAAAAATAGGAAATGGAGTTTTTAAAGATAACACACTTTTATCTTCAATCGTTTTGCCATATTCAATAACATCACTTGGAAACAATGTTTTTGACGGGGCATCATCGTTAAACAAAATAACATTTAATAGTTTTTTTGTTCCACTAGCATCAGACAAAACTTTTGAGAATATAAACAATATGGCTCAAATTTTTGTTCCAACTTCAGTTTTGCAAGTTTATAAACAAAGTTATGAAGGTTATAAACTTAATATTTTAGGAAATTAAAATTCCAAATTATTTTCTTTGTTACAATTTTTTTGATAAATTTTATCAAGAGTTTTAAAAACCGTTTTTTCAAGTTCGCTGTTTTCAGAATAATCAGCATAACAGTAATTGTTAATTCTGTTGTTTTTAAACAAATGTAACATTAATTCTTTTTTAACTGGCAGGTCTTCATAAACACCAATAGAAGTCCCGCCATTTTTAACAACTATACTCATGCAAGGAATATCAGTTTCACTATCTCCAATATAAATCATGTTTTGAAATGGAATTCGTGAACCATGTTTAATTAATTTTTCATTAACTGTGTGGTCGTTTTCTTTCAAACAATTCTTTTTTATTCTATACAAATATTGTGTTTTGTTTGTGTAATTAATTGCATAAGCGGGCCAAATTGGGTGGTTTTGTTCGTCATAAATATAGGTTGAAGCGTAAATTTTTTTAAAGTTTTTTGCAATGCTTGTTTTGGAAATAAATTCTTTAAGCCCAGAACTTATAACATAATGTTCGCAAACAATTCCTAATTTTTTTGCATAACTATTTACTCTTTCAAACCAAGTTTCAACACCTTTATAATAAATAGCATTTTTTGCAAAATCTTCAAAGTCTTTTTTGGTCAAATCAATCCCATTTTGTTTTGCTTTTAAAACAGCATAATACATATATGACAAAACATCATCAAGCGTTTTTAAGGCTCTTAATGATTCAACTTCATTCCAAAATTCTTTTGCATTAGTGCCAATTTTTTCAAAAAAACCATAATCAAAACTTGAACCTTTTGGTGCTAATGTTTTATCATAATCATAACAAATTGCAACAACAATATTTTTTTTCATAACAAAAATATAACATATTATTATTTAATTTTCAATAGGTTTTGCTAAAAATAATTGTTTATATTATTATTTGATTGACTTAATTTATTTTTATATTTATAATATTAATATATTATCAAAAGGACGGAAATTTAATAGATATGGAAAACAATCCAACAATGGATAAAATAGTTAATTTGTGCAAAAATCGTGGCATTATTTTTGCAGGAAGTGAAATTTATGGTGGAATGGGCAACACTTGGGACTATGGTCCTGTTGGTGTTGAAATAAAAAACAACATCAAAAAAGCATGGTGGAAAATGTTTGTGCAAGAAAATCGAAATGCTTATGGTGTTGATGCGGCAATTTTAATGAATTCTAGGGTGTGGGACGCAAGTGGGCACACAACAAGTTTTTCAGACCCTAAAATGGACTGCAAAGAATGCAAAACAAGACATAGAGCCGACAATTTGATAGAGGCATATTGTGAAAAACACAAAATAGAAAATGTTTGCCCAGATAAAATGACAAATGAAGAAATGGAAGCATTTATTTCAGAACATAAAATTAACTGTCCAGTTTGTGGGAAACATAATTTTACACCAATTAGACAATTTAAACTTATGTTTGAAACTTCTCGTGGAGTTATTGGTGGAAATCAAGACACGATTTATTTGCGTCCAGAAACGGCACAAGGTGAGTTTGTAAACTTTTTGAATGTTCAACGCTCAATGCGTGCAAAAGTTCCTTTCTCTATTGCTCAAATTGGAAAAGCGTTTAGAAACGAAATAACTCCTGGAAACTTTATTTTTAGAACCATAGAGTTTGAACAAATGGAGCATCAACAATTTTGCAAAGAAGGGCAAGATGTTGAATTTTATGAAGAATATAAGAAAAAAGCATTAAACTTTTTGTTAAGGCTTGGATTTGACAAAGAACATTTAAGATATAAAGACCACGACAAACTTGCTCATTATGCAAAATGTGCATGCGATATTCAATTTCACTATCCAATGGGCTGGGAAGAACTTAACGGCATTCACAACCGAACAAATTATGACCTTTCTCGTCATCAGGAATTTAGTGGCAAAAGTATGCTTTATATGGACCCTATCACTAACGAAAAATTTGTGCCTTTTGTTGTTGAATATTCTATTGGTGCTGACAGACTTATGCTTGCAACTTTGTGTGAAGCATATAATGAAGAAAAACTTGAAAATGAAACTCGTGTTGTGTTAAAACTTCACCCTGCAATTTCTTGCTATAAACTTGCAATTCTTCCACTTATGAAAAAAGAGCATTCTCAAAAAGCACAAGAAATTTTTGAAAAACTTTCAAAATATTTTAATTGCGATTATGACGACAGTGGTTCTATTGGAAAAAGATATCGAAGACATGATGAAATTGGAACTCCTTTCTGCTTAACTGTTGATGATAACACACTAAATAATAACACAGTAACAATTAGGTTTAGAGATAGCATGGAGCAAATTACTCTTAACCTTGATGATGTTAAAAACTTTGTTGAAGAAAAAATTGCATTTTAAAAAAACATTAAACATATAAAATTATAAAGGAGAAAAATATTATGTTGTGGCTTTATATTTGGCTTGGCGTTGTGGCAGTAACACTGATTGTTGAGTTTTTAACAATGGAACTTGTGTCTGTTTGGTTGAGCATCGGTGCTTTGGTTGCTATGATTTTAGCGGCTTGTGGCGTTGGATATGAAATACAAATTGTTGTTATGATTATTGTGTCTATTAGTTGTTTGCTTGGTTTAAGAAAAATTACATTAAAGTATTTAAACAAAAACAAAGACAAAACTAACACCGACCTATTGATTGGAACAAAAACAAAACTTTTATCAAATATTTCCGAAGATGATATGGGTAGTGTTAAAATTAACGGCGTTGTTTGGAGTGCTGTTAGTGAAAATAACGAGCCAATCAGTCAAGAAAGTTTGGTTGAAATCAAAAAGATTGAAGGAAATAAACTTATTGTAAAAAAAGTTGAACAAAAAGATAATTTAAAAGAAACAAACGAACAAAAAATTGAAGAAATAAAAGAATAAAAAATAAACTTATAAAAAAAATAAAATAAAAAATAAAGGAGAAATTTTATGTCACCAGCAGGAATAGTATTTTTGGTTTTAGGTGTTGTTGTGCTTATAATTTTAGGCTCTTGCGTAAGAATTGTTAAACAATCAACCGCACGAGTTGTTGAAAGGCTTGGAAAGTATAACAAAACTTTGTCAACAGGCATTCATTTGATTGTGCCTTTTATTGATAGGTGTGGTCCAGAAATTAGTTTAAAAGAAAAGGTTGCAGATTTTCCACCTCAACCAATAATTACAAAAGATAATGTTACAATGCAAATTGATACAGTTGTATATTATCAAATAACCGACCCAAAACTTTATAGTTATGGTGTTGAACGCCCAGTTTCAGCTATTGAAAATTTAACAGCAACCACATTAAGAAATATTGTTGGTGAACTTGAACTTGACGAAACTTTAACCAGTCGGGATACGGTTAATGGCAAAATGCGAAAAATTTTGGACGAAGCAACCGACCCATGGGGAATAAAAATTAATCGTGTTGAACTTAAAAATATTGATCCTCCAAGAGCTATTCGTGAAGCCATGGAAAAACAAATGCGTGCAGAGCGTGAACGAAGGGAAGCAATCTTACTTGCCGAAGGTGAAAAGAGAAGTAATATTCTTATTGCCGAAGGTGAAAAAGAAGCCGCAATTTTGCGTGCAGAAGCAACAAAAGCATCTTTAATTGCCGAAGCAGAAGGTAAGGCTATGGCAATTCAAAAAATTATTGAAGCCAAACCTGACAAAGCATATTTAACTCTTGAAGGATATGAAGCGTTAAAGAAAGTTGCTGATGGAAACAGCACAAAATTGATTATTCCAAGCGATTTATCTAATTTAACAAGTTTAGTTGCAAGTTTGCAAGAAACTGTTGAAACAGCAAAAACAAAATCAAGCACAAAAGAGAATAAAGAGAATAAAGAAAATAAAGATAAAACTCAAAAATAGTTTAAAAATGATTTTAGACAAAACAAACGATAATAAAAGCAAATTTACAAATGTTTAACCTTTATTATTTAATCAAAAAAAACAACCAAAATGGTTGTTTTTTTGATTTGTTATAATATTTGATATTAAAATAAAATTACCTTAATTTAACGCTTTTTTGCTTTAATTTAAACATATTTTATAAAAGATTTGATTTAATATTAAAAACAATTAATTTATTTTGTAAATAAATTTGTTATTAAACTTGGATTTACAAACAAAATAATTAGCACAATAACGGCAATAACAAACAAAATAAACAAAACACTAGTAACTTTTGAAAGCAAGTTGTTAAAAGTGAACAATCCAAGCAAAATTAAACTTCCATAATTAATAATAAAAGTTCCAAAATCACCAAGTGGGATTGCACCAGTTATTTTAGTGTATATGTAAAAACCACACAAAGCCATAGTTAATAAAGATAACAAAATATTAAAAAATTTTTTCATATACAAATTATATTATATTTCAACATTTTTTGCAATAGCAAAGCAAAAAAATTTCCAAAACAAAATAAATAAAAAAAATTTAAAAATTTTTAATTTTTTTGTTGACAAAGTTGTGTTAGTTTAGTATACTTTAATCGTTGCTTTAAAAAAGCAATAGAAAATTTAATATGCTGGTGTGGCTCAATTGGCAGAGCAGCTGACTTGTAATCAGCAGGTTGATGGTTCGATTCCATTCACCAGCTCCACATTTTAGAAATTTGTTTTATATATTTTTAAAACATTTTTTTAAAATATGGTTGGGTTGCAGAGCGGCCAAATGCAACGGACTGTAAATCCGTCGACTTTCGTCTTCGATGGTTCGAATCCATCCCCAACCACCAACCACAGAACCCCAACTTCTGTGGTTTTTTATTTGTGTTTTTATAAAATATATTTTGTTTTAGGGGATGGATTGCATCCCTTCCTGTCGGAGCCGGACCGCAAACAAGTTGCTCCCGCTCGTTTGCTAAAAACTTGCCACTGGCAACTTTTTTTAACGCACTCGCCCCCAACCACCAACCACTCAAGTCTCAACTTCTGTGGTTTTTTTATGCTCAAACCCTTATAAATAAAGGGGAAGCGTGGTTTAATAAAATTTTAGATTACAATTTTTAAAATTTAGTAAAATTTATAGCAAATTTAAAATTAAGAAAAAATTTGGTGTCAAATTTGGTGTCAAAATTGGGGACTTTTTTAAAAACAAACTAACAATGAAATAAAATTATCAAATAATAAATTTTAGTAGAAAAATTTTCCAAAAAAGGTTATAATTAATTTATGGATAAATTTTTTATTATTGACGGCAATAGTTTGATTAATCGAGCGTTTTATGCACTTCCTCTTTTAACAAACAAAGAAGGTGTTTATTCAAATGCAGTTTATGGTTTTTGCAATATTTTGGCAAAATTAATAACTGAAAATAACCCAAAGAAGATTTTGGTGGCTTTTGATGTGCACGCCAAAACATTTAGGCACAATATGTTTGAAGATTATAAGGCAGGAAGAAAAGGAATGCCTGATGAACTTTTGCCACAAATGCCAATTTTAAAAGAAATGTTAAGGCTTATGGAAATTCCAATATTAGAAAAAGAGGGTTTTGAAGCCGATGATATTATTGGAACTCTTGCAAAAAACAAAACCACACAAAATTATATTTTAACAGGCGATAAAGACAGTTTGCAATTAATTTCTAGCAACACCGAAGTTTGGCTAACACGAAAAGGAATTAGCGATATTGAAAAATTTGATGCCGAACATTTAAAAGAAGTTTATGGGCTTGAACCAAAACAAATTGTTGACCTTAAAGCATTGATGGGTGATAGTTCTGACAATATTCCTGGGGTTAAAGGCGTTGGCGAAAAAACGGCATTAAATTTGCTTAATGTATACAAAACTGTTGAAAACTTGTATGAAAACATTAATGAAATTAAGGGAAAGTTGCAAGAAAAATTGATAACCGAAAAAGAAATGTGCTTTTTGTCAAAAACTCTTGCCACAATTAACACCGATGTTGACCTTAATATTGATATAAATTCAATCAATTTAAAATTTCCATGGAAAAATGATGTGGCTGAATTTTTTAAAAAATATGAATTTAAAACGCTTTTAAATAAGCCAAATTTGTTTGAAGATGAAGTTAAGGTTGAAGAGCAAAAAGTTTCTAAAATTGTTAATATTCAAAGCGAAAGTGAACTTGATAACCTTATTATTGATTTGTCAAATAACAATCCATTTTCTATTGTTTTTGACGAAAATGTGCATTTGTCTAACAGTAAATATCAAGAATATATTATTAATATTAAAAAAGATTTGTTAAGTGATGGTTTTGATTATGAATTTGTTTTGAACAAATTAAAACCAATTATTGAAAACGAAAAAATCAAAAAAATTTTGTTTGACAAAAAGGCGTCCAAATATTTATTTAAGCAATTTGGCATAAATTTGTCTGGTGCAATTTTTGATGTTATGCTTGCCGATTATTTGATTAAAAGCGGAAGAAGGCATTCTAAAAACATAAAAGAATTGTGCGAAGACCAAAATTATAATGAAAGTTCGTGTGCAAGTATGCTTTTTGCGTGCTATGAAAATTTTTCAAAAAAACTTGATGAACTTGATATGGAATTTTTATATAATAACATTGAATTTCCTTTAATTGATGTGCTTTATGACATGGAAACAAGTGGATTTAAACTAGATTATGAAGTCTTGAAAAATTTGAACAAAGAATATAATGACGAACTTAAACAATTAAACAATGAAATTATAAATTTGGCTGGAGAAGAATTTAATGTTAATTCTCCAAAACAACTAGGGATTGTTTTGTTTGAAAAACTTAATCTTCCAAACCTTCAAAAAGGCTCAACAAACATTGAAGTTTTGGAAAATCTTTCAAATGTGCACCCAATAATAGATTTGATAATAAGATATAGAAAAATTTATAAATTAAATTCAACCTATATTGAAAGTTATCTTGAAAAAATTGATAAACAAAGTCATTTAGTTCACACAATGTTCAACCAAATGCTAACTTCAACTGGCAGATTATCTTCAACCGAACCAAATTTGCAAAACATTCCAATTCGTGAAGAAATTGGAAGGGGTTTAAGAAAAATTTTTATTTCAAGGTTTGAAAATGGAAAAATTATTAGTGCCGACTATTCGCAAATTGAATTAAGACTTATGGCTCATTTTTCAGGTGACGAAAAACTTGTTAATGCGTTCAAACAAAATTTGGATATTCACGCAACAACTGCAAGTGAAATTTTTGGTGTTCCGCTTGAATTGGTTACTTCCGAAATGCGAAGAAAAGCAAAAGCCGTTAATTTTGGAATTGTTTATGGAATTTCAGATTATGGTTTAAGCCAATCAATTCATTCAACTCGAAAAGAAGCCAAAGAATTTATTGAAAGATATTTTGAAACATATCCAAAAATAAAGTCATATCTTGAAAGTTCAATAGAATTTGCAAAACAAAATGGTTATGTAAAAACCATGTTTAACAGGCGAAGAACGATTGACGAATTAAATTCGCACAATTATAATCTTAAACAATTTGGCGAAAGAGTGGCGCTTAATATGCCACTTCAAGGAACTTCGTCAGATATAATTAAACTTGCAATGATTGAAATTGAAAAAGAGTTTAAAGCCAAAAATTTAAAAAGCAAACTTATTTTGCAAATTCATGACGAACTTATTTGCGATACTTATCCAAATGAGTGTGAAATTGTTGAAAAGATTTTGATAGAAAAGATGCAAAATGTTGTTAATTTAATTGTTCCATTAGTGGTGAATATCAGCAAAGGGAATAGTTTATATGAAGCAAAAGATTGATTATAATTATGCAAAATTATAAATATTTATTCAAAAATAATTTTAACAAAAATGTCATAAAATAATATTGTGAAAAAGAAATTAAAAATTGTGGCTTTGTGTGCCTGTGTGCTTTTTGTTGTTTGTTTAATGCTTGCTTTTTTTGTTTATGTTAGGTTAAGTTACAAAACAAAATATGTTGATATTGTTGAAGTGGAACTAAATAACATTGAAAACAAAAATCAAAATTTAACCAAAAGTTTTGTTTTGTCGGTTATAAAAGCCGAAAGTGATTTTGACATTAATGCAAAAAGTTCGGCTGATGCCTTTGGGCTTATGCAAATAACTTTTTTAACAGCAAAAGATGTTGCACAAAAACTTGATATGAATATTGAAATTGACGACCTTTTTGTCCCTCAAAAAAATATAAAAATTGGAGTTAATTATTTAAGTTATCTTTTTGATATTTTAGATGATAAACAACTTGTTTTGATTGCTTATAATGCAGGCATCAATAGGCTTAAAAATTGGCAAAAAAATGATGAGTTAAAATTTGAAAACGGCTTTTATGTTTGCCCATTTTTGGAAACCACAAACTATATAAAAAAGGTTGCTTTTAATGAAAGAATTTATAAAAAAATTTTAAAGGAATAATATGAAAAAATTACTTACAAATGCAAAAATTTTTGATAACAAAAATAACAAATTGATTGATGTGCATATTTTGATTAATGATAAAATCATTGAAAAAATTTATGAAAACAACGAAAAAACAGCACAAAATCAAGATTTTTTGATTGAATTAAAGCAAAGTGAGATTATTGATTGCAAAAATAATATTATAACTTCTGGCTTTATAAACTCAAATTCGAACCTAATTAAAAACTTTTTTGAAAGTTATTCTTGTGCAAAATCTTATGATGAATTTGAAGAAGGTTTTTTTAATTTTGCCAGCAATTTAAGTGATGATGAAAAATATGCTATTTATAAATTTCAAATATTAAATCTAATTAAAAATGGAATAACAACTTTTTGTGATGAAGACTTTTTTAATTTGGCACTAAAAAAGGCGGTAAAAGAAACAAATATTAATGCTGTTTATAAACTTGGATATAAAAATTGTTTTGAAACTTTTGACAAAAGTTTGATAAATAAATTTGAAAGCGAAAACGAACATTATGTTTTTGCTCTTAAAAATGTGCTTGAAAACACAGAAGAAAATTTTTCTGAAATTATAAAACTTTCAAAAACATACAATAAGCCAGTTATGATTTGTGGTAGTAAATCTATTGAACAGGCAGGACAAATTGAAACCGAATTTTCAAAAACAAACATAAAAATGCTTGAAGATTACGGCTTGCTTGATACGGATAATATAATAATAAATTCTAATGTTTTGGATAAAGACGACTATCAAATTTTAAGTGCATACAATTCAAAACTTATTTTTTCACCAAGTTTTAATATGCTTTTTGGTTTTCCAAATGCGAATATTTATGCACTTTCAAAAACAAATTTGATAGGTCTTTCATCTTTCAAAAACAATTTTAAGTTAGAGATGTTTTTATCGCAAAACATAGAAAATATTAGTTATAACAAACTTGATGTTTTTTCTCCATATTATTTGTTTGAAAGTTCAACAAAATCAAATGCAGAAATTTTAAATCTTAAAAATTTTGGTGAAATTAAAGTGGGCTATTTTGCAAATTTGCTTTTGATTGATAATGACATGATGCTTTGCGATGTTAATAACTTTTTAAAAAACTTTGATTTAAACAAAATAAAATCTGTTTTTGTTAATGGAGAACTGGTTTTTAATGCAAAACATTTTGTTATGAATTTTGGGCAAGAGCATTTAAAACTTGTTTGCACAAACATTATAAAAAAATATTTTAGCAAATAAAATTTTATTTTATAGAAATAAAAACAAATTAAATTAAAAGTTATAGAATTTAAAAGATAGAATAAAACAAATTAAAATAAATTATTTTAAAAAACCATGCAATCTGTTTGGTTTTTTTTGATAATAAGGTTATACTTTTATCATGAAAAAAGATATGCACATTCACACAAATTTTTCTGACGGGGAATATTCTCCAAAAGACCTTTTAAAAAAGATTATTGAAGCGGGAATAACCGAATTTGCAATTTGCGACCACGATAATATTGATGGTGCAATTATTATGCAACAACTTGTGAAAGATAAAGATATAAAATTTCATTTGGGCGTTGAAATTTCATCAAGGATAACTGAACTTGGAATAAATGTTCATCTTTTGTGTTATGATTTTGACCCTAAAAATGCCGAAGTTAACAAAATTATTAACGACCTAAAACAAAAAAGGCTTCAAAAAGCCCTTTTGATGATTGATTTTGTTAAAGATAATTTTAATTATGAAATTACAGAGCAAGAGCGTGAAAAATTGCTTTCAGAAAATAATGTTATTGGAAAACCACACATTTATTCTCTTATAAAAGACAAAATCACTGTTGACAAAGAAAGATTTTATCGCATTTTTGACGATTTGAAATCGGATAATATGAAAGCCGACAGCAAAGAAGTGCTAAAAGCCTTTCATGATGCGGGTGGGGTTGTTGTGCTTGCTCATGCAATAGAAATTGAAAGGGAATATGGCATTGATAGCAAAAAGGCAATAGAATTTTTGAAGGAACATGGACTTGACGGTCTTGAAACCGAACACTCAAAGCACACGGAAGAGAATGCAAAAAAGTTTAAATCTTATGCAAAACAATTTGGTTTATTTGAAAGTATGGGTAGTGATTTTCATGGAGAAACAGTTAAGCCCGAAGCAAAACTTGGCGTTTGCAAAAAAATAGACAATGATTTGATTTTTTAGTCATTGTCTTTTTTTTTATTAATAAAATTAATTTCAAACTTTTTAATAAAAAGTTTTTAATTTGTTTTATTTAAACATTTTTTATTTTCTTGGTCTATTTTTAAAATTTTTTTGCGTTTGCAAAGAAGAATTATAACTATGGTCAAAAATATCAAAAATATAACGCCATAAGTTATTCCCATCAAATACATTCCCATAAAATATGCTTTTGTGCCATTATACAAAACTGGTGATTTTGCACCTAAAACGCAATAACCTATTGCACAATACAAAAAGTAAAGCATAAGTAATCCAATAACCGATAAAATTGAATAATAAATAATTTTTCTACGCATACGCTTCGCCCCCTTGGAACTCAAAAGTTTCACTTGAAAGGTCTGCAAAATAACCACATTTGTTGCAAACTGAAATAGGTTTGTTAACTTTAAAATTTTCAAAAAGTTTAAGTTCTTCAATAAGTTTTGATGGAGTGCTAATTGCATGAAGTGTTAATTTTTCGCTATCTTTTGCCACAGTGTTCCACAAATTTATTGCAAATTTACTACAATTATCAAGCGGTGTCCATTTGTCGTTTTCTAATATGTAATCACTTATTAATTCAAGTTCTTCAAGGTTTATTCCTTTGTCGACTGATATTCTTCCATTATATTTGTTGTAATATTGAATATAATTGCTTTCAACATTGAACCAAATTCCAAAATGAACCGACAAACTCCACGCACCAAAATAAATTTCTTCGTTTGGCTCAACTGTTTTTCCAGCCAAAACGATATTGTTTGAACTTGTGTTTGTTAAACACAAAAAACTATGTCCCAAATTTTTGATGCCAAATTTGCTTTCGCCCTGTCCGTTATAAGAAAATATGGTAAGAGTGGCGATACTATCTTCTTCAAAAACAGCAACTTTTGTTGTGCCAGCATTTGGTGAGCAACAAAAAGCAAACAAACTTAAAACTATCAAAATGGTTGCAAAAATTTTTTTCATACAAAAATTTTACAACAAAACAAAAAAATAAACAACCTTTTATCAAAATTTGTTGTTTATTTTGTTTTATACTATTTTTCTACCAATCTTGATGCTTCAAACTTGGGCTTTTAACATCGTTATATTTGCTAAAATAATTGCTTTTAAATTTTCCAATTTCTTTTTGATTTTGTTTTGAAATTTCATAAAGTTCCTCGGGAGTAAAATCACTCATTGAAAAATCTTCGTCAAAATTTTCAAGATATTTAAACAAGTTTTTGTTGATATATGTGTCATTGTTCATATTTTAATTTTATCACATCAAAAAATTTTTGCAAACAATTTTTTATTTTTTGCGTGCAAAAAACAAATTTTTATTAAACTTTGTTATATTTTAAAGTTTTTAAAAGCCTTATTGTATTTTTTAAACCTTTCAAAGTTTCTTTAGCAAATGTTTGCCAATTTAATGTTTGCTAATTTTAAAAGTATATTTTTAATATTATTTTAATAAATAAAAAATAAAAAACTATTGAAAACAAGGTTTTGATGTGCTATAATAATTTTAACAGGAGAAACAAATGGCAAAAATTCGTTTGAAAGATTTGATTGAACCAACACATATAGTAAGCGATAGTCCAAAACAAGGAAAGATTTACACAAATGATAGAGTGTTTATTGCGGGCAAAAGCCTTGCTACAAAATATAATCTTGACAAAACAAAAACAAAGCCATCAGATTTTGCAATTTTGAATGGTGTTATGCTTGAAGATTTTGAAACTGAAAATGCAAAGAGCGATAGGGGTTGTGTGCACTGGTTAAGAGATTTTACACTTGATGAACAAACGGGGGTTGATTATGTTATTCAAGTTTGTCATTGGGATAATGGCATCATGACAAATGGTGTTGTAAACAATTATGTGGGCATAAAACCATTTATTAACATAAGTGTTGAAAAGTTTTTGAAATGTAAAGAAAAATTTGAAATAAAAGTTAATGATAATAATACTGCTTCAATTTTGCTTGGTGAATTTCCACAAACATTTGTGGGACAAGAACGAAATGAACAATTAGAAAGTATATTTAGTTGTGGCGTTATGGATAGTTATAAAACAGGCAAAAAATATTTGTGCAGATTTGATAAATATGGCGAGCCAATTTTCGCCGAAGAATATTTTAACGAAAATTCAAAAAAATTTGTAAGACTAAAAAATAATGCCGATGATTACGATCACACAGCGTTTAATGACGGAACATTGATTTCGCTGGACGAAGACGACCCTGCATGGGTTAATGTTGAACCTATTAAGTGGAATATTTTAAACTTCGACAAACTTCCAAAAGAAATAAACCCAAACGGAACGGGCGAAGATGATGTGATAAGACTTATGAGTGAATATGTTTTAAACGCTATGCCATTTTATAAAGGTGATTATTTTGACGACTTTAATTATTTGTGGCAAAACAGCACCATAAGAGGTTATTTGAATGGAATTAATGTTAGCAATATAAAAACAAATGGCAACCCTAATTTTGAAGCACCAGATGGTGGGAATTTTGCAAAAGGACCAAATTTTTTAGATGAAGCGTTTAACAAGACTATTGAATATACAGGAACTTTATCAAATGGAGATAATATGAAAAAATCAAACCCATATAATTTTAATTTTAGTGAACTTTCAAACGATGAACTTTTAGAATATTATATTCAATCTAATTCGGCAGTGTTTTTGCATGGCCCTAGTGGTGTTGGAAAATCTGCAAGAGTTAAACAAATAGACCCAACAGCAACACGAATAACCCTTCGTCCACAAATGAACCCAGAAGAAATTGACGGAACGCTTGACAGGCAAACGGGTGATTACATTCCACCACTTTGGTGGACTGATCTATGCAAAAAATGCAAAGACGAACCAAACCGAACCCATGTTTTGTTTATTGACGAACTTACAAATGTAAAACCAACTGTTCAAAGTTTAATTTATTCTATTGTTCTTGACAGGGCAGGAAAAGATGGCTTGTGGCCACTTCCAGAAAACAGCGTTGTTATTGCAGCAGGAAATGAAAATGCCGACAATTTGGCGGCTTATCCAATAACCAACGCATTATTTAGACGATTTTGCCATATTTACTATAAGGTTGACAAAGAAGATTGGCTTTGCTGGGCAACTGATATTACCCGTCAAAAAACAAAACCACTTGTTTCTAATCGAAGTTATGAAAAACAATCAAAAATTCACCCAGCAATTATTGCCTATATTATGAGCCGTGGCGAAAGTGTTTTAAATCAATCTCTTGACGAAGAAAATCCAAAAATTGTTACCGACCCAAGAAAATGGGAAATTGCAAGCAAAGTTTTATATCAAACAGGCAATCCAAATGCTTTAATTCCGGCTATTGGTGAAGAATTAACAGCAGATTTTGCAGGTTTTGTTCAAAGCATAACACTTTCAGTTGAAGATGTTGTTAAACATTCTTATGACAAACTTTATGTTAATAATATAGATTTATCAAACAAAATTGCAAATTTAATTCCACTAACTTTGGCAAAAGAAAACGAACTTGCAAAAGTGCGTGGATTTGTTAAAACATATTTTGGGAATGAACTGCTAACAAACTTTGACCTTTTGTGGATAAAAAACAACCCAGAGCGAGCGTTGATTTTGTCGGAAAAAGGAATTGAAGATGCCGAGTTTATAGCGGAAAAAAACAAAATCAAACGAAATAAAACTGTTAATGAAATTTCAGCAACAAATTCTTCTGAAAAATCAAATTCAACAATAGATGCCATTATTGATAATAAAAACAAAGTTCCTTATGCTGGCGTTATAGTCCCTTATGTTGGCAATAAAACTAAAGTTAATGCTCTCAATCAATCGAATGACGAAGACCGTATCAGACCTAGTGATAAAAGTGTTGATAGAGTAGTGGCAACAAAAACGGATAAAGATGACACAAATTCAAAAACAACAACCAGCCCATTTTCATGGCTTAAAGCGGCTTATCCACAAAAAAACAAAAAACCCGTTCACGCAATTTCAATAGACGAGTTTCTTGATATGTATGATGTTAATCGAAACCCAGTTGCAATTAAATGTGCAAGCATTGAAGAAGCAAAACTTTTGTGCAAAGTGTTTAACATTATTGGCAAAAAAACGGTGCATGGAGAAAATTACGACCCCAAAAAAATAGATTATACTTTAACAACAAATTGCTATGGAAATGACGGGAATTTGGGCTCTGATACAAGTTATGTGGCAAATATTGACTTTTGCAATGTTGACTTTACAAAATATGTTTCTCAAAAAGAAGTTAATAAAGCAATAAAAAAAGGGGAGAAAAACAATGCAAAAATCCAAGAATTTAACGCATAGCAATTTGTCTAAAACCGAAATCTTAAAAATGCTTGAAGTTTCGCCACTAATTATTTGTGGAACTTTGAATAGAATGCTAGAAAGTGGAGTGATAATTGACGCAAGCATATCATCAAAAGAACTTGGAATTGTGCAAACAGCAAATGGACCAAAAAAACCAAGTTGGCTTATAGACCTTGAACAAAACAAAAGCAAAACTTTGGTTATAAACAACATTGATAAGATTGACGAATATGAACAACAAAAATTTGTTGAAATTTTAAAATACAAAACAATATCAAGCGTATCTCTTCCACAAAAAACAAAAATTGTTGTTTTGTGCAATAATCTTAATAAAGTTTCAAGCACTATTTTAAGTTTGTGCCAAACAATAATTTAAAAATAAATAAACTTGTTAATGATATAAAAACATATTTTATTAATCAAATTTAAAACTTATATAAAACAAAAAGCAATTTAAGAAAAAAACTTTAAAGAATAAGAACAAAAATTTTAAGAAATGATAGGTGAAGATGGAAAACGAATTTGACCTTAACTTAATAAAAAAAATGATGCTACGAAAGTATCCTTCTTTTGGTCATATTATCAATAATGTGAATTACAAAATTTGTGATAAACAAACCCGTGATAAATTTGGTTTTGATTTAGATTCGGCGGCAACTGACGGAAAAGATATTTATATTAATGTTGATTATATGAAGCAATTTAACCAAAGTCAACAAACTTTTGTTTTGGCACATGAAGTTAGCCATATTGCACTAAATCATATTATGCGTGGAAAAGATAAAGACGCAGATTTGTGGAACACAGCAACAGATGCAATTATTGATGCAAACCTTGAAAAAGATGGGCTTGAAAACACTGGTGACGGACCAGTTATTGAAGATGCACTAAATTATGATGCAGAAGAACTTTATGAAAAACTTTTAAAAGAGCAACAAAACAAAGAAAAACAAAATAAAAATTCGCAAAAAAATGGCAATCAAAGCGGTGGCGGAAATGGTCAAAATTCTTCAAAAGGGCATGATCAACACAATTTGTGGGAAAAAGCCCGTGAAGAAGCAAAAAACGGCGAAAATAATGATAACGAAAATCAAAAAAATATAAGTGATAAAAAAACTTTTAATGAAAACGAAAAAGAAAAAGTTAGAAGAGCCGAAGATGTTGTTAATCAAATAAAACAAAGGGGCGCAGGCAAAGGCGGAAAAACTCAAAAAGCAACTTTTGGAGATGTTGGCGAAGAAAAACCAATTTTAAGTTGGAAAAAAATTTTGAAGCGAACACTTGAAGAAGAAAATGAAGTTTGGGGACATAAATTTTCAGACAAATATAACGATTTTAGGGCAAGAATAGAAGATGTTGAACTTGACGAACAACCCGAAGTTGAAGTTATTTTAGATGTTAGTGGCTCTATTGATATGAACCTTTTAAAAACCTTTTTAAAGCAAGTTAAAACACTTTTAAAAAATTCAAAAGTAAAAGTTGGCACTTTTTCAGATTCGTTTCATGGTTTTGTTAACATAAAAAAAATTAGCGATATTAATAATTTCGTTTTTAGTTATGGCGGGGGAACAAATTTTAATGCTGCAAGCAGTGCATTTTCAAAGCGAAAAGATGTTAACAAAATTTGCTTTACTGACGGAGATGACAAAGGGGCAGAGCCAATTAGAGAAAAACGAAAAGATATTATTTGGATAAGTTTTGAAAACAAACATTTTAAGCCTGATAATGGCAAAGTTATTTATGTTCCACGAAGCGAAATTGAAAAATTCGACCAAAATGCAGAAAGCAAAAAATTAACCGCTAAAAACACTCAAGAAGAATTAACATTTTAATTAACTCATATAATCAATTATTTCGTCAAAACTCATTTTGTTATGAATTGCAAGGTTTATGCTTGTTGCAACAATGCTTGCACAAGATTCAACAATAATGTCAATATCTTTTTTTGTAACAATTAAATCTTCAAGTTCTTGGCAATCAGTTTTTAAATATTCATTAACAATGCTTGCACACGACACAACAAGCGGAATTCCAATAGAAATTACAGGCGTTTTTAGCGTGTTTGCATCAAGAGTTTTTTGTGAATTTGAAACTCCACTTCCAGGAACAAGACCATTGGTTGAAACTTGAAAACATTTTCCAATATAGTTATAACTGTTTGAAATTATGCTATCAATAATAATAACCACATCAGGTTTAACTTTTTCAACTGTTCCAAACACTATGTCAACAGTTTCAATGCCTGTAACACCCAAAACACTTGGGCTTATTGCACAAACACTTTTAAGCCTTGGGTCAAGAACATTTGGATTGTTTAGTTTTGCGTGTCTTGTTATAATAATTTGGCTAACAACTTGCGGACCAATACTGTCGCTAACATAATTTTTGTTGCCAACACCAACAACCATAAAAGTTTTTGCGGTTTTGTTAACTTTCAAAATATAATCTTTAATAACTTCGCTTAAACTATAAATAACATAATTTTTAATTTCGCTGTTATAAGGGTCAAGTTTTTCGGTGTAAAGAGAAGTGTAACTTCCAACATCTCTGCCCAAGATTTTTGCACCCTTTTCGTTTTCTATTTCAATATGGGTTTTTAAAAGGTCATATTTTCCCAGAAATGATTGCTTTTTAAATCCATCTTGTTTCGCTTTCAGTTTTGAAGAAATTTCAAATAATAAATCAGAATTAAATTTCATAACAAAAATTATTGGCAAAAAATTTTAAAAAAACCACAAAAAGTGTTGATTTTTTCATTTTGTTATGATATATTATAAAAGACTTTTATAAAAAGGGGTAAATTATGCCAAATATTAAATCAGCAATCAAAAGAGTTAAAGTTATCGAAAAAAAACAAGAAAATAACAGAGTTCAAAAAAGTGAACTAGCAACATATATCAAAAAATTCAAAAAACTTTGTGCTGAAAATCCAAATCAAGCAAAAGAAGAATACTCAACTGTTGTTTCTGTTATTGATGCTGCTCAAAGCAAAGGTATTATTGACAAAAATAATGCTGACAGAAAAAAATCAAGACTTGCTATTTTATTAAACAAAAGTCTATAATTTTTCCTTGACTATTCAAGGATTATGCGTCAGTAGCTCAGTTGGATAGAGCATCGCCCTTCTAAGGCGAGGGTCGGGGGTTCGAATCCCTTCTGACGTACCATAATGGGGTATAGCCAAGCGGTAAGGCACGGGACTTTGACTCCCGCATTCGTAAGTTCAAATCTTGCTACCCCAACCAAAACACAATATATTGTGGTTTATAAAAATCGTAACACAATATATAGATTAGCGAAATAAGGTTTTTTGGCGAAAACCTTATTTTTTTTGCAAAAAATGGGCAAAATCTGAAAAAAATATTTTTTGTGAGTAGTCCAGTGAGTAGTCCAAACGCATATTTTTTAAGGCTAATTTTAGCCTTTATTTTTATCATTATTATTTATAATATTTATTGCATCTAAAAATGCTTTTTCTCTTACATGAGTATATACTTTTTTTGTTATTTTACTATCTTTTGAATGTCCGACTAAATTTTGAATAATATGTTCAGGAATTCCTTTTTCAACAAGGGAAGTAATAAAACTATGTCTTAATGAATGTAATGTTATATTAACACCTAATTTATTTGTTATTATTTTAAAATATTTTTCAACAACATTAGGCGTTACATTAAACAATCTTTGTTCAGCATCTAAATTTTTATACTTTTCGAGTATTAATAATGTTTTATCAAAAATTGGTATTTGTCTTATACTGCTTTTATTTTTTGTGTTTGTTTCTTTTGTTCCAGCATTAATACTTTTATTAATGTTTATTGTTTTATTGTCAAAATCAATGTCTTTTCTTGTTATTCCCAAACACTCGCCACGCCTTAACCCTTGATATAAACAAATTAAAAAGAAGTCCCCAAATTTATTGTTTGCACATTCATTTATAAATTTGTCTTCTTCAAATTCGCTTAAAATTTGTTTTTCTTGGCTTTTATATTGCGGGCGTTCCAAATCAACCGTTGGGTCGTTTTTAATTAAACCGTTTATTTTTGCTTTACAAAATAAAGTTTTTAAAAGTTGAAACATTTTTTGTTTTGTTCGTTGATAAGGAATATTATTTAATAAGTTGATAATTGCTATATTGTTAAAACTATTTAAGGCCAGGTCAGCATAATCTCCAAAATGTTTTTGTAATTTTTTATAATCATTTATAGTCGAAATTGTAACCTGTTTAGTCCCTTTTATTTTATATTTGTCTAGCCATTCATAAAACCAAGTTTGCAAGGTGTATTTTTCAATGCAAATAGGTTTGTTTTCTTCTTTTTGTTTAAAAGCAAGTTTTAATTTTTTTAGACATTCAAGTTGGTTTTTACTTGAAATATAAACTTGCTTACCATTTATTCTAATTCTACAATACCATAAATTTTTAGTATTGTGTTTTTTTATTGTTATATTTTTAAATTTCATTTCGGGTTCATTCTCCTTATTCGTAGAATAACCCTTTATTTCATTAATGCTATTGTTGAATGGTATTACTTTAAAACTATCTTTTAATTGTTCTTTGTCAACTTCTTTTTTGCCAATTTGGGCTAAAATCATCGACAAAATAATGTCGTCAGTTTCTTTTCGTTTAATTATTTCTTTTTATATATGTTAATAATTCGATATCTGTCATAATTAATTTTTCCTTTGTATGTCAATTTCATTTTCAATTTCGTTTTCGTCTTTAAAATCATTTAATAATGTTTTGAAATATACTTTTGCAACTTTGCATTGATAATCATTAAGTTGTGCTACAAACTGCAAAAGTTCTTTTTGTTCACTGGTTAGGTTATCTTCTTTTTTGAACTCGATTGTTTCGGGTTCTTTTTGTTGGGTATTTACATCGGTTTTACAAAGTAAATAATCAATAGTGCAGTGAAAAAAAATTGATAATTTAATTAATGTTTCATTATCAGGTTGCCACTTTCCATGTTCCCAAGAAGAAATATTGGCTTGTGTTGTATTCAATTTTTTAGCAAGTTGAGTTTGATTTAGACCAAATTGCTTTCTTAATTCGGCGATTCTATTTTTCATTTTTTACCCCCTTAATATAAGTATCGCTTATTTTTTTTAATAATTCAAGTTAAAAAATAAAAAAAATATTAGATTTTCTTTTAAAAATAGTTGACTTTTTTAAAATTGACGAATATACTAACAATATATAAGATTTTCTTATAAAAATTAAAAAAGGTGAAATATGTTAAGCAAGATTATAAAAGAAAAACAAATAACACAATCAGAATTGGCAAAAAAATTAAATGTTTCTCAATCTGCTGTTTCTCAATGGAATAGCGGCTGCACACCGAAATATGAACAACTTCCAAAACTTGCAGAAGTTTTGAATTGTTCGATTGAAGAGTTGGTTTATGCAATTATTGACACAAAAAACGAAGCGAAGACAAAAAACCTACAAACAAAACAGATATAAATCTGCTACGGCAGTTTATATATAAAAAATTAAAAAGGAGCAACTTATATGGAAAATAACATTAAAAACGAATTAGAAAAAATTATTTCAAAGGCGAAAGAATTAGCTGAAGCTTGTATTGATTTTGGCTGTGATGGCGGTGATGGGACTTTATCGCATTGTGGGAAAAAATACATGGTTAAATTTTCCTGTGAAGAATTGAAAAATGATGAAACAAACAGCGAGGCAGACGATGACGAATAAGTTGATTAGTAAAAAAGAGTTTTTTAAAATGGCTGGTCTTAATGATAATGGCGAACCAATAAAAGGTGATTTCAGCAAAACAACAAAGCAAGGATTTGACATCAAAAAAAAGATTTATGGTGTTGATGGTGAATTGTTTATTATTGGCCAAAGAACATCAGATTATTTTGTTGGTGCTGGATATGACCAAACCACAGGTTATTGGAACCAAGGTTACTATGATTTTTCAAGCGAAAAAGAAGCTGTGGATTTTATCACGAAACAATTATTAATTTAGGAGCAACTAAAAATGAGTAATAACAATTTAGTTCTTGAAATTGATGACATAGCAAATCATTTGAAGGCGATTGCTGAAATATGTGAACAAAGCAACATCGAGCATTTGGACCTTTCGGTTCATGCTGGGGTATACAAATTTGCTAGTGTTGAAAGTAACATTTATTTTCAAGAAGAAACAGAGAAGCACAAAGAGGCTGTTCAAAATTTAGAAGAATATTTGAAAATTAAGTCCGACTTTGAAAAGGAAGGTAAACATGATTAATTTGGCACCAAAAAAACAAATAGAAAAATTTAAAGGTTGGCAACTTTATGAGGTCCAAGCCAAAAATCCTTATTATATGGCTTATTTTATAAAATCGCCAACAAAAGCACCAATTATGCTACATAACACAAATTTAGATAATCTTAAAAAACAAATTGCTGGAAGCAAATTTAGAAAAGGAGTTTAATATGGAAAATTTATTTAAAGAATATAAAAATTTTTGCGAAACAAAAGAAATCAGTATTTGTAATGCTGAAAGTTTAATTTTGTTTGCACAAGAAAAGAAATTACCAAAAAAGGAGCGTTCTTTATGGAAGTAGCATTGTCTCTTATTTTAAGTATTATGTGGTTAGTTTTAATTACAATTTCTTATATCTTATCGCTGGAACTGGAAAAGCATAAGCAGTTTGAAGAATTAAGAAAATTAAACCGAACCGATTTGAAAGATTATTCAAATTTTAATTGCTGTTATCAAGAAATAAAAAAGAGATTTGCTTTGGATGATGTATTTAAAATTGTTTATTTAAAAGATGGTAACACGATTATAAAAATAAACAAAAATTATTATGATGTGTTTGAAACGGGCATGAATTTAATAATTAACGAAGATGAATATATAACAAAAAAATTTAAAGATTATTGTAACGAATAAAATCAGATAAAACAAAAATAGAGCAACCACATTATGAGTGGGATATTTAAATAAAGGTTGCTCCTTTAAAAAAATTTCGTTTTAAAAAATTTTCATTTGTTTTTAATTTTTGTTTTCAAATAGGTTAGTTCAAATCTTCAAATCTTCATATTTTCTGTTTTAAATTTAATTTTAATTTTTGCATTATAATTTAAACAAATTTTTTCAATTTGTTTTTTCTAAAAAAGAACCGAGCAAGGTTCACCCACTCACCAAATTAATAATCCAGGAGTGCATCCATGAAAAGAGAATTAAGAATATTAAGAGAAGACAAAACAAGATTTTGTAATTGCTGTGGCAAAAAAATTGAAGCCAAAGTTCCAAGAGTTCAACTTTCCCCGGAAATCGTTCCGAGGACTTTTCATTTGTGCTGGTCTTGCACGATAGAAATATTGACCAATTATTTTATAAAAAAGGGAGGTGAGAAATGATGAAAGAAAGAACCATTGACGATATAAAAAAAGATTATAGTGAAAACATTCTAAATTGTGCACTTATAAATCTTTTGCAGATTGGCAAAACGAATTTTGACAAATCAAATCTGCGTGAACAAGCTTCATGCGTTAATGAAGTTTATGACAATTTAGACCTTGCGGGCAAACGATTGCCAATCACCAGAGAATTTGCTTTGCAAGTTTTAGATTGTGAATATAAACTTTTTGATTTTGACGACATGGAACTATTAACATATTTTTCAAAAAATAAAAAAATGGAGGATGAAGAAGAGTGACAACAACAAACAAACCAAACAAGATTTTAACAATCTTAAAAGTTATAATATCAATTTATTTGTTAATTTGTGTTGCTGCTATTGGGGCGTGGGTATATTTAAAATACTTTGCACCTAAAAGGTTTACAAATTCAGCAATCTATGCCAATTTTGTTGAAGATGAAAACGGTAAAAAGCCAGTTATGGAAATTAACTCATATAACAATTTATTTGAACTAAAATTCAATTATTATACTGATTTCAATTCAACAGATGTAATAAGTGCAGGTGTTCAAATTTTAGATTTTAATAATTTAAAATCTGATTTGTATATGGGTGGCGATTTATTGCATCAAGAATATACATTCTCATACATATTTGGCAGTAAAGGCAAAGATAATTTTAACAGCAAAAGACTATGCATATATGAAGAAAGTGACGGGTTATCGTATGCAACCATTAACAAAGAATATGAAGAATATGGTTGTATAAAAATTGAAATAGATGGTTCGTCATATGCTTTGCAACTTGGAAGAGATATTTATGTAAAAAATTATGCTTTTGGTCTATCTTCAAAACAAAAATCTAGTTTAAGTTTGCTTTTAAAACAAATGTTTGAGGTATATCATAACGGAACATACAAAAGCGGAACATATGAGTTAACCTTTCCATTCAAAGATTATTTCGATGTCTATAAATTTGATGGGAAAAAATATGAAAAAATCGAAAGTGATATTTTTGACACCTACATCTATACAAAATTTACAAACTACAACGAAGATGCAAAAACAGCAAAAGATAGCATATTTGGCCAAGTTCAATATAACTCTAACTGGACAAGCGGAACTCAAGATAATTTGCTAAACGAACACTTTAGAGATAAAAACTATTTTATATTAACCGAGCAAAACTGTAAGTTTACTTTTGACGAAAGCCAGGCAAAACACTTTGCTGACATTAACGATACAAGTTTTAATGAGTTCAAAGACAAAACTCAAAATTATACTATTGTGTTTGACCTAGATTATTTAGAAGATGTTGGAGTAATCTTTGGCGGAGTTAATAAAAATGGTCATGTTAAAGATTTGAATATCACATCATATTTCACGCTAAAAAATGGGGTTTTAACGGAGGTGCAACTATAATGGGATTATTTAAAAACGATGCAACCAGGATAGGGTTTATAATTTTAGCCGCTGTTTTCTTATTTGGTTCATTTTGCATTTATGATGTTAATCGAATGTTTAATTTAACCAGTAAAGTTATTGGATACTTCCAGCATACAACCGATGTTGTGAAAGTTGCCGATTTTGAATATGATGTTGAACAACTTTTGTTCACAAATTCTGGCGCCGATGAAAATGAATATTTTGCGGAAGTTAAAACATCATCAGTTGAAGGTTTTGACAAAACAAAAAAATATACAATTCAAATAAACGGAAAAAACTGCGGTTATGTTAACAAAAGTTTGGAATATGTAAACGCAAACTTCATTAACACATTTTATTCAACAAATAACACAGTTTTATTAACTGATAAATTAAACATAAAAATAAATTTTTATAAAGACGGCACAAAGATTGTTTTAATCACCAAAAACGGAGAAAAAGCCGTGAAATTATGGTCAAGTTATATTCAAAAATATGGTTTTAGAATAAAAATTGTGGAAGAACCATTTAACTCAACCATAGAAGCGGATAACATTCCAACTTACACCGTTAATCTTTATGTTGACGGAGAGATATATCAAGCTTTGAGTTTAAATAAATTTAATCAAAAAGAATATTCTCTTCCTGTTGCAATAGACAATAAAGTTATTCTTAATTGGAAAGATAGTGAAGGAAATTTATACGCAAAAATTCCTTTAAGCAACATTGATTTATATGCAACAAGTGTCATAGTTGATTCAACATCATTAGGGATAGTTATTAACAATGAAGTAAACAAGCCAGATTTATACGCTGATGATAAGGGTGCGATGGGCACGAAAGACTCTTTAAACATTACCCCATATAATAGTCAAGTTTGGGATATGATGAAAGGTGGTAGTTTCGAAGTTATAAATAAATTAAATTTTTATTACTGTATTAATTTTTATGGCTATATGATAGGACAGGTTGATGGTGGCTTTCTTGGTAGTGTATGGTGTCCAACAATAAATATTAAAAACAAATCGAATAATGAAGCTATTAAATTTTCTTTTTTGGGCGGTATAAAAGACGAAACTAATACTGCTTATACTATCGTTTCGTTTAACTTTTATACATTTTCTGATGAAGACTTTCCAAAACAAGCAAATTTAATATTAGAAGATGACGAGTTTATTCAATTAAAGACTGATGTTAAAAACAGTTTTAAAAACAATGATTTTGGTGTTGATTTTCGAATGGTCGTAAAATTGGCGTAAATTTTAATTAAACATGGAATTTGACAATGAGTTTAAAGCGTAAAAAAAAGAAAAAACAGCGATTTAAGTTTTTTAATTGGATAAAAAAAGTTTATAAAAAATTATTTATAAACCCCGACAAAAAGCCAAAGCCAAAACGAGATTGGATAAAGTGGTTTGCTCGGAGGCATTATTTAAACAAATTTATTTTAATGTTGATATTAGACCTTATTTTGCTTATATCAATAGGGTTCAACTTCATGCTCTGGTATGTTTCAGTTCCGT
Source organism: uncultured Clostridia bacterium (assembly GCA_934757845.1). Classification (GTDB taxonomy): domain Bacteria; phylum Bacillota; class Clostridia; order Christensenellales; family UBA1242; genus UBA7868. Next base: position 56,622 of record CAKVLQ010000004.1, read on the forward strand.
TAATAATCGTAACAATCCCATTTGGGTTTTTCACAGCGTGGACCATAATTGATTTGATTAAATATTCGGCATATTGTGCACTTGTAAAAAAGCATAATAATAACATTAAAAATCAAAAATCGAGAGTTGACTTTCGAAAAGGTCCACCAGGGTGTGGCAAAAGCACTCAAACATTGTATGAAGCGGTGGTGTTGGCGGATATGTGCTGGCAAGAATTGACCTACAAATATTGGCTATATAAAGGACTAAAAGAAAAACAGTTAACTAATTTTCAAAAGCAAGAAAAAGCCGAAGTTTTTGAGGCTTATGAATTTTATCAAAAAGAAAATACCATTCCTTGCTTATGGTCTAATGTGCCATGTAAAGACGACCAAGGAAGAAAAGCAAATAGATTAACAAAAGCCCATTTGCTTCAAGAAAAAAAACTTCCCATCTATTCGGTTTTGTTTAGTGATGAAATAGGAATAGAATTTGAAGCAAAAAAGGGGAAAATTGAAAAAAAACTTAAAAACCTTTCATTGTTTGGAAGATTAATTAGACATTTTACAGATGGATATTGGCGTCTTACTGAACAAGATGAGAAAAAAAGTTTTATTGACATTCGAAGGGTGGTTGAGCGGGTTGTTTTATGTCTTAACCAAACTTGGGTTATGGAACCAGTAATTTTAAATAAGTTCTATAAAAAACTTGTTGCAAAAAAAATTAAACAAACCAATAAAATTTATGATTATGTTGAAGGTTCGGAAACTTATAAAAAATTGCAAGCCAAAGTAGAAAAAAGTAGTAAAAGGCAAGCTTTATTTATGAAAAGACTGAACCATTACATAAAATGCATAGGTTTTAGGAAATACACAGTTGAAGAACGGGAGATTAATGAAAGCGATGGAAAAATAATTAACTCCCAAACAAAAACTTTCTACACACCAAGTTGTTTAAATGTTAATTATAACGATAGAAGTTTCCATAACTTATATGCTTGCAAAGACAAGAAATTAGAACCAAGCGTGTTTAAAGAAGATTTTCTTACTGATGAAGACGCAAAAGTTATGTTAGAGGAGTAAAGGTGAAAGACGGGTTAAGGTTAGTTAAACTAATAATAGTTTATTTAATATCGAGCGTAAGTTCGATTGTTATTTGGGGTTTGAATAATGATTTAATAAAAACAAGTGCAGGTGCTGACACTGTGAGCCAACTGGGCATGGGATTAAGCAAAATCATTTTAATACCGCTATATATAATTTTATTTTTAGTTTCATATAGCCTTAGTTTAAGCAGTTTTATAACCAGCATAAAACTCATAGGTTCAAAATCAAAAACTTTAAAAATCTTTTCAATAATTATGTTGATTTTATCATTGGCATTAATTGGATTTGTTATATACATAACAGTTCAATCTTGCAAATTGTTTTAAGGGAGGTGATGCACAAAACATTTTTAACAAATCAAATTTAAAATTAAACAGGAGGGAACTATGAAAACAGCAAAAAAAATTATTTTAGGGATTATAGGCTGTGCGGTTTGCGTGGTAATTGGTGCAGGTGTTGCTCATGGTATATCTTACAAAGATAAAATTATTGACGCATGGAATAACACATTCCATAAAAACGACCAAAACCAAGAAGAAAAAAACGACACTAAAACCGATGAAACAGTTAGCACAGCTTCAATCACAATTTTAAGCGACGGCACAACAAGATTAAATAAATAAAGGAGAAAAATATTTTGAAAAATGGTTTATTATATAAGTTCATTGCTTATCCATTAATTGCGGGTGTGTCTTTTGGTGCTACATATGGAATTGCGGAGTTTAATAAGATATCGAAAGAAAACAAAAATCTAACCGAAATGGTTACTTCAGTAATTGAAGAAAACAATGAACTTAAAACAAAACGAGCAGAACTTGAGAATAAAGTGTTAAATTTGGGTCTTGATATGGTTGCAAAGGATAACACCATAAAACAACTTGAAACCGACAAAACCGAAATTAATACAAAACTAGAAGCAAAGACTAACGAATTAAAAATTGCAAATGAAAAAATAACCGATTTAGAAAATAATATTACAACTTTGCAAAATAAGGTTAACACCTTAACAACAGAAAAAGAAACTTTGCAAACAAACTTAAACGATGTTAATGCTCAACTAGCAACAAAAACAACATTATATAATCAAGTTTGCGAAGAACTCGAAACAGCCAATGGCAATATTGACGAACTTACACAAACAAAAGCAAATCTTGAAAGTGAAATAACAAATTTAAATAACACTAAACAAGATTTGGAAAATCAACTAGCGGAGAAAGATGTTTTAATAGCAGATTTAGATACGACATTACAAACTATGACAAGTGAAAGAGATGAGTTGCTTCAAGAAAAATCAAATCTTGAAACACTAGTTCAAAGTTTAACCAAGCAAATCAATCAAAAGCAAACAGAGATTGACGCATTAAACACACAAATAACAAACTTGCAAGAACAAATAACACAGTTGCAAGCCCGCATTAGCGAACTAGAAAGCGGAAAAACGGAAGAACCAACAACATTGTCAGCGGGACTATATGAAACAGGCACGACTACACTTGTGAAATCATGGGAGCAATTAATTGCAGACGGGGATATATCAACCGCAGACGGACATTTGCAAGTTACAAATAAAAACCTTGCAGGCGACTTAATTTGCGGAACTGTTGACGAGTTAACTTCTTTGGAAAATGCTTTTAGTGATTGCCAATCATTAACAAAGTTAGATGTATCAAATTTAAATACATCGTTGGTAACAACTATGAAAGAAGCATTTTCATCATGTTTTCTTTTAACAGAATTAGATTTATCAAATTTTGATACTTCAAAAGTCGTTACGATGGAAAAGATGTTTCAACATAATGGGTTACAAAATTTGAATTTGTCAAGTTTTGATACATCAATGGTAACTTCAATGAGTCATATGTTTGCTGGCAATAGTGCCATAAAGGAATTAGATTTATCAAGTTTTAACACAATCAATGTTACAAATATGAATTCTATGTTTGATGGTTGCACTTCGTTAAATACTATAAATTTGTCAAGTTTTGATACATCCAACGTGAAAGATATGGGCTTTATGTTTGATATATGTCCTCGTTTGAAGTATTTATTATTATCAAATTTTGATATGACAAAAGTTACAGATAAATCGTTTATGTTTCAAGATGCGTTTACGGAAAATCTTGAGGCAAATATATCTGTAGAAATTGACTATCAAGGAACAATAGCAGAATGGCAAGCGAAAGGCTTTACAACAGCAAATAGCGGATTAAAGGCAGGCGTAACCATTCATTGCACCGATGGCGATTTAGTTACGGAGTAGAAGTTAAATTATTCTTTAATTGCTTAAAGAATTTCACTTTTTAGAGTAGCAATAAGGCAAAATTTTTAAAAGTTTAGTTAAATAATTTAAAAAGTGTTTTTAAATTATAACGCAAAGATATTAAAAATTTTGCCTATGCTACCTTAAAAATAAATTACATTACGCAAACAATATAAAATAAAAAAAATCGACCGATTTAAAAAAAATAAAAAATAAAATTAAAACTTAATATTGTTAAGAAATGTAATTAATTTTTTGACTTTTGTCAAAAAATAGAGCAAATTTTGTTTCACAAAATTTGCGAATTTTGTTGCTAGTTGGCAACATAAAATTTTTTTTAAATTTTAACCTTTTTTCAAAATATAATCCCAAGTTTCCCGTGTTTTTATAAATAAATTAAAAAAAATAATCCTAAAAAAGGAATTAAATCCCAATGAGAGCAAAAAAAATCAGTATAAGCACAAAATATTTGCTTATGTTTTCAGAACTTGACGGCAAAAAAGTCAAGCAAATCATTGTTGGACTATTAAGTGGCGACCTTGAACAAATAACAGATAAAGAAAGTTTGGTTATAGCAAAAATAATTAGCAGTGAGAATAACACTTTAAGTGAAATTCGAAGAAATGCTAAATTTTCAAATATGCGTTCAAGTAAAGAAAGGGTAGAGTTATCCACACAAAGTTATCCACATAGTCAACAAAGTGCACAAAGTGCACAAAATCAACAAGTTTTTCCCCTTGCATCCCCTTTTCAAAGAATGACTAAAAATTATAATAATAATTTAATATCAACGCACGAAGGAAAAACTGAAAAAACAAATCAAAATTGTTTTAGCCAACACCTGGTTAATTGTGCAAGAGTTCCAATTCGAACTGAAAGTGAACGAAAAATTTATGTTGATGTCTTCCAAAAGGTTTTTGACGACATCGAAGAAGACAAAGGCTATCACATAAGCCCAGATGATGACAAGTTTGATATGTCAATAAAAATTGCCCATGAACAAACAAAACAGGCCTATATTAAAGCGATGTTTGAAATTGTGGATACTTTTATTGAAATGTCAGACAGGCTTAAAACAGCCCAATATATTCATTGTGGAAAGGATAAATTATTTGGTGAAGATATTGGCAAAATGGCATTAATGTGTGATTATGAGCACGTGCTCAAAAAAGTGCTTTATCAATTAGCAATAAACCCAGAGGGGATAACTAATCACCCTTATTACATATTGTGTGCTATTTGGAAAAATGTAAAAGAAAAAAATAGGAGGGAGTGATGACAAACAAAAGATTTGATGGCGATAAATTAAAGAAGTTGAGGCTTGACTTTAATTTAACCCAGGCAGAACTGGGCGAAATGATAGGCGTTGGCCGAGATAGAATTTGTCGCTATGAGAAAGGCGAAGAGCCTAGGTATAACACGGTTGTTGAACTTGCAAAAGTGCTAGAAGTTAGAACATCCGAACTTTATTATTATAAATCAAGTTAAAGGAGCGGGTATGGAAAAAGAATTATCGCTTCGCACTGTAATTAACGAACGGAATCGATTAGTGTATTTAATGCTTTTTTACAGAACAACGCGTGAGGACCAAGATTTTTTTGTGAAAGAGATAAAAAAATATAACCAAATAATTGACGCAAAGAAGTCTAAAAACTTTGACAATGTTATAAATTCCAAAAACAGTAGCGAACAATTTGAGTTTTTTTTAAGAAAACTTTGTGAAAACAACACCCAAATAAATCAAGAAAAAACTAAAACAAAATATTTAGAAATGATAAAACGACACCATTAGGAGGAAAATATGAAAAAAATTTTAAAAATTTTAATGATTTTGATATTAATTATCGCTCCCATAACATTTTTTGTGGGATGTGATAAGGCTGATACTGTGAGAAATAACATTCAAAAAGAAGCTAATAACTTTACAGTTTATCGAAAAATGACTTTTGTAAATTTATATACAAATCAAATTTTATATACCGCAGAAGGCTATTTTTCTGTTCAAACAACTTATAACAACGAATATCAAGGTCAACAAGAAATAGGGCTTGTGTTTAAAGTTGGAGAAAATCAATTTAAAATGGATTATTTTAGCATTGCAAATAATGTTGCTTATGTAATTGAACAGACAGAAAACACAACCACAAATCCATATTATTGGAATATTAAATTTTATGTGCCATTGCCAAATATTACAGGCGCATAATTAAAAATTAAAAGGAGTAAATTATGAAAGAATTAATAAAAAAAACATTTGAAGAAAAAATGAACAATGGAGCATTTGAAAAAATAGTTGGAGAAAAATTTGAAGAGATGATTGTTTCGATTTGTAATGACTTGACAAATTGGAACGGACCAATAAGAAAACAAATGGAAGAAAAAATTAAACCATTAATGTCAGAAGCAATAGAAACCTCTGATTTCAATGAATATACTATTAAGCTTGTTGATATTATCAATCAAAGTTTAAAACAAACATCATTAAATCAATATCGAATTTTTGCAGAAAACTTAAAGAAATTACTCGGACACAAAACAAAAGATTATAAATTTGAAGAAACTGTAAAAATTTCTACCTTATTTGAAAAATATGTAGATTTTATAGAAGAAACCCTTGAAGAATCTAATTTTGATAGTGATGAAATTAATACTGATGAAGGGCAAAAAAAGGCTTATGTTAAGTGCTATTATTATATAGATGACGTTAATAACGATAAAAAGCCAAGTTATTTTGATAACAAAAGGGATAATCTACACATTATATTCACAAATGATAAAGCTGAATCTGATGAAGATATTGCTGCTAAAACTAGAATTGAATTTGATATTTATGAAGACTATGAAGGGTCAAAGCATATTAATTTTAATTCAGATTTTAAAATAAGTGATTTGAGAATTATTCCTGGTTTCATACTCGATTTAATGGATATAAAAAACAAATTTTGCAATATCAGTATTGATAGTGAAGAAGAAGATATTGACGCCGAATTTGAATTTGAATGGAATTATAGTTAATTAAAGTGAGGTAAAGAATGGATATTTTTGAAGAAATAAAAGAAAAATTAAAAAATGAAAGCAAAGAAAGCTTGCCAGAATTAAGAGAAATCAAAAAAAATAGCATGAAATGTTATAAGGATTTAAAATCAATAAGCAAGCCAACGCTAATTTTACTTTTATATAAAGCTATAGAGAAGATAGACACTCTAGAAAATGGCAGAGAGTATGACGAGCGGTATTGGAAATATTTGCTTTGCGATAGAGAATTTATTTTTGACCTTTTGGTTGATGAACTAATTGAAGAATGTGAACTATATGAGGAGTGACTATGGAAGATTTTGCATTAGAGGAAAAGGAATTTATAGATTATTGTAAAAAAAAGAAAAATAGTGAAAGAACAATTTGCGGTAGAATAGAAGCATTGAAATATTTCTACAAAAATTATGAAACTTTAAATGCTAATACTTATACTGATTTTTACGAAGATATTTGTGATAGATTAAAACCAAACTCAATAAACAATCGTGTAAACTCAATCAATGCTTATTTATATTATTTGCAAGACAAATACAATATTGATTTAAGTGATTGGGAAAAAGCAAATGTTCGCACACAAAAAGTCCAGTTTTTAGACGATATTATATCAATGGAAGATTATGAGTTTTTGATAACCAAGTTAAAAGCGCGAGAGAAAGACAAATTGTTTATATTATGCAAAATTATGGCAACAACTGGTATGAGAATTCATGAAACTTTAAGTATCAAAAGAATACATATTGAAAATGGCGTTATTGATTTTTATGGTAAAGGCAACAAAGAAAGAAGATGCTATTTTACTGAACAGGTCAAACAAGAAGTTATAAAAATATTAGACAAACACAATATTGGCAAAGATGATTATATTATTTCTTCACATTGGTCTGGCAAAAAAGTAGGGTGGGAAAATCTAGGCGTAATAAATAAAAGTTTAAGAAATTTTGCTGAAAATGAATGTGAATTTAAAAAAGGCTTAATTCACCCACATATGTTTAGACACTTTTTCGCAAAAAATTTTATTAAAAAATATCAAAATATTGCACTGCTTGCTGATTTGCTTGGACATAGCAGTATTGATACAACAAGGATTTATTTGAAATATACAAGTAAAGAACAAGCGGAAATTGTCAACCAAGTTGTTAATTGGTAAAAGGAGTGATTATGGAAGAAAAAAAGAGATTTGATAGACACAGTTATTATCCATCGAGATATATTGATAATGAAACAAATAAAATCATTAATATTAAAGATACACTCAACCAGCAAGACAAACGCATTAAAGAATTGGAAGAACAAGAAAAATGGAATTTTGATTATAGGGAGCAATGCCGACTTGAAGAATATCAAAGGTGGGCTGACAAAGAAATAACCAAATTACATAAAGAGAATCAAGAACTCAAACAATCACAAAAAGAACTTGCAATTAATGAGTTGAATGATATTTTAAAATTTATTGTTACTGGTAGCTCAAATTATTATAAACCACCATTCGAAATAAAAAAATATATTGAAGATAAAATTAATCGTTTGGAGAGTTAACTATGATTTTTGGATATGCACGAGTTTCAACCACGGACCAAAATCTGGATAGGCAAATTGAAGCTTTTAAAAAATTTGGGGTTGATAGAATATTTTCAGATAAAATGAGTGGGAAAAATTTTGAACGGCAAAATTACTTAAAAATGAAAAATTCTTTAAAGCCCCATGATATTTTAGTTATCAAGAGCATTGATAGGCTTGGCAGAAATTATGAAATGATAATTGACGAGTGGCGTGAGATAACAAAAACTGCGGATATAGTTGTTTTGGATATGCCGTTACTGGATACACGAGATAAGGAAAGAGGCTTAACAGGTAGATTTATAAGCGACATTGTGCTTCAAATATTATCATATGTTGCTGAAACAGAGCGAAACAACATAAAACAACGGCAAGCCGAAGGTATAAAAATTGCAAAAGAAAAGGGTGTTCACATGGGTCGGCCAAAAATTATTTTGCCAACCAATTTTAATGAAGTTGTAATGCGGTATCAAAATAAAGAAATAAATTTGCAGCAAGCATTAAAAATTTTAAATTTAAATCACACAACATTTTTTAAATATAAAAAAATTTTTGGAGGGGAAAAGTAAATATGAATAATGATTTGTATTTTAAAAATGGAAAACAAAAGAAAAAATTTATGCTTTGTGAGAGCAAAGAAAAAGCAGCAGAACTTAAAAGATTATATGGTAGGAAAATAATTCAATGTGCTGGGTTAGACTGCCCTTATTATTCTCTAGGTTGCAAAAAGTGAGGTTAAATGAGCAAAATGCATCAAACAAGAGATAATTTTAAATTTGATTTAATTGAAAATTCAATTTTACAAGGGAAGTATGGCATACCATTAATAAAACCTTGTGAAATCGTGCCAGGGGAAATAATCCCATTTGATAAAGCATTAAAAGAAAAACATCCAGAGAATAAATTTATACATTTTTATATTAATGACTTCTTTTTTGATAGAATTTGGAGTATGCCTTACAAATACATAAATTTATTTAAGAAGTTTGCGGGTGTAATATCTCCAGACTTTTCAATGTTTTTAAATGCACCTAATGCTTTTAATATTTTTCAGCATTATAAAAAACAAACTCTATCACACTTTTGGCAGATGCATGGAATTAATGTTATTTCGTCTTTTGGCGCTGCTGGTGTTGCAAGTTATGAATGGTGTTTTGATGGACTGCCTTACAACTCAATAATTGCAATTTCTACTATTGGAGTTGACAAAAATCCATTCCTAGATGCTGTCAAAGAATTATTTAAAAGGCTTTCACCCAAGTTATTATTGGTTTATGGCAAAAACTTTCCTGAATTAGAAGACTTATTTGGAAAAAAAATCATTAGATTTGAAAGTCGAACAGAACAGTTGCGTAAAAATTTAAAAAGGAGTAAAATAAATAGTGGGAACATCAAGAAATTATGATTACAAAAACAAACAAATTATAAAATTTGAATATAGCACAATAGGAAATATTGACGGATATCAAGTTATAAAAAGTTCAGATGTCCGAGGAAATGGTGCACCAAAATTCAGCAATGGTTCAAAAATATACATAATTTTTGCCCCGGATAAAAAGAGAATTACTTATGTAGCTTTTTATGATGAAAATAATCAATTTTATAAACGCATGGATTGGGAACACTCTCATTATGAATTTCCAAAAGGCAAACCACATATTCAATATTTAAATAATAATATTACACGGGAACCAAACCCCGAAGAATTAGAAATTTTTAAAAAAATAAAGGAGCAAAATTTTTATGAAAATTACGAATCTTGATTTACATAAACCATTTAAGAATCGATTAAACTTTGCTGATAATTTCGAGGAATTTTATGATGAATTTAAAGGAATTGGTTGCAGTTGTTATTTTTTTAATGACGCTGGCGAAGAAATTTATACTGAACCAATTGATGGTAAATATGGAATTTGGAAAGAAGCAATATCTGATAGTGTATTAATTGAATATGACACAATAGATGAAATTTTACTAACTACATTTTCTGATGGTATGACAATTTTTGAATATTTAACAGGTGATAAGCCTTTGGTTGAGAATTAAAAAGGGAAATTTATGATAGATAAAAATTTATTAAACAAAAAAATAACATTTTTTTGTGGACATCAAAATAGAACCCTACAAGATATGTTAGATGATTTTGAAAATAACGGAATGGCAGAATTTTGGTATAAAGGCAAAACTTATTATGTTTGGCGTCAAATAAATAAACAAGGCAAATATCTTCCAGCAATCAATCCTAAAAGTTGCTTTGATTTTGATGATGGCTGGGTATTTTTCAACACTTGGGAAGAACTTGTGGAAAATTATAAACTATTTGACGGTAAAACGATGCTAGATGTGATTTTCACGGAAGAATAATTAATTTAAACCAATAAAAGCCTACAAAAAAGGGAAAAATTTTATGTTAAGAGAACGGCCTTATTTTTTAGACCACAAAGAGTGGTGTTATTATGATGGAAAAACAAACAAGTATTATTTACTTGACGGAGCGCCAGAAGAAATTCGCAAAAGTTATGAGGAGTTTTATAATCCAGAATATCATTATGATTTTTTTGACTTGGGGATTTTAAAAGAAGCAAGGCAATCAAAATATGATGATTTGATTAAAGAAGGAAAAACACCTGAAGAAGCAAATAAAATTTGTGATGATTGGTGGAATAAAATCTTAAATGATTAAAACTTATTTTAATTAATTCTATAAAAAGCTTACAAAACACACATAGACCTATAAAAGACAATCAAATAAATTGCTTGCAGGTTTTTATTTATTCAAATAAAGCATGGTTAAATAAATATGCTCATTTTGTATACCATAAAAAATAACCCCCAATATTTCTACTAACCGTCCACGTGAACACGTAGCCCTTCGATAATATTAGAGGTTAATTTTTAATATGATATACTAAAAAAAATAACTTTGTCAATATTTTTTCAATATTTTTCAAAAAATTTTATTTAGATATCATATATTTATATTATACAAAAAATAAATAAATTATGCAACAATTAGTGTCAACTTCAGTATAAATAATACAAAACCTACAAAAATAAAATTTTCAAACAAAAAACACACTGTCAAACTTCATACTGATAGTGTGTTTTTTATTGTCAACAATAAATAATAATTTCAATTTTTTGGGCGTCAAAATTGGTGTCATATTCATCTTAATACAATAAACCCATTTATTTATAAGGGTTTCACATATTAAATAATTTTGGCGTGGTCCGTCTGTAAACCTGGTGGGGTTTATATTTTAAATTATTAAAAATAAAGCAAAAAGGGATAAGCAATAACTTATCCCTTTCGGCATCAATAACCTGATGACGGTGCTAACATATAGCACTTACCTAGATAACGGCGTTTATATCAGGATTTACTTTGACACCGCTATTTTAGCATATGCAAAAACTTTTGTCAATCTTTACACTTAATTAACTATTATTTTTTTTATAATAAACAACTAAAAAATGAGTAGTCCAGTGAGTAGTCCAAATCGAGCAAAGCCTTATAAATAAAGGGTTTTATGTTAAATTTTTGTGCCTTTGACTCCCGCATTCGTAAGTTCAAATCTTGCTACCCCAACCAAAACACAATATATTGTGGTTTAAAAAAATTGTGGCACAATATATAGATTAGCGAAATAAGGTTTTTTGGCGAAAACCTTATTTTTTTTGCAAAAAATGAGCAAAATCTGAAAAAAATATTTTTTGTGAGTATAAAGTAGAGTAGTCCAAATGCACGAAATTGAATGCATAAAAATTAAGTTAAAAAGCATTGTTTTGTTGCTTAAAAAAATAAAATAATATATAATATATTTATGGATAATTTTATTGATAACAAAACTTTTTCGCCACTAGCCGATAGAATGCGACCTAAAACTATTGACGAATTTATTGGGCAAAAACATATTGTGGGTCATGATAAACCTCTTTTTAAGGCTATAAAAAACAAGCGAGTAAACAGTTTAATTTTTTATGGACCTCCGGGAACAGGCAAAACAACACTTGCACAAATTATTGCTTCATCTTGTGATGGTATTTTCAAAAAACTTAATGCTATTTCAAGTGGAAAAGAAGATGCGGTAAAAATAATTGCCGAAGCAAGGGCTAATTTAAGAATGATGGGCAAACAAACCTATCTTTTGCTTGATGAATGCCATAGGTGGAACAAAGCCCAAAGTGATAGTTTGCTTGAAGCATTAGAAGAAGGTAGCATTGTTTTAATTGGTTCAACAACCGAAAATCCTTTTACATCTATGACTCGTGCAATAGTTTCAAGATGTTTTGTTTATGAGTTTAAGCCACTAACAACTCAAGATGTCGTTGAAGCATTATCTAGGGCATTAATAAACAAAGAATTTGGTTATGGAAATTTGAAAATAAAAATAAGCAGTTCAAACTTAAAACTTATTGCTGAATATTCTGGCGGAGATATTCGCAAGGCACTAAATATTTTGGAATTTTGTGTTAACACAAATTATGATGAAGAGCAAATTGAAATAAGTGAAGAAGACATTAAAAATGTTGCACAAAATTTTAAATTAAGTTTGAATGACGATTTATATTATGATATGCTTTCGGCATATTGCAAATCAATACGGGGAAGCGATGCAGATGCTGCAATATTTTATGCAAACAAACTAATCGATAGTGGCATTGATCCATTAATTTTGGCAAGGAGATTAATCGCTCATGCAAGCGAAGATATTGGAATGGCAGATTCAAATGCTTTGTTACTTGCAGTTTCAGCACATTATGCCATTCAAAATTTAGGTCTTCCAGAAGGCAATATTCCGCTTACTCATGCAATTATTTATGCTTGTGAAGCTAGCAAGTCAAACAGTGTGGTTTTGGCGTTAAATAAGGCAAAAGAAGATGTTATAAACACAAAAACAATAACAATTCCAAACAACCTTAAAAATCACCCCAGCACAAACGATGATGGGACAGGAAAGTATAAATATCCACACGATTATGGCGGTTATTGCTATCAACAATATCTTCCAAATGAACTTAAAAACAAAACATATTACGCACCATCAAACAACGGCAAAGAAAAAGGTCTTGTAAGAAAAAAAGTAACGAAATAGTCGTTACTTTTTTTATTGTATTTAGGAAACTGCATTGATAAATCTACCAATCTCAGGATCATAATATCTGCTGTTTAAGTAATATAAACTAGTTTCAATATCATAATAGTAACCACGGTATCTAAATGGGTTAATTTCAGCGATTAATTTGTTATTTAATCCATCTTCAGTATAACTCGTTTGGGTTAAAATATCAACAAAAATAGATTATACAGTGTTTATGGATAAATTTTATTTTTCTAGACAAGAGATAAAGCAACTCCGCTTTGGAGTTGCTTTATAAGGAAAAGTTTAATTGAAGATATTATTTATTTTATTTTTAATTTCTTCAATATTAAAGAATTCTGAATTAAAATGTATAGAATGAGTTTCTCCTGCATCACCATATAAAACACCTAAAACAAGCGATTGATTGTCAAAGATTAACTCTAGGTCTATTGTGTTTTTGTATTTTACAGCCAAACTAATTATGTTATTAGCTAATAATAAATCTGAATTCATTTCTATTAAGCTATACTTTTTTCTGCTAAAAAATCTTTTGCCTGTGTGAATTATTTTATAATCATAATTTTTATTGGATAAAAATTCCTTAGAAAATTGATCATTGTCTTCGATGTTGAATTTTAACTTTATTTTAGATGGAGAAAAGATAGAAATTAATTTTGTGATTTTATTAATTTCATCATTTTCATCTTTAAATAGATATTGTTCCAAAGAAATTGTAACAAAATTCTTTTTCCATCCTTTTAAAAATTCAATATTATTCATAGTAACTCCTTTATTTTGCACCACCTATTAGACCGCCTATTATTGCACCAATAGGGAAATGTTTAATTAAACTAGGTAACCATTTTGCATTTGTAAATAATGTATGTAAATGTAATCCAAACTTTGTCCCAACATCAATACGTGCATATTTACCAAATTTTATAAGTGTTCCACCAACTTCTTTAAAATGATTAAGCGAATTTGGAGAGAGAATTTTAATACCTGTTTTACCAATATTTATTCCCGATTTAGCTCCGACTGTTAGCCCGCGATTTGTCATAACTTTAGCAGCAACTTTGAATCCACCACTTAAAATTTGTGCACTCCCTACGAATATTCCGCCCCACATAAATCCATCTGCAAGAGTATTTCCGATGTTATCAAAGAAATTCTTGTTATTTGCGACATTTATTATTCCAGCTACACCTACACTTACTGCCATGCTGATTCCGACTTGAATAGCAGTATTTAAGAGTGCAGAACCTAAAGCGGCAAGAAATGGAGTGCCGGCTCCGGCGGTGGCAACACTAACGATTACGCCCACAACTATAAATATCCCACCAATTAGCCATTTTAGCCAGTTTGGAATATTGCCATTTTCATCAGATGCATTTATAGGATCATCAAAGCAATAAGCATAAAGGTTTAAGCCGTTAATAACTTCTTTTGTAGTATCCAAAATTGAAATATCATCTGCATTGATAAATCTACCAATCTCAGGATCATAATATCTGCTGTTTAAGTAATATAAACTAGTTTCAATATCATAATAGTAACCACGGTATCTAAATGGGTTAATTTCAGCGATTAATTTGTTATTTAATCCATCTTGAGTATAACTCGTTTGAGTGGAAATGTCAACGTATTGACTATCATTTAGCACATATGTTTTATGTTTTCCCCAAGCATCATAAGTATATTTTGCAATTTCTTGTCCGTTTTTGTCAAATATGCCAATTATGTCTCCAAATATGTTCTTTTTATAAAAGAAATTACCAACACCTTCATAGTTGAAACCAATTACACCATCAACACCATACAAAAATGTTAATAGGTTTCCATTATCTTGAGCAAGAATTTTGGTGCCATCAAGATAATAGTGGGTGGTTTTATTGTTATATGTTTTAGAAGTTCTTATTCCATCAGTATTGTAATTATATGAAACATCATCATAGGTTGCTAATTGTCTGCCATATTTCCAAGTAAGTGTTTTATTTCTGTAAGTTGTAGGGTTGCCAAGGCTATCATAAGCAAAACTCTCACCATTGTATTTCATTAGTTGTTATTCATCTTCTTCTGGTAAAAAAAATAACTGCCAATATAGGGCAGTTACTTTTTTTGTATGGTCAATTTTTTATTTTCTTTTTAAGATCTCTATAAAATATTTATCTAATAATGTTTTTGAATTAAATAGATTATCACATACTTTATTTAAGTCAATTTTTTTATCTAACTTATATTTTTTTGCATTATAATTAAAAAGCCAATATTTAGATAGTTGTATTAAGTTTATGTCTGCATGTGATTTTGAACAATTCTCCAATAATTTGATCCCTATTTTTTCATAAGACGGATCTATGAAAAAACCATGCAACATTAAAGTATATCCAGCAATTAAACAGAAGGTGGGATTTTCATTGAATTCATTTAATCCAATATCAATATATTTTTTCCATTTGCAAAGAAATTTTTCAGGATTATATTCTATTGGAGATTGATTTATGTTACCCTCAATAAAGTAGTACCATGAGTTGCCAATAAGAGATACTAAAAGATCTATATTGTGTTTAATTTCAAATCTTTTTTCCAAATAATCAATTACAAAATTAAAATTTAATTCATTTTCATTATTTATTATATTTTCATCAATATAAAACAAACTCAATTTAACCTCCTATGCAACAAAAAATGTGCCAATTCTAAAAATATTTTTAATTAACATTCCTCTAACGGTAGGTGTTCCTGTGGCTAATCTTAGTGCTACTTCAATATGATTAAGATTTGTAATTGTCCCATTATAAAGGGTATTTTTCATTAATGACTTTACAGTATGACTATTAACTCTTGTTAAAACTTTATTGAAGCCGTGCTGTGATTTTTGAATAATATGATTCATATCATTCTTTGTCAATGATTTTAGTCCTTGTTTAATTGAACTTTTTGACAACCCACTTGGGGCAACTGGATTATATGATATTCCACCAACAGCACCACCAATTACGGCACCAACTATAGCGCCAATTCCAAATCCCATAAGGAATCCAGAGAGAATACTTTGTCCCATATCAGCACCAGTTACTGCTGAATAAATTGCTCCACCAGCGATTCCAATGGTTGCACCGACGGCCGCACCAATTAAAGCTCCTTTAGCAGCTCCAACAGCTATTGCTCCAACTAAACTTAATGCAGCTCCGCCGCTCATTACTGCAAGAACAACAACAGCGGCGACAACCAATGCAGCCCCGATGCCGAATAATAACCATTGCCACCATTTTGGTTTATCACCATTAGGATCGGCGTAATTTATTGGATTATTGCCGCAGTAAATATAAAGGTTAATTCCATTGATTGTGTCTTCATTAAGATTTTCGAGATTATCTGCATTGATAAATCTACCAATCTCAGGATCATAATATCTGCTGTTTAAGTAATATAAACCAGTTTCAATATCATAATAGTAACCACGGTATCTAAATGGGTTAATTTCAGCGATTAATTTATTATTTAATCCGTCTTGAGTATAACTCGTTTGAGTGGAAATGTCAACGTATTGACTATCATTTAGCACATATGTTTTATGTTTTCCCCAAGCATCATAAGTATATTTTGCAATTTCTTGTCCGTTTTTGTCAAATATGCCAATTATGTCTCCAAATATGTTCTTTTTATAAAAGAAATTACCGACACCTTCATAGGTGAAACCAATTACACCATCAACACCATACAAAAATGTTAATAGGTTGCCATTATCTTGAGCAAGAATTTTTGTGCCATCAAGATAATAGTGGGTGGTTTTATTGTTATATGTTTTAGAAGTTCTTATTCCATCAGCAGTATGCAGAGAAGAATTCTCTTGAGAAAAAATAAAAATTGCATTTTATTGATACAAGATTGACCGGTATATGGTATAATAAAACTAGATATTAGTTAGGAGAAACCAAATGTCAAATATTAAAGTTTTTGAAGATAAGAAAATTAGAACCGAGTGGAATGAACAGGAAGAAGATTGGTATTTTTCAGTTGTTGATATTGTTGATGTTTTAACAGACAGTCCTAATCCAAGAAAATATTGGAGTGTTTTAAAAACAAGGTTGAAAAGGGAAGGAAGCGAGTTGGCTACAAATTGTAGTCAACTGAAATTGCAATCTGCTGATGGTAAGTTTTATATGCAAGATGTTCTTAACACAAAAGGCATTCTTCGTCTTATTCAATCAATTCCAAGTAAAAAAGCAGAGCCATTCAAGGATTGGCTTGCGCAAGTTGGTAGTGAAAGATTGGATGAAATTGCTGATCCAGAAAAAGCACTTCAAAGAGGTGTTGATTATTATCGCAAAAAAGGTTATCCAGAAGATTGGATAACTCAAAGATTGTTATCAATAAAAATTCGTAAAGAACTTACAGCAGAGTGGCAAGATCACGGAATAACAGATGAAAAAGATTATGCAATACTAACCAACGAAATGACAAAAGCTTGGTCTGGTTTAAGTGTTCAAAAATATAAGCAACTCAAAGATTTGAAAAAAGAGAATCTAAGAGATAATATGACAGATTTAGAACTAGTCCTAAATATGCTTGCCGAAGTAACAACAACCACATTTTCAAAGCAAGAGCAACCACAAACTTTTGAAGAAAACAAAAAAGTTGCTATTCGTGGTGGCAAGGTGGCAGGAAATGCAAGAAAGGATATAGAAAAACAAATTGGACATTCAGTTATTTCTCCTGTAAATGCAAACGAAAAAGAATTGCTTGATACAAAGCAAGCGAAATTATTAAACAATAAAAAAGATGATTAAATAACATAAAACACAAAAACCGCATTCAAACGAGTGTTGTTTTCTGTAACAAGAAAAAAACAACAAATGTTGCTTTTTTTTAGTCAAATATTTCTTCATACGAAACTTTAAATTGTTTGGTTATATTTTTTATTGTTGTTAAATCGGGTTCAGTGTTACCACATTCCCAATCACTTACTGTTCGTGCAGAAAATCCCAATATTTTGCCAAATTCATATTGAGATAAATTATATGATTTTCTTATTTGTTTTATGTTTTTGCCAATATACACTTTGTTCATTTTTTAAATTGTAGCGAAATTTCCGCTAAAAAGGTTGACATAGCGGAAAATCCGCTATATAATTATTTTAGAAATTTGTTTAAGGTGGTAATTATGTTTTGTGGGAATTGTGGAAGGAAAGTTCGTTTAGAAGAAAATTTTTGTTGTTATTGCGGGCGTAAAATAAATAGAGAAAATTTTAGTGAAACGGAATTTGAAAGCGAAAATGAAATAAATAATAAAGATGAAATAGAACAAGCAACATTTGATGAAGAAATAACAAAGTCAAGCCGAGAAAATAATTTTCAAATTATTCCGCATTTTTATTCAACGGGATATGGTTTTGATGGAAAACAAAATATTATGATTGAAAAACCTGTTGAAGAAATTTCTTGCACTAAAAAATCAAATAAAAATATTTTGGTTGCAAAAATATTTATATGGCTAGGAATGATTTCTGGTTGTTTTCTTATTATTCCAATTATTTGTGGGGCAGCAGTTCTTGCTGATATTAAAAAAGCAAAATGCAAAGATGATATTTTGCTTGGAGCTATTTTTACATTAATATTTTGTAATACTATTGCTGGAATAATATTATTAACGCTTAACGATAAGGATTTTCAGCAAAATGAAAATGATAATTAAAAACTTTCGGTTTCTTTTTTGTTATAAATTTTGTTAAAATAACTGAACAGGCAAAAGATGAACATTAGACTTGTAAACACAAGATAATAAATGTTATACCTTAAAAAAATTGAGCCAATCAAAAAAATAACGCCTGTTAAAAAATATTGTTTGGTTTTGTTTTTGTTAAACGCAACAAGCAGTAGTTCTTTAAAACTATATTTGCTTTTTACTTCATATTTTGCTTTAAAATTTGGTTTTTTATTTTGTTTTTTAATATAATTTTCATAAAAATTATTAAAATTTATAATTTTTACTTTTGTTTCTTTTAAATTTTTAACAAGTTTGTCACATTCTTTGTTTGCATCACCACAAAACAAATATACTTTGAAAATATTTTCTTTTTCGGCTTTTTTAACATAATTTATTATGCTTTTTGCATCTATTTCATTAAATGAAAAATCAAAAAAAGCCATATATTTTTGATTTGTTTCTTTATTAATAAGCACAAGGTTGTCTTTGTGCTTTTTTATTTGATAACCACCAAAAAAACCAGCCAAAAAGTCAACAATTTCATTATTTTGAGCAAAAACTAAACTGTTTAATATTTGTTGTTTTTCTTTTGTTTCTTTTTTTGAATAAGAAAACTTGTATATTTTCTTTTTCAAAATTAAAAACAAAAAAATTGAAATAATTAAAGTTATTCCTATCGAATAAGTCCAAATTAAAACTTTATTATGAACAAGAAGTCTAACCCAAACAAAAGTTATCAAAAAAATAACAAACGAATAGAACAAAAAATCAAAAACAAAACTAAAATAACTTTTTTGCATAATAATATTATTAACAAAATTAATTGTTATAAACTTGACAAATTTGTAGCATAAATTTATACTTATTTTGTTATAAACAACTTTTGAACAACAACAAAAGTTTGGTTTTTAGAAGGAAATTATGAAAGAAATTGTTGTGAATAGTTTGATTGAAACGCAAAATTTGGCAAAGATACTTGCAAAAAAAATAGAGAATGGAATGGTAATTTTGCTTTATGGTGAAATTGGGGCGGGCAAAACTACTTTTACAAAGTTTTTGCTTGAAAATTTGGGGGTAAAAAGCATTGTTTCAAGCCCAACTTTTACGCTTTTAAATGAATATGACGGAGTTTTTCCAGTTTATCATTTTGATATGTATAGAATTTCAAGCGAAGAAGAACTTTATGAACTTGGATTTGAAGATTATATTAATTCTAAATCATCGCCTTTTGTTAAAACAGGATTAACACTTATCGAGTGGCCCGAAAATGTTTTAAAAATGCTTCCAAAAGATGCAGTTAGCATAAAAATTGAAAAATTGGGCGAAACAAAAAGAAAATTTGTTATTCAAAATTTGGATTTTTAACATTTATTTTTATTAGGAGAGTTATGAACATATTAGCAATAGATTCAAGCAACAAAAAGGCACAAATAGCATTATATAAAAATGAATTGAAATTTGTGCATGAAATGGAAGAAACAAAAAGTCATTCCGAATTTTTGCTTAAAGAAATTGAAGATTTTTTGAACGAATTTGACATTAAAATTCAAGACATAGATTGCTTGTCAATAAATGTTGGTCCAGGTTCTTTTACGGGAATAAGAATAGGAATTAGTTTTGTTAAAGCCTTTATGTTTGCATTAAATCAAAAATGCGTGGTTGTTAACAATTTTGAATTGATTTCTTATAGTATAAAAAACAAGCCAAAAAGTTATTTTGTGGTTTTAAGTTCAAATAATGAAGATTTTTATGTTTCAAAATTTGATGGCGATAAAGTTAGTTTTTTAAGTTTAAACGCTCAAAAACTAAATGAAATTGTGAAAATTAGTGGGGAAAAGGTTTATTGCTCTTATCAAGAAAAAGATTGCTTTGAAGGCTTAATTAATCTTGTTCCAACAAACATTGATAAAACATCTTTTATTGATTTGTCGGTGCAAAAAGTTAAAAATAATCAATTTAAAACTATTAACGAAATTTGCCCATTATATATAAAAAAATCACAAGCCGAAATTGGACTTTTGCAAAAATTAGAGCAAAATCTTGTGATAAAAAATAGTTGTGAAATAAGTCAAATTGTTTTGCTTGAACAAAAGTGTTTTGAAGATGCATATTCAAAAACTTTGCTTGAACAAGATATTAAAAACCCACTTCGTCATCAATTTTTTGCTTTTTATAACACTGAACTTGTTGGTTATATTAATTTTGAGCAAACTTTTGACGAATTGAATTTGTTTAAAATTTGCGTTTTAAGTGAGTTTAGAGAATATGGAATTGGAACAAAACTTATGCAAAAAATGATTGAATTTTTTGATGAAAATAAAGAGTTAAAAACAATTTTTTTGGAAGTTGACAGCAAAAATTTGAACGCACAAAAACTTTATGAAAAATTTGGTTTCAAGCAAATTTCAATTCGCAAAAACTATTATAAAAATGGTGATGATGCAATAATTTATGCATTAAAAAAATGTGCTTAAAATGCACATTTTTTTGTTAAATTTTTTATCTTAATTTGTTTGAATTTGATTTTGTCAAAACATCACTTTTATAGGCATAAGTTATATGCTTTTTTTCATCATGTTTTTGAACAGATGATGCAATAAGTTTTTCCAAAACATCACCAAAAGAAAGATTTTCTTTTTCAAACAAATAGTAGGCAAGAGAACCAGGAATTGTGTTAATTTCATTAACATAAACAATATAGTTTGAAATCATAAAATCAATTCTAACTACGCCTGATAGTTCAAAGTTTTCAAAGATTTCTTTGCTTGTTTGCTGAATTTCTTTTTTAATTTCCACCGAAATTTTGGCAGGATAAATTCGTTTCAAACTTTTTTTGTTTCCACTTAAATATTTTTCGTCAAAAGTTAAAATATCTTCATAACTTATAGGCTCTTCCAAACTTGAGCAAATCACATTTTGACCATCTTTAAGGCAAGCACAATTTATTTCTTTAAAATCAGTTAAGGCTTTTTCAACCAAAATTTTGTTGTCAAAGCAAAGGGCAGTTTCTATAGATTTTTCAAGTTCGGTCTGGTTGTTTGCTTTGCTAATTCCAATAGAACTTCCAAGATTTGCGGGCTTAATTATTACGGGAAAGCCAAGTTTTGCTTCAATTTTTTCAAAAATTTCTTTTTTATTTTTTTCAAAATCTTTTCTTAAAAAATATGTGTAAGGCACAACATTAAACTCAAATTTTTCAAGCAAAAATTTCATAACAACTTTATCCATACAAATGGCACTTGTAATAACATTTGTGCTGGTGTAAGGAATGTCGCAAAGTTCCAAAACACTTTGAAGCGTGCCGTCTTCACCGTTTAAACCATGGTTGCACAAAAGAGCACAGTCGGCACTGGCAATTTTTTTAAGCCCAAAAGCCGACTTTTTAAAAATGCAACTTTCGCCCATTTTCAAAAAAATTTCGGTTTTGTCAAAATTTTTATTAATATTGTTTTTAAAATTTTTTGCCAAAAACCAGTGATTTTCTTTATCAATAAAAATAGGATAAACCTTATATTTTTCTTCATCAACAGCATTAAGTGCTAGGTTTGCAGTTATCAAACTTATATCATGCTCGGCACTTTTTCCACCAAAAAAAACTAACAAATTTTTCATATACTTTATTTATGCAAACAAAAAAAATTTTGTTATAAATAATTTATTTTTAATAATATTGCTTATAAAAATTTAAAACCTTTATTAAAGAAAAAGATAGGGTGGTGCCTATCTTTCATTTTCTATATGATTTTTTTGAGCCTTTTTTTGTTTTTTCAAAATTTCTTTTTCTTGATGAGCGTGATATTTTAAAAAATCTTTTTTATATTTTTTTTGCATTTTTATGTTATCGCTTAATTTTTCATTTATAGTATTAAACAAAATATCAGTATAATCTTGATTGTTAATGCTGTCAATAAGTTCAAATTCTGATAGCAAAACAACAGGGTCAAGCGAAAATAAACTTGTGTTAAAATTGTTTAAATGAAATTTTGCTTTCATAAATTTTAGTACTTCATCTTTTGCTTTGTCTTCATTTGAAACCATGATTTTTGTGCAAAAAATTAATGCCATTTTTTTGTCTTCTGAAAATCTCAAAGGTTCTGTGGTTTTTAAATCAAATTGCAAATTGCATTTTTCAAGAAGATTTTTAATATCATTTTCATCAAATAAACTTAAATAATTCATCATTTTTATCCTTTTGATTATTTTATCATGAAAAGGGAAACTTGTCAATAGCAAATTCTTTAATTTGTTGATTTTAAAATTGTTTTTTTGCATAATTTTTTAAAAATAACCTTGCGATTTTGAATAGTAAAAAATTAAAATTTAATTATAATTATCAGGAAGATCATTCAAAAACAACACACAATCGCCTTCAAAAAAAACAGATTTGAGTTTTTGCGTGGCTTCGTCTAAATTTTCACAGCAATAAATCTTGTTTTTTGAATTTTCAAGACCTTTTAAAATTGCATTTTTGTTTGTCTTTCCAACAACAAAAACATAGTCAATTTCTTTCAAAAGTTTTCCAAGAATTATGTTTTCTTTTTCTTGCTCATTTCCAAGTTCAACAAGCCCTGGGGTGATAACAATTTTTTTGCCCCCAAAAGTTTTCAAAACCGAAATTGCCATTTTAACACCTTCGGGGTTTGCATTAAAACTATCGTCCAAAATATATTTGCCTGCATTTTCAATCAAATTTAGCCTATGTGGGGCAGGCGAAAGTGTTTGTATAACTTTGCTTATTTCGTTTAAAGATACACCCAAAATTTGAGCCATTTGTGCACTTAAAAGAATGTTTGTTATGTTGTGCTTTCCAAGAAGTTTTGTTTTGCAAAAAATTGGCTCATTTTGTGAACATAAATAAAAAGTCGTTTCATTAAATTTACATTCAATTAGCCTTGCAAAAAGATTGATTTTTGAAAAAGGTTTTTCAATTTTTTTTGTTCCACTTTTTTGCTCATTTTCTTCAAAGTTGTTATAAAAAGTGTTATCAAAATAGGCATCAATACTAACCAAATATTTGTTTTTGCTATGGCATCTTTCATAAAAATTTCTTGTTATTTTGTTGTCAAAGTTAAACACAAAAGTAGCATCTTTTTTTGCAAATTTAACAAGTTCAAATTTGGTTTTTATAAGGTTATAAAATGTTTTAAAGGTTTTAAGATGTTGGTTGGTAACACCTGTTAAAATTGCATAATCTGGCATTGCTATTTTGCATAATTTTTTTATGTCATGATTGTGGTCTGCACCAAACTCTAAAATCAAAATTTGGTCATCATTTTTAAGATAGTTTAAAATAACTTTTGTAACTCCCATTTCGGTGTTAAAACTGTTTGGAGAAGCACAAACTTTATATTTAGTTTTTAACATTTCAGCCAAATAATTTTTAACACTTGTTTTGGCAAAACTTCCAGTTATTGCAATAATTTTTAAGTTTGGCATTTTTTTAAGTTTTTTTTGTGCTTTTTTAATATAAAATTGTTTTATTAATTTTTCAAGTGGCAAAATCAAAATATGTGAAATCATTAATATAAAAAAGGAAATTAGCCAAAAATTTAAGAAAAGATATTTAAAAACAATAACATTTTTAACAAAAATGCAAATTAAAACTAAATAAATTAATAGCAAAAGATTTGTTAAAACAAAATAACGCACAAATCTTTTTGTGAAAACAAGTTTGTTTTTTTGTGGCTTTTTCTGGCAAAATTGAAGGATAAAAACTGTTAACAAAAAGGCAAATATTAAGCAAAAAATAATATAAATATTGTTTGAAAAAATTAAAGCGATATTAACAAAAATTAACATTGCAAACTTTGCAAAAAATAAATCGTTTTGTTTTAATTTTTGAAATAAAAAATTAAATTTATAGCCACAAAGTTGATAATTTTTTAACACCAAAATCAAATTAAAATTAATAACAAAAATGCTTATAAAACTTAAAAAAATTTTAAAAAAGATGGTCATAAATTCTCCTTTTGTTCAAAAAATTTTTTAGATAAACTTATGCATTTTTCTTTTTGAGTTAAATAACAAAAATGGTCACCATTAAGCAAAATAAGTTTTGAATTTTTTATTTGTTTGTGAAAAATTTTTGCAAAATAAATAGGAGTGTCTTTGTCGCTTTTCCCAAACACAATTAGGCTTTTGGTTTTAATTAATTTTAACAAATAAGTTAGGTCTTCATTAACAACATTAACAAACACCGATTTTAAGTTTTGATTTAACATTTTATAATCGCTTGAACCAAATTTTTGCAAAACATTTTTATTAATGATTTTTTTGCAAACCAAAAACTTTAAAAGTTTATAGAAACACACTTTAAACTTTGTTTTAAAACTTAATTTTGGTTTAATTCCTGCAATATCAAACAAAACCATTTTTTCAATTTTTAGGTTATACATTGAAGAAAGAATAATTGAAATTCGTCCGCCAAACGAGTGAGCAATTATGTTAAAAGATTTTATTTTTAATATTTTTATAAGTTTTGCAATAACATCGGCATAATCATAAATTGAAAAATCTTTTGGAAGATTTTTAAAACCATAATCGGTTAAATTTATGTTTAGTGTTGAATAACCAAAATTTTGAAATGACTTTGAATAATTAAAAAAACTTTGCAAATTTCCGCCAAATCCATGCAAAAAAACTATGGTTTTTGAACTGATTTTTTTATAGTCATATTCAATAGTGATGTTATCAATTTTTTTAAACATTTATATTTATATATGTATTTTTTAATGATTAAGTCAAAATTTTGTTTTGCAAAACTTGTTTTATATGATAAAATTTTATTATGATAACCATTGAAAACAGCCAAAAAATGGCGCTTGAAATTAACAAAAGCAAGTTTATTTCTTTTGCTTATTGTGTTAATAGTGAAGACGATGTTATGCTTAAAATTGAAAACCTAAAAAAAGAATATAGCGATGCAACGCATATTTGCTATGCTTATTCAACAAAAAATGGAGCATATTTTTTTGATGATGGCGAGCCTTCTGGCACGGCAGGAAAGCCAATATTAAATGTCATTCAAAAAAGTGGTTTATCAAACATTTTGATTGTGGTTGTGCGTTATTTTGGTGGAATAAAACTTGGCGCTGGTCCACTTACAAGGGCATATTCAAAAGTAGCAAGTTTAGCAATAGAAGCGTCAACAAAAAAAGAACTTAAAAGTATGCTTGAAATTGCTTTTCACATAAGTTTTGAACAAGCGTTTAATATTTATTTGCTTTTAAATTTGGGGCTGTATTCGTTAAAAAGCCGTGTTGGCAACGATTTTGTGATTTTGTGTGAAAAACAAAATAAAAATGAAGTTTTAAGACAATTTGAGGCTTTTGATATTTCTAATGTTGTTATAAGTGAGGTTTTGGTGTGAGTTTTGTGCATTATTTTAAGGATATAGAACATAACGAAAGTGATTTTTTCGAGTTTAAGGAAAATTTTTTGGAAATTGAAGTTGTTTTGAAAAGTTGCAACAATGTTTTTAGTAAAAATGAAATCGATTATGGAACTAAAGTTTTGTTAACTGCAATTTTAAAAAATTATAACTTAAATGGCAAAAATTGTTTAGACCTTGGTTGTGGGCTTGGAATTGTTTCAATTATACTTTCAAAAAAGTTTGATAAAGCAAATTTTGTTTTAAGTGATATAACACAAATTGCGTGTAAATTAAGCAGACAAAATTTGAACAGAAATGGCATAAAAGATTTTGAAGTTGTTTGCTGTGATTTGTTTGAAAACATTAATCAAAAGTTTGATTTTATCATAACAAATCCACCAATAAGGGCAGGAAAGCAACTTTTGCTAAAACTAATAAATCAAAGTGTTGATTATTTAAGCGAGCAAGGAAAACTTGTTTTGGTTATTCGCAAAAGTCATGGCGAAGAAAGCATAAAAAAATACATGGAAACAATTTTTAGCGATGTTAACATTTTAAGGCGAGATAAAGGTTTTTATGTTTTGGAAGGAGTAAAATGATAATTGAAATAGAAAAACAAAAAAAAGATAATAGGTTTAATTTGTTTGTTGACGGAGAGTTTTATAGTGGGCTTAATGTTGACCAAGTGGTAAAGTATAACTTAAAATCAGGGCAAGATTTGGAGAAAGATTTTATAGACCAAATTGTTCTTGAAAGTGAAACTTTTTATGCTTTTAATAAGGTTTTGAAATATATTTCAAAATCAATGAAAACCGAACATGATTTGCAAAAATATTTGTTGCAAAAAGGCTTTAAAGATGATGTTATTCAACAAACAATTCAAAAATTAAAAGATTATAATTATTTAAACGATGAACTTTATGTTAAAAGTTATGTTGAAACCTATAAAAACAAATATGGTATAAACAAAATTAAACAAAATTTGAAAAATAAAAATGTAGACGAAGAACTTATTAATCAATATTTGAATTTTGATGAAAAAGAAGTTATTTTTAACATAAAAAAAGAGATTTTAAAGCAAACTAAAAATAAAGAACTTGACCTTAAACAAAAACAGCGATTATATCGAAATTTAACATATAAAGGTTATAGTTTTGAGCAAATAAAAAAAGCGTTCAGTATGCTGGGAGAAGATGATGAAAACTGGGATTGATTTGGTTGAAATTGAAAGGTTTAAAATGGTTGGATATGAAAAATTTTTGGAAAAATATTTCACTTTAACCGAAATTGAATATTGCCTTTCAAAAAAAAATAAATTTGAAACTATTGCTGGCATTTATGCCGCCAAAGAAGCCGTTTTGAAAGCGTTTAAAATTGGCATTGGAAATGGGATAAGTTTAAAACAGGTTGAAATTGGGCATTTTGACAATATTCCATTTGTTGTGGAAAATGAAATGATAAAAAAATTGCTAAAAAAAGAAAATGCAAGTCAAATTGATTTAAGCATTTCCCACAGCGAAAATTTGGCAATTTCAATTTGCATAATAAATTAATTTTAACAAACAATATAAGTAGCATAACGCTACTTTTTTTTATTGGAGTTAATATGATTGAAATTTACAAAAAAGAATTTGATAGCAAACTTAAAAATGTCGAAATTAACAAAAAAACCGTGCATTTTCATAATATAAAAAAAGATGAACTAATTTTAATGTATAAAAATTTTTATCAAACTAATAATTTAGATAATATTAGTTCGCAAGATATGGAGATAGATAATCTTACATTTTCTTGTTATGAAAATTGGCTGGTGAGGTTTGATGATTAAAAGGGGAGAGTTGTATTTGGCGGATTTGTCGCCCGTTATGGGAAGTGAGCAAGGTGGCACACGACCAGTTTTGGTTATCCAAAACGATATAGGAAATAAGTATAGTCCAACAATTATTGTTTCGGCAATAACAAGCAAACTCT
The DNA here is from genome assembly GCA_934757845.1 of uncultured Clostridia bacterium. Lineage (GTDB taxonomy): Bacteria > Bacillota > Clostridia > Christensenellales > UBA1242 > UBA7868. The sequence continues at coordinate 84,696 of CAKVLQ010000004.1, forward strand.
TTAAAGCAAAACTTCCAACTCACATTTCTCTTGATGCAAACACATTTGGTCTTAACAAAGATAGCATAATTTTGCTTGAACAAATAAGAACAATCGACAAATTAAGGCTTAAAGAAAAAATAGGTGAACTTGATAGTTTTAAAATGAAAGAAGTTGACAAAGCATTACTTATAAGTTTGGGATATTATTAAAAATTTGATAATATTCCATTTTTTTTAATTTTGAACAAAAAATAAATTTTTGTATTTGTTTGACAAAGGTTTTTGTTTTATGTTAGATTAAATTCATGTGTAAAAAACGAAGCGATGGGAAAAGAATAAAACATTGCGACCCAATTTTGCGAATGACAAGTTATATTATGCCTCAAAGATATGACGCACAAGTTTTTTCAAAAGCCAAAATAGAATGCGAAAATATTGATAAATTTATTCGTGAAGAAGCCGAAAAAGGCAACAAATTTAATTATATGCATATTGTTATTGCGGGGCTGGTTAGAATGTATGCTTTAAGGCCAAAAATGAACAGGTTTGTTATGAACCGAAAAATTTTTGCCCGAAAAAACATTTCAATTTGTTTTGCTATGAAAAAGAAATTGAGTGAAAATGCACCCGAAACAACTATAAAACTTGAATTTAGTGGCAAAGAAAATATTTATGAAATTAAGGATAAAATTGACAAAGCAATCAAAGAAAACAGCGAAGTTGAAGATTCAAACGACACCGATAAAACAGCAAGAAGATTGTTAAGGCTTCCAAATTGTTTGCTTAAATTTGCTATGAAAGTTTTAACATTTTTGGATAATCATGGACTTCTTCCTAAAAAACTTATAAAAGTTAGTCCTTTCCACACAACTTGTTTTGTGTCTAACATGAAAAGTTTAAGTTCAGATTATATTTATCATCATCTTTATGAATTTGGCACAACGGGGCAATTTATTGGCATGGGAAAAGAGCATTTAGAGCCAATTATTGATGACGACAAAAATGCTTCAATGAAAAAAATTATGAAACTTGGAATGGTTATTGACGAGCGAATTTGTGATGGTTTTTATTATTCTAAAGGAATAAAATTTGGAACAAAATTTATTCAAAATCCTGAACTTTTGAAAGAAAATTTGGAAGAAATTGTTGTTGATGATGAAATTTAGTTTTTGCTTATAATTTGATTAAAATATATTTATAAAAAAGTATATTTTAATCATTTTTTTAACTTGTTAATCATTTAATTAATCAATAAAATTATAATCTTCAATAGAAGTTAGGTTTGAAAAATCACTTGAATTTATAGTGGTTTTTTTGTTTTGAACATTTGCTTTATTATTGTTCATATTTGAAAGCATATTTAAAATCAAATTTTGTTTATCGCCCGAAAAGTTGTTGCCCGAAATTGCTTTGATTATATCCATATAATTATTATTTCCGCCCATTTGACCAAGCATATTAGCAATATTGTTCATATTAAAATTGTTTTGATTTGAATTGCTTTGATTTGCGGTGCTTACAAAATTATTGGCATTATTGTTAACATTTTCCAAATTGTTTGCTGTGCCTGTTTGATTATTATTTTTATTGTCTAAATTGCTTTGTTCGTTTTTTGCATCAAAGGTTTTGTTATAATTAACATTTGGGTCATAATTTTGATATAGATTTTGATAGTTGCTAAACATTGCTTCAACAACGGGATTAAAAGTTCGCTTTTGTTGAGTTTCATAAAAGTTTTGCATAAAAATCTCCTTTTATTTTGTCATATTAATATATGATTTCATATAATAATTTAGACAATAAAAAGGAGAATTTTTATGGATTTTGAAAATTTTTGTAATAATGAAGAACTAAAAATCAAAGCCGAAGAACTTAAAAAAAATTCTAATGTAAACTATGATGAACTTATAAATAAATATAAAAACAAATCAAAAAGTGAACTATATTCTGAACTTTTAAAGGTCGCAAGTGAGCAAAAAGCAAAAGGGAATTTGTCAAAACAACAATTACATAATATATATCAAAGTTTAAGTCCAATGCTTAACAAAACCGAACAAGAAAATTTGAAAAATTTGATTGACAAATTAGGTGAATAATGAAAAAAATTGACCCAAAACTTTTTAAAGAAGTTGAAATGATGTCGCAAATAAAAAAAGATGTTGAATGTTTGCTTTATTCAAATAACTATAATCTAACAAAGATATGCTTAAAAGATTTTAATTTTGTTGAGTTCCCATTTATAAATGCGTTTGGGCTTAAACTTAACAAAAACAACATTTTAAGTTTTGCAAAATTTAATCATATAGATTATATAACAAGCGAAGCAAAAGTTTTTACGCAAATTAATGTTGCAAAAAAAATAATTAATGTGCAAAGTTTATATAATCAAGGCATAAAAGGGGCGGGAGTAACGGTTGCGGTTATTGACACTGGAATTTATCCGCATCTTGATTTTTTGCTTCCAAAAAACAAAATTATATGCTTTAAAGATTTTGTGAATGATAAAGATTATGCCTATGACGATAACGGGCATGGAACTTTTGTTGCTGGAATGATTGGAGCATCTGGAATAACCAATGAAAAATATCAAGGAGTTGCCCCAGAGTGCAATATAATTAGTTTAAAAGCACTTGACCATAATGGAGAAACGGGGGCTTTTACAATTTTGCAAGCCATGCAATGGGTTTTTGACAACAAAGACAAATATAACATAAAAGTCGTTTGCATGAGTTTTGGTTCAAATCCGCTTGAAACTGGCGACCCACTTTTGAAAGGTGCTGAAAAACTTTGGAACAGTGGAATAGTGGTTGTTGCGGCAGCGGGAAATAGCGGACCAGAAACAGAGACTATCAAAAGCCCAGGAATTTCGTCAAGGATTATAACCGTTGGGGCATTAAATGATAATCGAAGCGAAAAAGATGAGTTTATGGAAGAACTATTTGGCGTGGCAGAATTTTCTTCACGAGGACCGGCTTTTAATTTTTATAAGCCCGATTGTTTGGCGAGCGGAGTGAATATTAAGGGGCTAAAAAACAATAAAACAATGTTCACCAAAATGAGCGGAACGAGTGTTGCAACGCCTATTGTTGCTGGTGTTTGTGCTTTGATTATTCAAAAATATCCAAAAATTAGTCCAAATCAACTTAAATATTTGTTGTTAAATCATTGCAAATCAATCACGGGTAACCGAAACTATGAAGGTTATGGAATTATTAATGCTGATTTATAGAAAATTTTTCTTTAAGTTAAAATTAAAAATAAAACACTAATTGAAAAATAATAAAATAAGAAGAAAAAAATCAAAAATTTATTTCTTTTTCAAAAAATAAAAAAAATTTAAAAACTGTTAAAATTTGTTTGACTTTTTAAATTTATTTTGATATAATATTATTATAAAAATTTAAAAATTAACTAATTTTTTTTAATAAAAAATTTGCAATCAAAAGTGCTTCGGCACTTTTTTTATAAAATATTTGTAAAATTTTTTTTTGTTTGTTATAATAATTAAGGAGTAATTATGGCAAAAACAATTTTAGCAATAGATTTGGGAACAACAAACACAAGTATCTACAAAAAAAATATAGGCGTGGTTTTAAACGAGCCAACTCTTTTGTGTGTTACCGAACTTTTGGGCAAAACCGAAGTCGTCTCATTTGGGCTTGATGCAAAAAAAATGCAAGGGAAGACGAATGAAGATTTAGAGTTTGTTTCGCCAATAATAAATGGGCTTATTGCTAGTTTTAATTTAACCGAAAAATTGCTTATTTATTTTTTGAAAAAGATTTTGGAAGAAAATGAAAAGTTTGATATTGTTTTTACAGTTCCTTGTGGGCTTAAAGAAGAAGAAATTTTAAGTTTCAAAAATTTAGGATATTCTTTAGGTGCTAATAAAGTTTATCTTGTGCCAAGCGTGCTTGTTGCTCTTTTGGGTGCGGGCGAAAACATAAACAAGGCAAGTGGAGTTTTAAGCCTTAATTTGGGTGGCGGAACTATTGATATGGCAATTTGTTCACTTAATCAAGTTTTGAAAGGATATTCAATCTTTTTTGGCGGAAACAAAATTGACGAAGCAATAAAACTTTATGTTAATCAATTTTTGGATATGCAAATTTCAAACCAAACAGCAGAAAAACTTAAAATTAATGCAGGAAGTTTGTTTATGCACGATTTAACAAATTGTGAGCTTAATGGCGTTGATATTCAAACAAAAAGTCCAAAAAGTGAAGTTATTGAAGCAAGCAGTTTAAGGGATACACTAGAATTTTATTTTCAAAAAGTTTATATGGCAATAAAGGTTATGATAAATTCAGCAAGTCCAGATATTGTGTCAGATTTGTCGTTGAATGGAATTATTGTTACAGGTGGGCTTGCAAACCTAACAGGTCTTGAAAACTATTTAAGCAAAAATCTAAACCTTCCAGTAAAAGTTAGCGAAGATGCCGACAATGCGGTTATTATTGGGGCAGGAAAGTTAATTGCAGACGAAGATTATCTTAAAAAAGTTGTAAGTTTAACATAAAAAAATAGACAAAAATTTGTCTATTTTTTTGTTTTATCCGCAATACATAAACCCCGCAAAAGAGACATCGTTCCAAAGATCTTTTAACAATTTTCCATTGATGTTGGCTTTGTTTTCAAATTGTTCTCTAGTTTTATATTCTTGTTGCATTTCTTTTGAACAAAACACAATGCTTCGGTCAGGTTTTAAATAAACTTCATAGGTTATATTTTTATATATAAATAACATTTCGCTGTAAAAAAATAATCCATTAACAAATTCTTTAAATGTTGCTTTAAAAGGCAATCCGTTTTTGTATTCTTCTCTTGCAATTGTTGGCGAAACAAGCATAGGATAACTTATTCCTAAAAGTTTTTCCATTTCTTTTTCATTTTTGCTAAATTTCCAACCACATTTTTTGCATTCACCATTTCCAAATTGGTCTTGAAAAGCAACAGAACCACAAATTGAACAATTTACTAACTCATTTTTTTCATACGGATCATCATAATCAAAAAATTTAAAATTTTTTTTGTTCAAACCCGACACATTTTTGTTTTGCTTTTCCCACTTAAATTGAATGTAGTCCTGCCAATCCAAATCTTTCGTCCATTCAAATGTTGTTGGAACAAATGTTTTTATATTTCCAGTCATAGATTTAAATGGCTCATCATAACAAATAACCATACTTGGTTTTATTCTTTTTAGCATTTCGTTATAACCAAGCATAAATTCTTTTTCACAATTCTCTCTGTAATAAGTGCATACAGCAACGACACTACCAACTTCTATACCATCAAAACAAAAATGAAAAGACCTTTCGTCGCCCCAACTGATTGTTGGAATTACTTTAAGCCCTTTACTTTGGAAATATGCCCCACACCACCTATTTTTAAATACGCTTTCAATTTGAAGTGCAAGTGGCATATTTGTAAACAAACTAAAATCAGGACTTAACAAACAATAATATTGGCTCAATTTTTCTAGTTCTTCATCAGCTTTTTCATAAACTTTTTCAAATTTCCAGTCATAAGTGAAAAAATGGATTGTTTTATCTTTGTTTTCTTTATCATCTTTTTTTGCATTAACATAACTTAAAAATTTTATTTTATTTACATCAATATCTTGTTTTCTTATTATAGGAAAATCATATTTTCCCATTGAATTTTTGTGATATAAAAATTCATTTCTTACTAATTTTTGCTTATTTATTTGTTTTTCTATTTCATAACTTGATTGTTCTTTCATTTATTGCTCCTTAATAAAAATTTTCATAATCTGGCTTTAAATTCGATGGATCTCTTTCTGGATAGCCGTTATCCCAACTCCAATCATGGTCATGGGGAAAAGTGTGGTTATTGTGAGCATTTTGATGCTGATAATCTCTATTTCTCACAACATTGCCTTTATCATCAAACCATCTACTTTGAACTTTTTCATTATCAACATATAAATCATATCTAGAATTTGGCGTTGCACTGCTAGTTGGCAAATCTCCACGCTTGCCGTCTACTTTTACAACTGATCTGTTTGGAACTCCACCTGAACCCATTATAGCACCTCCAAGTGTGTTTTGTTTATTATTTTTATAAAATTTTTCATGCAGCCTCCTTGATTTCAAAAAAAGATTGAAAAATCTTCTCAATCTTTTTGCATCATTTTATCTTATAAAATTTATATTTTCAAATTTTAGTGCCAAAATTTTAATTAAATTTTTTTATTTTACTTATCTTTTCATAATAAAAAATCCCGTAATTTAAACGGAATTTGACAAAAATTAAGCAAAATTTGAACAAATTTAAAAAATTTTTAAAAAAATAAAGGAATTTTGAAAAAAAAGTTGTATATTAAATATGTATATTAAGGAAAAAGGGTTTTAATGCAGAAATTTGGGTTTAATTCTGATTTTTTAGAGAAACTTAAATATAACAACGATTTGGTTAGTGTGGTTTCTAAATATGTTTCGTTAAAAGAATCTGGCAACACATTTTGGGGGTGCTGTCCTTTTCACCACGAAAAAACTGCGTCTTTTGCCGTAAATTCTGTTGAGCAATATTATCATTGTTTTGGCTGTGGCAAAAGTGGCGATGTTATAACTTTTGTGCGTGAAATGGAAAGTTTGGATTTTATGGAAGCGGTTAAACTTCTTGCCGAAAATGCACACATGGATATGCCCGACAATTTGTTTGACGAAAATCTGGTTAAAAAGAAAAAACTTAAAGAAGGCGTTTTGAATGCCTTAAAACTTGCAAATGAACATTATAAAAACAATCTTAATGATTGTGAAGATGCGTTAAATTACATATCAAAGCGTGGGCTTTCAAATGATATTGTTGAAAAGTTTGAACTTGGTTATAGCAAAGATTATTCAAGTTTGGTTAAATACCTTTATAACAAAAAAATTCCAATAGAAATAAGCAAAGAAGCAGGGCTTATAGTTCAAAAAAATGAACATTTTTATGACCCTATGTTTGAAAGGTTAACTTTTCCAATAAAGAATAGTTTTGGTGAAGTTATTGGCTTTTCATCTCGGGTTTTGGTGGACAAGCCTGAAAGTGCAAAATATAAAAACAGTCCGCAAACAATCGTGTTTGACAAAAGCAAAGTTGTGTTTGGCATTCAATTTTTGAAAGAACTTAAAAATGCTGGAAAGTTGAATGAGATTATTATTGTTGAAGGACAAATGGACGTTATTTCAATGCATAATGCGGGCTTTTCAAACGCAGTTGCAACAATGGGCACGGCTTTTACGGCACTTCATGCAAAAGAACTTAAAAGATTTTGCAACAAAATTGTTTTGTGTTTTGATGGTGATAGTGCAGGCAAAAAAGCCACCCTAAAAGCCATTGAAATTTTGAAAAATGAAGATTTTGACATTTATTGTGTTACGCTTCCAGAAAATCTTGACCCAGATGAGTATGTAAAAAAATATGGCACACAAAAAATGCAAGAGCAAATAAATAATAGCAAAGATTGTTATGAATATAGAATAAATGTGCTTAAAGATGGTTATAATTTAGGCGATAAACTTGAACTTTCAAAATTTATAACTCAAAGTTTGAAAGTGGTTAGTGAAATAAAGTCTTATTCCGAGCGGGAAATTTATTTGAAACTTATAAAAAACATTGCCGGCATAAGTTTAGATGTGTTGAAACAAGATTTGATGAATTTGGAAATTCCAATAAAAAATCAAGAAAAAAAAGAAAAGTTTGTGCCAGCGATATTAACGGATAATGTTTATAAAAGCCAAGTGTTTATTTTGGCAAGTTTACTTCACAAAAAGCCTTATGCTTATTTTGTTGAAATGAACAATTTTAATGTTTTGGCATTTCAAAATGTTTATGAATATATCAAAAATTGCAAAGAAAACGGAAAGGATATTATTATTGGTGCTTTGTTCGACACAATAGATAGTGAAGATAAAGAACTTGAAAAAATAATAAACTATAACTTTTCAAGCAATGATGTTGACCAAAAATATTTTGAAGGTTGTGTTAGGGTTTTAAAAATTGACGAACTAAACAAAAAACAAACAATGCTAACCAACAAACTTGCCGAAACAGCAGGTGTTGAAGACCGAAAAATTATTGCAAAAGAACTTGCAAATTTAACTAAAGAAATTAGTTTGCTAAAAACGGAGGAACGAAATTGATTAACGCAAAATATGAAAATGAAATTAAAAAGATATTAGAGAAAGCAAAAAAGAAACATAATGTTATTAACGAAGAAGAAGACATTGTTTCAAAATTTATTAGTGATGACAGCAAAATAACAAGGCAAGAGATTGAAGAAATTATTAACGAAATAAAATCTCGTGGCGTTGAAGTTGTTAAAGACACAGTTAAAGATAATGACCTTGACCTTGCTAAACTTGAAAGTTTAACTGCAAATGTTGCAAGTGATGACCCTGTTAAAATTTATCTTAAAGAAATAGGCAAAGTTCCACTTTTAACAAGTGAAGAAGAACTTGAAATTGCAAAGCGTATTCAAAATGGCGATGAAGAAGCAAAAAAGATTTTAAGTGAAAGCAATTTAAGGCTTGTTGTTGCTATTGCAAAAAAATATTTAAGCCGGAATGTTTTGTCATTTCTTGACCTAATTCAAGAAGGAAATTTGGGGCTTTTGAAAGCCGTTGAAAAATTTGACTATACTCGTGGATTTAGGTTTTCGACCTACGCAACTTGGTGGATAAGACAACATATTACTCGTGCAATAGCCGACCAAGCAAGACTTGTTAGACTTCCTGTTCACATGGTTGAAACAATCAACAAACTTGTAAGAGCAACAAAAAAACTTACTGCAAGTTTGGGCAGAGAGCCAACTTTAAGTGAACTTTCAGAAGAAATGGGAATAAGCGAAGACAAAGTTGCTGAAATCAAAAAAATTTCTATGGAACCACTTTCACTTGAAGGTCCAATGGGTAATGATGATAGTGATAACAGCAAACTTGCTGATATTATTGAAGACGAAACATCTATTTCGCCTTATGAAGCAACCACCAGAATTTTGCTTAAAGAAAGATTGCTTTCAGTTATTGACACTTTAACTCCAAGAGAGCAAAAAGTTATTCGAATGCGTTATGGGCTTGATGATGGCTTTCCAAAAACTTTGGAACAAGTTGGTCTTGAATTTAATGTAACGCGTGAAAGAATTCGTCAAATTGAAGCAAAAGCACTACGAAAGTTAAGAAATCCAAGTCGAAGCAAACGACTTAAAGATTTCTTTTAGGAGGAGTTATGAGCACATTATTAAATTTGAGCACAAGGCTAGAAAATATTGTTACACTTTGCGACAATGTTTCAACAATCGCAGATATTGGTTGCGACCATGGTTATGTTAGTGCCGAACTTATTTTGTCTAATAAATGCGACCGAGTTGTTGCAACCGACATAAGTGAAAGAAGTTTGAACAAGGCTATTCGTTTTTGTGATTCTTTAAATATTAACAGTTATATTAGTTTCCGTGAAGGCGATGGCTTTAATGTTATATATAAAAGTGACAAAGTTAAACAAGCCGTTATTGCTGGCATGGGCGGAATGGAAATTATAAAAATTTTGGAAAATAAAAAAATCAACTTAAAAAATTTTGTTCTTCAACCAATGCGTGATGTGGTTAAGTTACGACAATATTTGATAGATAATCACTATAAAATTTTGTATGATTATTTGGTTTTTGAAGACGGAATATATTATAATATTATTAAAGTTACAAAAGGCTTTAACAACCTAAAACCAATGGAAATTTATTTTGGAAAAGATAATTTTGATTGGAACACCGAAGTTTTTAAAGAATATTTGAAATCTGAAAAGCAAAAACTTGAAGAACTTAACCAAAAATTGAATGGACTTACAAAAAATAACGAAGCACATTTGATTTACATAGAAGCAGGATTAACATATCTTGAAAAACTTGAAAATGGCGAAATTGATGTAAATAAAAGAAGGAAATATTTATAATGAAAGAATTATACAAATATCAAGAAAAAGACATTGAACTTAAAAAAATTGAAAAAAAAGTTTCTAACAGCGAATTTATGAAAAACATAAATTTGAGCAAAGCAACAGCAAAAAAATGTCAAACCCGAATGCTTGAAATAAATGTTGAAAGCAAAAAAGTTTGTGATGAAATTGATAAAATTAACAGCGTAAAACTAAAAGGTCTTGAAGTTGTTAAAAAATATTTAAGCACCGATATGCAAAGTTTGGACGAAAAAAGTGTTTTGGAACTTGTTAACAAAATTAAGCCAATAAACAAAAATTTGGAAGAACTTATTTTAAGACTAAATAACCTAAACAAAAGAATGGCAAGTTTAATTAACGAATTTAATGATTGCAAAAAACAAATTATTGCAAGCAAAAAAATTCATGATGAAAACAAAATAAAACTTGACGAACTTCAAAAGCAACTTGAACCTGAAATTGAAAAAGCAAAACAAGAACTTTTGGCTCAAGAAAAAAAAGTTAATCCCGAACTTTTGCAAAAATATCGAAATGCAAAACGAGAAGGCGCTTTTCCTGTTTTGGTTAAACTTGCCGATGGCAAAAATTGTGGCTATTGCAGGGTTGAACAACCAATTCATAAAATTGAAAAAATGAAAGTTACAGGATACACTGAATGCGAACAATGCCACAGAATTAATTTGTATGAAGATTAATTAATTTTTCATTTTTAATTTTACTTAATTAAAAAATATATATAAAAAAACAAATTTTTTAGATTAAATGTTTTACAAAACAAATAATAATTGTTTTCAAAAAAAATAAAATAATAAATATAAATTAAAACCAATTCTCATAAAATATTTTGATGAAATATTTAAGTTTTGGTTTTATTTTTTTAATATTGGGTTCTATTATTGGCGCAGGGTTTGCGTCTGGAAAAGAAATTGAAGTGTTTTTTTCAAGCGGGGGAGTTTTAAGTTTTTTTGTTATTTTTGTTTCAACTATTTTTTTGTTTTTTGTGTTAAAAAATTTGATATATTTTTCTAAAAACATAAATTCAATTAACATTAGAGATATAAATAAAACATTATTCAAAAAATCGTCCATTTTTTTTGATGTTTTTTTGGTTTTGGGACTTTTTGTTTTTTTGGTTGCAATGATTGCTGGGTTAAACAGTGTTGGCGATATAATTTTTTCAAGCATTAATTTCCCAGTGCTTACGATAGTCAGTTTGTTTTTTGTTATGTTTATCACACTTTTAGGTATTGATGCAATAAAAAAAGTTAATCTAATTTTGATGCCAATCGTTGTGATTATGATTTTTATTGTTTCAATTTTTGCAATTTCTTCATGCAAAATTAATTTGCAAGAAAGCAGTGTTTTTGGCATAAAAAGCATATTTTCAGTTATTAAATATTTGTTTTTAGGAATTAGTTATATTTCTTATAACATTGTGTTTTCAAGCAGTTTGATTTTTGAAAAAGGCAAAGATTTTTCAAAAAAACAAGCAATAATTAATTCATTAATATTAACATTAATTTTGATTTTAATTATAAGTTTTGTAAATTTGGCAATGCTTGGATCTAATTTAAGTTCCGATTTGCCACTTTTGGTGCTAGCATTTTCAACAAACAAAGTGCTTGGATATTTGTTTGCAATATGTTTGTGGTTTTCAATTTTAACAAGTTTGATTTCAAATTTATATGTTTTAACAAATAGTTTCAAATTTAATAAACTTTTGATGTCGGCAATAATTTTAACCATTGCTTTTTCATTAAGTTTTTTGGGGTTTAGCAGTATTATAAATTTTGTTTATCCTGTTCAAGGCGTTATTTGTTTAATTTTTATAATAAGAGTTTTTGGCTATAACAAAAGTAAAAAAATCAAAAAATGCAAATCTGAAAAATCAATTCCCAAAATTGTGGGTTTTTATGTTAACAAAAATTAAAAATTTTGTTTTTTAATTTTCAATAAAATCAAAAAAAATATTCAAATTCTACTTCCAGTAGAGTTTGTTTTTTTTGAATAGAGAAGCAAAAATTTATAGTAGATAAAATTTGATAAAAATGGGTGTTAATTTTTTGAGTTTACTTATAAAATAAAAACAAAAAAGGAGAAAATATTATGAAAACTTTTGCAAAAATAATAAGAATATTAACAGTTTCGCCAATAATGGCATTAATGCTATGCTTGGTGTTATATTTTGATAAAAACATAAATTTTGCAAGTTTGAGTATGTTTTTTGTTTGCATTGCTTGCTTGTGTGTTTTGCCAGTTGTTGCTTATCCTGTTGAAAAATGCACCCACATTTTTGCAAAAATCAGTGGACAAAATTCTCAAAGGCAATGTGAACGAAAACTTGCAATTTGCTTTTCAATTTTGGGCTATATTATTTTAACAATAGTTTGTTTTGCGACAAATCAGTCTTCAGTATTAAAACAAATGAGTTTAACCTATTTGTTTTCGGGGATATTGATTTTTGTTTTTTCTGTTATAATAAAAATTAATGCAAGTGGTCATGTTTGTGGCGTTGTTGGACCTATCGTATTTTTAACTCACTTTGTAAGTTTATATTTTTTGTTTTTATTGTTGCTTTTAGTTCCTGTTTGTTGGGGCTCACTAAAACTTGCAAGGCATTCAAAACTTGAACTTTTGTGTGGGGGAATTATCCCAGTTGTTAGTTTTTTGATTGCTATAACTTTAATTTAATAATGATTAAAAAAACTAAAAAATAATTTGAAAATATTATTTTTAAAAACTTTATACTTTTGTTTTATTCATTTTATGCAAAATCAAGTTTACACAAAGCAGAAATTGTTAATAGTTTTAAATTTAAAGATTATTAAACTATAAATGCTTTACAACAATATAATATTTATATTAAATTTAAATCAAAATTTTAAATTTTTGTTTTAACCTTTTGCTTTTTGCTCATAATTTTTGTGGGAGAAATTATGGCATATTCTTATAAAGGGGCAATCACTTTTGGGCTTGTGTATATTCCGGTTACATTAAGTTTGAGCATAAAAGAAAATAATGTTAGTTTTAACCTTTTAGACAAAAAAACAATGAGCCGAATTAAATATAAAAAAACTTGTGTTGATTGCGACAATAAAGAAGTTAAAAATGAAAATATTGTGAAGGGTTATCAATATGAAAAAGATAAATTTGTACTTTTTAGCGATGATGATTTTGAAAAGTTAAAATCGCAAAAAGACAAAAATATAACAATACAAAATTTTGTTAAGTTAAGCGAAGTTGACCCAATATTTTTTGATAAATCTTATTATGTTAACCCAACAGGCAGTGAGCGGGCTTTTTTGGTGCTTTTGAAAGCAATGGAAAAGAAAAACATGGCAGGACTTGCAAAAACTGTTTTGGGAACAAAAGAAACTTTAATTTTAATTAGAGCGTCAAAAGGGAATTTGATTGCTTCAACTTTGTTTTTTTATGAAGAATTGCAACAAGCACCCACAATAAAAGAAGTTCAAATTCAAAAAAAAGAACTTGACCTTGCGGTAACTTTGATTGAACAAATGACCGAAAAATTTAAGCCCGAAAAATATAAAGATGACTATAACAAAAAAATTCAAGATGCAATAAAAAAGAAAATTGCAGGCAAAAAAATCATTTCGGCAAAAAAGCAAGATGTTCCTAAAAACATAATTAACATTATGGACGCCTTAAAAAAGAGTTTGAAGACCACAAAGAAACAACCAGCAAAAACTCAAAAAACGGCAAAAAGGGCAAAGCAATGAAACTAACAAATTACAACAAAAAAAGAGATTTTTCAAAAACCACCGAGCCCGTTGGAAAAACAAACACATCGCAAAAAAAAGTTAAGAAAAGTTTAAAAAAACAAAATGTAAGCAATTTGCAAGATAAAATTAAGACCACAAAAAAAGTGAGCAAAACAAAAATAACAAAAAAATATATATATGTTTTGCAATATCACAGAGCATCACACAATCACTTTGATTTTAGGCTTGAACATAATGGAGTTTTGTTAAGTTTTGCCGTTCCAAAAGGGCTTCCAGAAATTGGCGAAAAAAAGTTGGCGGTTAAAGTTGAAGACCACCCACTTGAATATGCAAAATTTGAAGGCACAATTCCAAAAGGCGAGTATGGTGCTGGCACTGTTGAAATTTATGACAAAGGTTTTTATATTCCACTTAACAATTTTAATGTTGGATTAAAGCAAGGTAAACTTAAATTTTGTTTGATGGGAAATGTTTTTGTTGGAAATTTTGCATTGATAAAAATGAATGACGATAATTGGCTTATGATTAATGAAAAATCAAATGATGAAGAAACAAACATTTCAGCAAAAAAAGATAAAATTAACCATGAAATGCTCAAAAAAGATAAAAAAACAAGCAAAAATAATGCAAAAAATGCAAAAAAAAATGGTAAAAATGAAGCAAAAACAAGCAACAAAAACATAAAAAATCCGTTTAAATCAGTTGATGTAAAACTATGCTTATTAACAAAAAATATTCCAAAAAGCAAAGATTATATTTTTGAAATTAAATATGACGGATATCGAATTGTTGCGTTTTGTGAAAATGAAAAAGTTGTTTTGAAATCACGAAACAATCAAAACTATTCGCAAAAATTTGAAAGCATAACAAATGCCTTAAAAACTCTAAACAAAACAATGGTTCTTGATGGCGAAGTTGTGGTTTTTGACAAAAACGGAAGAAGTGATTTTGGGCTATTACAAAATTCAATAAAACAGCATAATTCGGATTTTTGCTATGTTGTTTTTGATATTTTGGCTCTTGACGGCAAAAGCCTTACTAATCTTGAACTTAAAAATCGAAAAATGATTTTGGAAAATAATTTAAAAAACCACAAAAATATAATGCTTTCTGATTATGTTTTGGGAAATGGAAAACAAGTTTTTAATTTTACAAAAAAGAATAATCTTGAAGGGATTGTGGCAAAAAATTTAAATTCAGTTTATAACTTTAAGCGTGATAAAGATTGGCTTAAAATTAAGTGCTATTTAAGGCAAGAATTTGTTATCATTGGATATTCAACCACAGAAAAAAATCAAAAATTAAGTGCAATTTTTGTTGGCTATTATGATAATGAAAAATTGGTTTTTGCAGGAAAGGTGGGAACTGGATTTTCAGACATAACAAGAGATGAACTTAATAAGAAATTTGTTAAGTTAAAAACAAAAAATTTGGACATTGTTAACAAACAAGTAATTGACAAAAATATTGTTTTTGTTAAGCCAAAACTTGTGTGCGAAGTGCAGTTTGCAAGCATCACTTCAAACAATGTTTTAAGGCAGGCTAGTTTTGTGGGGTTAAGACTTGATAAAAAGGCAAAAGATGTTGTTTTGGAAGCAAAAAATAAGTGAAAATTAATTTAAAATAAATTAATAAAATAGGAACTTTATGGAAACAAACAAAGTTTGTGGCGTTGAAATTAGTCACGCAAAAAAGGTTTTGATTGATAAACCTAAAATTACAAAACTTGATATTGCAAAATATTATGATATTTGTGCAAGCAAAATGTTAAAATTTTTAAAAAATAGACCAATAAGCGTTATAAGATGCCACAAAAGTGGCGAAAAGTTTTATAAAAAACACGCTCAAATTAGTGATGATGTTGAAAGGTTTTATTTGGGGAAGAAATGCCCAAAAAATGAATATTTTTATATAACAAACAAAAAGCAACTGATAAAGCAAATTCAACTTGGAACTGTTGAATTTCATGCTTGGAACTGCGTTGTTACAGATTTAGTTCACCCAGATTTTATGATTTTTGACCTTGACCCTGATGAAAATGTAACTTTTAAAACTTTGACTTATGCCACAAAACTTGTTAAAAAAATGCTTAATAAACTTGGTTTTTTGTGCTTTTTGAAAACAAGTGGCGGAAAAGGTTATCATATTTATGCAAAGATTAGCAATTTAACATATTATGAAGTTAACAAAATTTCAAAGCAAATTGCACAAATTTTGGAACAAAATTATCCAGATATTTTTGTTAGCAATGTTAGTAAACTTAAGCGTAAAAACAAAATTTTTATTGATTATTTAAGAAACAAGCGTGGAGCAACCTGTGCAAGTTTTTATTGTTTAAGATTAAGAGAAAATGCACCAGTTAGCATGAAAATTGCATGGAATAAACTTGACCAAATAAAACCAAATCAAATAACCATTAAAAACTTTGAAAAATATTTGTAAATAATCTTTGATTTGCTTTAATTCTATGTTATAATTATTTTGTGAAAAACATTAAAAATCAAAGCAAATCTAATAAGGTTTTAAAAAATATAATTGGGTTTATTTCGTGCTTGCTTTTGCTTGCTTTAATCTGCGGAGCAATTTATTTTTATAAATTAAACACCGATGTTTTTAATGCCGAATATCAAGTGGTTTTTGATGCGGGGGATATTGAACTTGACCAAACCGAACTTAAACTTAAACGGGGAAATTGCGTTACACTTCCTGTTTTGCAAAAAGAAGGTTATAATTTTGAAGGCTGGTTTTGTGATGAAACAAAATGGCAAGAAAATATGCCAATTACAAAAAATGTTAAACTTGTTGCCAAATTCAGTCCAAAACAATATAAAATAACTTTTATTGTTGATGACCAAATTTTTGAAAGTTTGCAAAATTATGATTCTACGCCGGTTTTTCCAAACGGAACACCTTCAAAAGAGCCAACCGAATCTACACAATTTGATTTTGTGGGGTTTGAGCCCGAACTTGAAACAATTAAAGGTGAAAAAACTTACACGGCAATTTTTGTTGAAACAACCCGAAAATTTAATGTTAATTTGGTGTCAAATTATGAAAATGCTTGCAATTTTGTTTTTGAAAATAAAGTTGAATATAATAAAACCATTACAATAAATCTTGTTGAAAACAAGGGATATAGATTTGTTTGTTGGCAACAAGATGGCGAAGATTTTTGTAGCGAAAAACAAATTGTTATTGAAAATGTTAAAAGTGATATTTATTTAGAAGCAAAATTTGAATTAATTGATTATTCTATTACATATATTTTTGACGAAACAATTTTGAATGAAAATATTTCAACTTATAATGTTGGCATGGGCAATGTTTTGTTAAAACCACTTTCAAAAGAAGGCTATGTTTTTAAGGGTTGGTATACTTTGCCTGATGGCGAAGGCGATAAGGTTGAAACGATAAACATTATTGTTGCAACCGAAACTCCAAAACTATATGCCTATTTTTCAAAAAATGCGGCTATTAAATTTGTTGTTGACGGGCTTGAACTTAATTTTGACGAGTGTGAAGTTGAAATTGGAAGCACAATAAAAATTCCAACCATAGACACTTCAAAATATGGAATGGGGGCATATAACATTGACGGATTTTATTTGCAAAGTGATTGCAATCAAAGTTCCAAATTCGACGAAGCAAGCGTGATAGCGGGCAACATTACATTATATGGAAAATGGAAATATATTTTGGATAATGGCTTTTTTGAATATTTGACAGAATTTGAAAAAGCAAAATCAACAAAAAATGTTTATATTAACAGTGAAGAAAAATTTATTTGTTGGGTTGATTATATTAAATTTAATAACATTTTAAATGATATAAAAATTAATTTTGGTTCAGATTATTCAATAAGTTTTTCTTCAAAAGATGATTTAAGCAATTATTTATCAACAATTTTTAATCAAAAAAGTGAATATCCAAATGGAATAAGAATGGGATATACTTATTCAACTTTTGCTCCTTATAAACTTCAAAGTGTTTGTGTGTATGAAGACAATTTGTCAAAATTGGCAACAAAAAATGCTGATTTAACAAATTCAAAAACGGCCGAACAATATGAATATGCTTTTTTAAGCGGTTCTAATAAAAGGGCACAAGATTTTGATGATTTTAATATTAACAAAATACAACAAACCGCAGAAGTCTCTTCATCAAATCAACTTGTTTATGTTTTGGAAAAAGGTTTAAGACCAATTCCTATAAAAAATAGTTCTGCCGAAAAAATTTATAACAAAGCAAAAGATGTTTTGCGTGAAATTTGTGATGATAGCATGACTGATTTTGAAAAAATCAAAGCAATTTATGACTGGCTTGTTTTGAATGTTCAATATGACACAAACGCAGCAAATTCGTCAGAAGTTTTAAGTAATTGGGAAGAATATGATGCTTGGTATCCAGAAGGTGTGTTTTTTAACCATAAAGCCGTTTGTGATGGGATAGCCCGAAGTTTGCTTATTCTTGCCAAAATTGAAAACATTGCATCAATTAGGGTTTCGGGTCAGCATTCAAATGGTGGGCAGGCAGTAGGGCACGCTTGGAACAAAGTTTTTATTGATGGAAACTGGTATGGCATAGATGCAACTCATGGTAATCCAATAATTTCAAGTAATTCAAAAAAATATGAAGTTTTAACTTATAGTTCATTTTTATTTACTGATAGTTTTAAGCAAATTTGTTGTTCGTTTGAAATTAAAGACGGCACAGAAACAAAAACATCATCCTTAAATGTTTATGCTAATATGACTTTTGGCGAAGGCGTAAATCAATTTGACCTTTATATTAACAATTTAACCGAATTTAACAAACTTGTGATGTTTGTTAAGGCTTATTCGTCAAATGCTGAATATTATAAAGGCATAACAAATCACGCATATTTTTCTGTTGAATTTGTGTTAGCAAGTGATAGCGGAATTACTCTTGATTATGTTTGTTTCAAACTTGGAGTAAGTTCATATATGCAATCAAACGCAAATGGAAACTTAAAGGCATATTGTTTTGTTTTGAAATTTGGTTAGAGTAATTTTTGCTATTGACATAAAGTGCTTTTGAGCTTATACTTATTAAATCAAAAGGATAAATTTATGGAACAAGCAAAACAAACAAATTCAAAAATAAGATTTTCGGGTGTTGAACTACTTAGGATAATTGCAATATTATTAATTTGTTTTCATCATGCAAATCAAACAGCACAAGGAATGTTGAGTTTACCGCTCAATTTTAGTCGATTAACATTAAACATTGTAAGTTATTTTGGGCAAATAGGAAACATATTGTTTATAATATGTTCCGCATGGTTTTTGCTTGATAGCAAGCGAACAAAAACTGAAAAAATCATAAACTTAGCACTTGATTCAACTTTCATTTCAATTTTGATTTTTGTGGGCTTTGTTTGCGGTGGATATACATTTTCTTCTCATGACATATTAATGCAATTTTTGCCAGATATTTTTCAAAATGTTTGGTTTGTGCCTTTCTATATTGTATTTTATGCAATTCATCCACTTCTTAATGGAGCAATTGAAAAAATGAGCAAAAAAACTCATTTTATTGTTTGCACAATTATTTTTGTATTAAGTGCTTTTCAAGTTTTTTCAAATGTGGGAATGGATTCTTTAACTTGCTTTATTTTAATATATTTTGTTGTTGCATTTTTTAAAAAATATAAACAAGATTTTTGCTGGTCGAAAAAGAAAAATTTAATTGCGTTTTTAATTTCATTTTTTGTTTTTATTGCTTTGGTTGTTGCAAAAAATTTGCTTGCTGAAACAATTCCATATTTTGGAATGACTTTTAGGCTTGACAGTTTGATTTCACCTGTTTTACTTCCTATGTTAATATTCTTGTTTAACATTTTCAACAATATGAAATTTAAAAACAAAGCAATAAATTATCTTGCATCAATGTCTCTTTTTGTTTATTGTTTTCATGAAAACATTTTGTTAAGATATTTGATAAGACCAAAATTTTATGAATATGTTTTTGGAATTAATGGTGATTTATATTTTTGGTGGATAGTTTTATGTGCTGTTGGAATGTTTGTGGGTGCATATATTCTTTCATTAATTTATAAAGAAACTTTTCATAGATTTACTTCATTTTTGTCAAAGCAGTTGTCAAAATTGTTTGCTATAATAGGGGCATTTTTGTTTAAAATTGTGATGAAAGAAAATGTGCAAAATGAAGAAAATAAAAAAACTGAAACAATAAATTCTGAAAAAGAAATTTTGGAAACAAAAGGGGAATTGCAACAAAAAACAAACAATTCTGATTTTTGGGAAACTGAAAATTTAACCAATAAATAAAACAAAAATAGGGGATAATTTATCTCCTATTTTTTTGTATTAGAAAACCACCAGATAGTCTGGTGGTTGATTAAAGGTTTACCGATGAGTAGAAAAAATCCTCCTT
>CAKVLQ010000005.1 GCA_934757845.1 uncultured Clostridia bacterium
AACAAAAAAGTTGAAAAAACCGAAGTTACTTGCAAAATAATGGCAATACAGCAAGCCAATTTGACTGAAAGTGCAGCAAAAACTGAAATATTTAATAATCTAAATCCTTATCAAAGTCTTGATTATTTTCAGGTGAATTATTTGGAAAGCACAGGTTCTCAAATAATCAACACAAATTATGTTTATAAAACAAAGCCAAAAATTGATGCTGAAATTTGCATTACAAGTAGTGAAGATTTGGACATATTTGGAACAACTTCAACTAGTTCTACTTGTTTTATTGTTGATTTTGCATTTGGAAAAAATAATACTGTTTTTGCAAGATATTCAAGTGAAACATCTTCATCATATACTACAAGTTTAAAGCAAAACGAATGGGCTGAGGTTTCTTATGGAAGTGAATGGATAGAGAATGGTGTTACAAAAAAAACTTTTACTTCTTATGATTTTTCATCAAATACGCAAAGTATTATGATTTTTGGCGGACGAAACAATGCTTGTGTTAAAATGAAAATAGTAAAAATTTATGATGGTGATGCTTTGGTAAGAAACTTTATACCAAGCATGAGAAAATCTGATAATAAACCAGGCATGTATGACACAGTTTCAAAAACTTTTTTCACTAATTCGGGAACTGGAGAATTTTTATTTGGATAATAATTAAAATTTACAAAATAATCAAAAAAAACATGATATAATATGATATAATTATCATGTTTTTTATTCTTTTTTAAACTTTTAACCTTTTCAAAAAAAATTTATATTGATATTTATGGTAAATGATATATCTTTTTAACTAATAATAAATTGTCAAAAAGAGTTATAAAAAATAAATTATTAATAATATGTTTATTTTATTAACTTTTTTGAAATAATTTTCATATAGAATATAAATTAAATAAGTATTATGCTTGTGGCTTTAATGCCAAAAATAAATTTTTGTTACTCACAACCTTTCGCATAATATAAAGTGTCGTATTGCTTTACTCACAAAGTTTGTAAATCAATTTTGCAAACGCAAATTCTTTAAAATCTCACAGTTTGAATTAACATTAGTTTTCTAAAAATAAATTCTTCGCATTGCTTTTTCTGACATTCGATGATTTAAAATAAACAATGGCTAAAATTTAATAAACAATAAAAAAATTTTTTAATATTTATTATTACAAACAAAAAAATTATGATATAAACAAAAAAATAAAAGAAAAGTAACAAAAAAGTGTTGACAAAAGTAAAAATTTAATATATACTTAACTCGTTTACAAATGCGGGAGTGGCTCAGTGGTAGAGCGTTGCCTTGCCAAGGCAAATGTCGCGAGTTCGAATCTCGTCTTCCGCTCCAATTTTTTTTATGGCACCATAGCCAAGCGGTAAGGCCAAGGTCTGCAAAACCTTTATGCCCCAGTTCGAATCTGGGTGGTGCCTCCAAATTTCTTTATGAAATTACAAAAGACAGCCTTATCAAGCGCTATATGCCGAGGTGGCGGAATAGGCAGACGCAAGGGACTTAAAATCCCTCGGGGGAAACTCCGTACCGGTTCAAGTCCGGTCCCCGGCACCAGATGACTAGTAATAGTCATTTTTTTATTAAAGGGATTTTAAGCCCCTTGGACTTAACTCCTGTCGGAGCCAGACCGCAACAAGTTGCTCCCGCTCGCTTCCTAAAAACAACACACTGTGTTGTTTTCTTAACGGGCTCGCCCCTCGGGGGAAACTCCGTACCGGTTCAAGTCCGGTCCCCGGCACCAATTAAACCCTTATAAATAAAGGGATAGAGAGAATTTTAAGAAAAATCTTATAATTCTTTTTTTTTGCGTTTTTGTTTCAAATCTTGTGTAAAAAATTGTGTAAAAATAATTGCTTATAAATATAATATATATTTATTTTTGTTCAAAATAAAAATTATCGTATAAATTTCTTATTTTTTTTATAATCTATAAATTCAAAATTTGTTTATAAACATTTGTTTAATTTGTTTTTCTATGTTAAGATAATAATATATTAATTTAAAAAGGAAGATAAAGTATGAAATGTAAAAGTTGTGGGGCAAATTTGAATGATGAAAAATTTTGTCCTTATTGTGGATTAAAAGTTGAAGTTCAAGAAACTAATAAGCCAAAAACAAAATCAAAGCAAGGTATTTCTGTTGTTTTATATCAAAAAAACAATAAATTTTCAATGTATTATCCTTATTGCATTGATACGGACGATTTTGCAGATATTGAAAGATGCAAAAAACAAGCAAGAATGCATTTGGAAGAAAATATTGGTGATTATGAACCTTTGTCTGAAAAAGAATTGTTAAATAACAAACACTCTCAAAAATTGATTAATAAAGGTTATGATGTGAAAATTGGTTTTCTTGAAGTGAACATTAAAAAACTTCTTTCCGATTTTGAAGATGCGTGCGACGATTATGACGATGACTATGCTGTTGACGATGACGAAGATGATTTTTGAATCGATAATTCTTCTAATAAAAGAATAATTAAAAATAACAATCTTAACAAAATTGACGCAAGTTTTGGATTTTGTGGTGTTTATGCCTATATTGAAAAAGGCGGATTATTTTATGAAGGAGATATTCCTGGATTAAATTTTTGCAAAGCAAATTTTTGCCATTCTTATGAAGAATGCTTGAACACTTTGCGAGAAAAATTACAACAGCAAAGCAGTCGTGCATTTTTTGAGATGCCAAAGCAAAATTTAAACGAAATTAAACATAATCACCCCAATGCTAAAATTATAAGATTATAAATTTGTTATAGTAAATTAAAAAAATAAGAGTTGCAAAAAATTGTTGCAACTCTTTTTTATATAAAAAATTATGAAAACTTTATAAATGTATCATTTAGACATACTTAATTAAACTTGATGACTAAATAACTATAATAAATTTAATTTAGAAGTTCATCAATATCAATTTTAAATATTTCACACAATTTTCTTAACATTGTAACACTAGGTTCAGTTCTTCCTTGTTCCCAATTTGCATAACAACTTTCAACCACATTTAGTTTTAAGGCAACTTGTTTTTGACTTAATCCTTTTTCTTTTCTTATACTTTTAAGATTTTCACAAAATAATTTATCCATTATTAATATTTTAAAAAAACTAGATAAAATGTCTTGACAATAGACAAAATATCTAGTATACTTAAAATATAAAGCAAAAAAGGAGAAAATATGACAAAAGGCAAAAAAATTACTTTATGGGTTTGCGTTGGTGCAATGATTTTAATTTTGGTTTTGGGAACTGTTTTGGGGGTTGTTATTCACAACAATAAAGCAACAGTTTATGGAACAGTTTATGGAATTGAATATAAAATTTTGCAAAGCGATATAAATTCTGCAACTTGCAAAAGAATAACAACTGAGCCATATACTGCTGATCATGCAATAGCTGATATGGATTTACAAATTACATTAAGAAACAAAACTGATAATGATTTTATTTTTAATCCTGATGTATTATATATTAATGTAACAAGGTATAGTATTAATGGAAGAGTAACATTTGAAAATGGCAAAACTTCACTATGCTATTCAGACTTAATTTCTAGTATTCAAACAGTTCCTACTGATAATGTAATTTGTTCAATGAAAACAACTTTGCACTTAAAGATATATGAAAAAATTTTGAATGTCAATTATGGTTTGGATTATAAAAGTGGTTGTTGTATTGGACTAATGGAAACTATTAATTTTAGTGTAACTTATAATGGTGAAAAAGTTTTAGATTTTAAACCTATTATTAACATTGACGCAGTGCAATTTGTTTAAGTTTAAAAACAGCACGGGTTAAACCCGTGCTTTTTTATAAATTTTTTGAATTTATGTAATGTTTTGTTTTGAACGAACTTTTTTGGCTTAATATTTTTAATATATTTATTATTTAATGTTTGTTTATAGAAGACGAAAAGCAGGCGATAGGGCTTGGTTGTTTTTCATCACCAAGATAGCCAAGCGCTAAAATTCGGCAATCGGTTATAGAGCAAGAATTTTTAAATTTGCAATGATTACATTTTTTTGTTGATTTAACTTTTTCGCTTCTATAAAATTTTATATTTTTTCCGCAATCATACCAAGCGTTAACAATTCCCGAGTCAAAAGCGTTGTTTTTGAAGAAAAATCGCTCATCACACGCACCATTACAAATTTTTAGTTTTCCGTTGGGCATTAATGTGCATTGAGATATTCCACCCGAACACCTAAAAACTTTGTCTTGTTTTTCGGGCATTGCAAATATGCTGGGGCATTTGTTGTAAATATTTTTAAATTCATCAATATTGAATGATTGTTCAAAGCCGTTTCCAAGTGGAAAAATTAAATCTTTGTTATAATGGAACATTGGATATTTTTCTTTTATAAATTTTTCAAAATCATTGGCACTTTCAATATTACATTTCATAATTGTGCAAGACAAATATGTGTCAACACAATTTTTCGTTGCCAAAAAATCTAATAAGTTAATCACTTTTTGATATGAGCCGTTTCGACCCCTAATTTTGTTGTGCATTTCTTCAAATCCGTCAATGCTAACTTTTAGGATAAACGGAAAATTTGGATATTTGTTAATAAGTTCAATAATCTTTTTTGAATTAAACCCATTTGTGAAAATTGAAATTTCAAATCCGTTTTTTAAAAACGCTTCAACAATTTGCAAAAAGTCAGGGTGCATGGTGCTTTCTCCGCCCGTAAAAGCCACGGCTTTGCAATTTAGCAAATTTAGACTGGGAATTAATCCAATTAATTTGTCTTTATCTATAAATTGAAAATCTTTTTTTTCTTCGCCAAATCTTCCATAACAATGAATGCATCTTAAATTGCAACCATTTGTAAGTTCAACATTTAAGCATGATAGGGGCAATTTTTGCGATTTTTCCATGATGTATGTTTTATATTCACTGTTAATTTCACTTGAATCAACAATTAAGCCAATTTGTTTTAAAGAGTTGATAAAATCACCATATTTTTTTAAGATTTTTTGCTCTTGCTTTAAATTTTTTAGTTTGGAAATTTGCTTAACAACTTTTGCCGCCTTATAGTTTATGGTTGAATCAAAATTCAAAAATATATTCATTAATGTGAAAAGATGTTTTCTTTTATTTTTTAATGTTTGAACTAATCTTGTTCCTTCTTTTAACGCTATCATTTTTTATTCCACCTTTAAAATAAAATGGGTGAATTTAAAATCAATCCACCCACATTTTTGCTTTTAGCAACTTTCTTTTCCGCAAGCCCAAGTTGCTTCGCCACCAGCAACAACTCGTTTGTTTACAGAAACAATTTCTGGTTTTTTAAACATTTTCAGCCCTCCTTACAAATTTTCTTATTTTAAGAATAAGTAAACTTTATATAAATAACTTTTTTGTTATTATATACTTTATATATTTATTCAAATATAAAAAATTTCATAATAAGCAAATATTTTTTTGAAAAGTAATGGTTCTTTACTTTTTTATTATAAAATCAACTTAAAAAAATGTCAATAAATTAAAAAGATTTTTGGCTAAAAGGCTTTATTTTTGGCACAAAACAAAAATATATCATAAATTTATATATATTTTTTAAACTTTTGTTTAAGTAATTATAAATTTTAAATTTATAAATCGAAAAATATTTTTTTAATTTGCTATTGAAAAATATAAAAATGTGTGTTAAACTGATTTTATAATTTTTTTACAAAGGAAAATTTTTTTATGATTACTATTCCCACCCTTGCAGTTTTGGGGCTTGTTGCTGTTGGTTTTGTTGGTGTGCCAGCAGGGCTATCATTATTTTCAAAAAACCAAAAATTAAACAAAATTATGTCAATAATTGGCATGGTAGGATTTAGTGGATTAGCACTATTGTTAACTCTTCCATCAGTTAGTTTTAATTTGCATAATGTTACAATAAATTTTCAGCCACAAAGCCCATGGTTTAACCGAATGCTTGGCTGGGGATTTTCAATAACGAACCTTCAAGATGTTTTGTTAAATTCGGTTATGCTTGCTCCGCTTGGTGTTATGGTAACTCAACACGCAAAAGCCAAAAACAAAAAACGAACAATCTTAAAATCATTTCTTGCGGGTTTGGCCCTTGGCTTTGTTATTGAAATTTCACAAATGATTTTACCTTTTGGAAGGTTTCCAGCAGTGTTAGATGCTCTTTTGAACGGTGTTAGTGCTGGAATTGGCTGTGTTTGTTTGCACGCCTGCCACAAAATTAAAGAATTTTTTGTTAAACGAAAAAACAAAAACAAACAAAAATCTTTGGAAAGTGTTGAAGAAAAATCTTTGGCTTATACAAATCTAGAACAAGAAACTAAAAAATTAAACAAAGAAAGTTTGAATGAAAGCGTTAAATCTTCTTCTGAAAGTTTAGATTTTAATGAACTTGAACACAAAACTTTATAATTGAAAGTTGCCTTTGGCACTTTCTTTTTTTTAAATTAAAATATAAATTTTTTTTTATAAATTTTTTGAAATTTTATTAAAAATTAATTTTGAACATTTGACTAAAATTGAATAAATTGATAAAATTAAAAAAAGATAGCAAAGGAGAAAATTTTTATGAAAGGTGTTTATAGAAATAAATTAAGGTCAAGAGCATTAATACGAGAGGCAGTTATAAGTTTGCTTGAAAAAAAAGGAAATGTGTCGGAAATTTCGGTTTCTGATGTTGTTAAAACAGCAAACATAAATAGGGGAACTTTTTATAACAACTATAACAACATTCAAGAAGTTTTGAACGAATTTAAAACCGAAAGAATAAATGCTTTTTTGCAAGAACTTAAAAAAGTAAATTCTATCAAAGACCTTAATTGGTTTATAAAAACTTTGGTTTGGCATTTCAAAGTTAATGAAGAAAGTTACAAAAAGATTGTAAACGCTGTTTCAAGTTCTATGATTGACGACCTAAAAAACGAATTTATAAAGCAAGTTTTGCAAAACAATACAAAAATTGATGCTTTTAATTTTAGTTTTGTTGTTAATGCTCTTTCAGGAATGTATGTTGATTATCTTAAAAATCTTTCAAATTTTTCTATTGAAGAAATTGGGGAAAAATCAATAAACATTATAAGCAAAATTTTTGTATAAATAAAAGTTAACAAAGTTTGAAAAATTGTTTGAAAATTTTAGATTATATTTGTTATAATTAATATATAAAAATTCAAATTTTTTAGGAAGAATAGATGATAAATTTAGCACTTTACAGAGAATATCGTCCAAAAACTTTTGACGAAGTTATTGGGCAAGACCATATTATTACAACACTTAAAAATCAAATTTTGAGTGATAGTTTAAGCCATGCCTATTTGTTTTGCGGAACAAGGGGAACAGGAAAAACCAGCACGGCAAAAATTTTTGCAAAAGCAATAAATTGTTTGTCAAATCAAAATGGCTCACCTTGCCTTAAATGCAAAGTTTGTGAAGAACTTGCTTCAAATTCTAACCTTGATATTTTGGAAATTGACGCTGCGTCAAACAACAGAGTTGACGAAATAAGAGAGTTAAGAGATAAAATAAAATATCCACCAGTTGTTGGTAAATATAAAGTTTATATTATTGACGAAGTGCATATGTTAACCGATAGTGCTTATAACGCATTATTAAAAACTTTGGAAGAACCTCCAAAGCACGCTATTTTTATTCTTTGCACAACCGAAGTTCACAAACTTCCAAAAACCATACTTTCAAGATGCATGAGATTTGATTTTAAACTTGTGTCTAATGACGATTTAATAAAACTTTTAAAAAGAATTTTTGCCGAAAAACAAATTTCTTATGACGAAGAATCTTTGAACCTTATTGCGTCAAGGGGCGAAGGAAGTGTTCGTGATACATTGTCGGTTGCCGATTTGTGTGCAAGTTTTTCAAACAAAAACATAACATATCAAAAATGTCTTGAAGCACTGGGGGCGTCTAATATTGATTGCCTGATAAACTTATCAGATGCAATAAATCAAAAAGACGGCGAAAAACTTTTAACCGAACTTAATAATTTGGCATTAAGCGGAAAAAACTTTACAATTTTGAATAAAGAATTGATAAATCACATAAAAACCTTGCTTGTTATAAAAACTGTAAAAAATGCTCAAAAGTTTTTGATGATGCCAGACGAATATTTCAAAAAAATTGAAAGTGAAGCCCAAAGTTTTGAAAGTGAAAAATTGCTTGAAATTATGCAAAAACTTTCAAACATAGAAACTCAACTTAAATATTCTCTTGATGCGAAAACTTTGCTTGAAATAACTTTGCTTGGACTGCTGACCGATTTTGACGAGGCTCAAAAAAAAACGATAGATGAAAAACCAGCAAAAAAAATTGTTGAAACAAAAATTGATGCTTCTGTTAAAGTTGAAACAAAACCAAAAGTTGTGGCTGAAAACAATGTTAGTGCAACCAAAGTTGTTGCCCATATATTAAAGTTTTTAAGAGAAAATAACCATCATTTGTTAAGTTCGGTTTTTCAAAATTTTCAAAATTCAAAAATTGACGAAAACACTCTTATAATTTGTTTTGACGGCGAAAATTATAAAGAAATTTTGGAAAAAATTGATAATTTAGAACTAATCAACAATTTAATTAGTGCTTATAATTTGACAATTAAATATGAATATAATATTATAAAAGAAAGCGAAAGCGTTGAAAAAATTTTAAAAGAAAAATTTAGTGAAATAGAAATAAAGGAGTAATTTTATGAATAATTTTAGAGGTGGCTTTGGCAGTGGCATGGGCGGAATGAATATGCAAGCGCTTATGAAACAAGCACAAAAAATGCAAGAAGATTTGCAAAAAAAACAAGAAGAACTTGAAACTTCAACAGTTGAAAGCACAGCAGGTGGCGGAATGATTAAAATGGTTTTGAACGGCAAAAAGGAAATTGAAAGCCTAAAAATTGACCCACAAATTGTTGACCCAAATGACACTGAAATGCTTGAAGATATGATTAAGGCTTGTTTTAATGATGCAAGCAAAAAAGTTGACGAACTAAAAAAATCTACTATGGGAGATATGGGTAATTTGCCCTTTTAACAATGATTAGCCAAGATTTTGATAAATTAATTAACAGTTTCACAAAAATCCCAACAGTGGGGCTAAAAACGGCTGAAAGATATGCTTATTCTATAATTTCTATGAGTGAAGAAGATGCAACAAGTTTGGCAAACAATATTTTGAATGTAAAAAACAAAATAAAAGTTTGCAAAATTTGTGGGAATTGGACAACTCATGACATTTGTGAAATTTGTGAAACACGAAAAAGTGATATTATTTGTGTTGTTAAAGAAAGCAAAGACATAAAAAACTTTGAAAAAAT
This sequence comes from uncultured Clostridia bacterium, assembly GCA_934757845.1. Lineage (GTDB taxonomy): Bacteria > Bacillota > Clostridia > Christensenellales > UBA1242 > UBA7868. The sequence continues at coordinate 9,306 of CAKVLQ010000005.1, forward strand.
AAAAAACTTCAACGCTCTTTTTCATGTGTTGAATGGAACTTTAAGCCCAATAAAAAACATTTCGCCAGACGATTTGAACATTAACAGTTTGCTAAAACGAATTGGAAATGGCAACATAAAAGAAGTTGTTTTGGCTCTAGGAACTGATGTTGAAGGCGAAGCAACAAGTATGTATCTTGCAAAACTTTTAAAACCTCTTGGAGTTAAAATTTCAAGGCTTGCCCAAGGCATAAGTTTGGGGGCAGAAATTGAATATGTTGATTCGGCAACCCTGCAACGCTCGTTTTTTGACCGAAAAGAAGTGCTTTAACGCACTTTTTTTGTTTACATAAGAAATAATTAAGTTAAAAAAGTTTGTTAAAAAATAATAAAATTAATTAAAAAAATCTAACAAAAAATAAAAAAACAAAACAAAAACTAATAAAAACTAACAAAAAATAAAAAAAACTAACAAAAAATTATGTTTATTTTTATAATAACTTAAAAAAAGATTAAAAAAAACAGATGTTAAAGCACCTGTTTTGTTGTGTTGCATAATGTTAAACACTTAACTTGCTTTGCTCCACTTTGAAGCAAAGTTTTTGATAAACTTGAACAAGTTGCACCAGTTGTGAAAACATCATCAACTATCAAAATGTTTTTGTGTTTTATAATTTCAGGTTTAACAACTTCAAAACAATTTTTCATGTTTTCAAATCTTTCTTTGGCATCTTTGGTTCGTTGACTTTCAGTTTGCTTTGTTCTTATCACGGCATCACAGCAAACATTATAATTTTCTTTAAAGTTTTCAAGCATAAGTTCGGTTTGATTATATCCACGCTGTTTCAATCTTGTTTTGTGAAGTGGAACGGGAATGATTATGTCGGTGTCTTCAAATTCGGTTGAATGAGAAAAGTAGTCAAACAAAATGTTTGAAAGCGGTTTTGCAATATAGCGCTTATTATTAAATTTTAGGTTGTGAATTGCGTTTACAATTTCGCCTTTATATTCAAAAACTGCTCGTGCAAGTTTAAAACTTTTGTATTGATTTATTGAACATCTTTCACAAAGATTTCCAATTCCAGTTATTTTTGTTCCACAAATTTTGCAAGTGTTTGAGTTTGTCAAAAAGTTTAGATTTTTAAAACAATTTTGACACAAACAAAAATAGTTATCATCAAAAATTTCACTGCCACAAATAAAGCAGTGAATTTTGCTTGGAAATAACAATTCATTAAAATTGTCTTTAAGTTTTTTGAAAAAATTTTTCATTTGTAATTAAATTTTAATTAAGCCAAAAATAAAACTAAAATTGCAACAAGTGTTATTATAGACGAAACATTAAAATCTAGTTTTTTGTTTCTTGCAAAGTTAACAACATTAATTATCAAACTTGTTGCCACCAAACTTGCACTTAAAAAAAACCAAATTGCATAAAAAGCCAAACTTGTTACTCCACAATATTTCATAAATCTTAAAAACATTGTTAAAATTATTGAAATTGTAGAAAGTGTTAAAGCAATATATTTTTTTGAAAAAGCCAAACTTAAAAAACTTTCAGTTCTTATGTTATTGTTTGTGTAAGAATTGTTTTGTGGTTGTTGATTTTGGTTTTGATTTTGATTTGCGTTAACTTCATATTTAACTTCAACATCGTCATCAACAATAATTTTGTCATCAAAGTTCATAATTTATCTTCCTTTTTTTTAGTATAATATAAAAAACTAACAAATGCAAATGCTTTTTTGTTTTTTTTGATTATATTCTATCACTTTTTTATTTTTGGTGGTATAATAAGCCTATGGATTATTTTGAAAAGGCAAAAGAAAGTTTTGAAAAACTTAAACAAAAAACTGATATTTATGTTTTGGGAATAGAATCTTCTTGTGATGAAACTGGCGTTTCGATTGTTAAAAACGGGCGACAAATTATTTCAAACATAGTTTCAACTCAAATTGACATTCACAAACGATTTGGCGGAGTTGTGCCCGAAGTTGCAAGTCGAAACCATATTATGCAAATAAATAATTGTTTGGAACTTTGTTTGAAGCAAGCAAATATGACATTAAATGATATTGACATTATTGGTGTAACTTATGGTGCGGGATTAATTGGGGCACTTATGGTTGGTGTTAATTTTGCAAAGGGCCTCGCGTTTGCAACTAACAAACCATTAATTAAAGTTGACCACATAAAGGGTCATATAAGTGCAAATTATTTGTGTTTTGAAAATCTAAAACCACCTTTTTTGTGCTTGCTTGTTAGTGGTGCTCACACCGAAATTTTAAAAGTTAAAGATTATAACAGTTATGAACTTATTGGCGCAAGCCTTGACGATGCTTGTGGAGAATGCTTTGATAAGGTTGCAAGAGTTTTGAATTTGGAATATCCGGGTGGTCCTAAAATTGAAAAACTTGCAAAGTTAGGAAATGCTAATATTAGTTTTGTTAAAGAAAATCGAGAACTAAATAACACCTTTAATTTTAGTTATTCAGGGTTAAAAACTGCTGTTATAAATTATATCCACAAAAAACAACAAAATAACGAAGAATTGAATATAAATGATATTTGTGCATCATTTCAAAAACAGGCTTTTGACGAACTTATTAAAAAAACCATAAAAGCAAGCAAAATGTGCGGAAAAGAATATTCTAATGTGGTTATTGCGGGCGGAGTTTCGGCAAACGAATATTTAAGGCAAAATCTTTTGAGTGAAGGCGAAAAAAATAATATTAATGTTTTCTTTCCAAAAATTTCACTTTGCACCGACAACGCTGCTATGATTGCTTCTTGTGCCTATTATAATTTTGTTAAAAACCAAAATTTAAGTGATTTAACATTATCTCCAAAAGCACGAATTGATGTTTAAAAGTTATATATATGTTAATTACTATTAATAAAAAATTTTTAACAAAAAAGATAAAATTTTTTCATTTTTCAAAAAAACCTATAATTTTTAGGTTTTTTTTGTTTGCTTTTTTAATATACATAATTATCAAAAAACTAGGAGAATTATGGGTTATCACAGCAAAGATGTTTATAATACGCTTAAAGAACTTGAAACTTCATTTGAAGGTTTAACGCAACAAGAAGCGCAAAAACGACTTGAAAAATTTGGTCAAAATGCTTTGCCAGAAGGCAAAAAACAAAACATTTTTGTTAAGTTTCTAATGCAATTTTCAGACATTATGGTAATTATTTTGCTAATAAGTGCCATAATTTCAACAACAATCGCAATAGTTCACAAAAATTATTCCGACCTTTTTGAAGGCGGTGTTATATTTTTTATTGTAATATTGAATGCAATAATTGGTGTTATTCAAGAAAGCAAGGCGGAAGATGCTATTGCAAGTTTAAAAAAAAGTGCCGAGCCAATGTGCAAGGTTATAAGGAATAATAAACTAAAAAAAATAAAGACCTCTTTTTTAACGGTTGGAGATATTGTTGTTTTGGAAACTGGCGACATTGTTCCAGCCGATTTAAGACTTATTGAAACATATAATTTGAAATGTGATGAAAGTATGTTAACGGGCGAATCAATTCCAACATCAAAAGATAGCACCATTTTTTTTGACGAAAACACTGCTATTGCCGACCAAAAGAACATGGCTTTTTCGGGTTCGGCTTGCAAGTTTGGGCGTGGCGTGGGTGTTGTTGTGAATGTTGGAAATAACACCGAAATTGGAAAAATTGCAAACATGATAAATACTGGTGGCAAAGATTTAACACCGCTTGAAAAATCAATAAAAAAGGTTGGCAAAATAATTTCAATTTCGGTGATAATAATTGCTGTTTTGATTTTTGCTATTGAAATATTTTTTGCAGACACCATAAATATTCTTAATGCCTTTTTAGTTTCGGTTACTTTGGCTGTGGCGGCAATCCCCGAAAGTTTGCCCGCTGTTATAACCACAATTATGGCACTAGGTCTTCAAAACTTATCAAAAAAAGGTGCTATTGTAAAAAGGCTTAAAGCCGTTGAAACTCTTGGAAGTTGTCAAATTATTTGCAGTGATAAAACGGGGACACTAACACAAAACAAAATGAAAGTTACGACATATTCGTGCAACTTAAAAACATTTTGTGATGTAAAATCAAACTTTTTTGAACTTGACATTCTATCAAAAGCCATGGTTTTGTGTAATGACAGTTTTGTGCAAGAAGCGGGGACTATTGTTGGCGACCCAACCGAAACTGCACTTTTTGAGTTTGCAAAAACTAATAATCTTAACACAAATGCAAAAAATGATTATAAACGAATTTATGAACTTGCCTTTGACAGTGAACGAAAACTTATGAGCACGGTTAATGTTATTAAAAATCAAAATTTTTGTTTCACAAAAGGTGCGTTTGACAAACTTATAAAAAAATGCAAATATGCTTTGCTTAATGGAAAAGTTGTTTTGCTTGATAACAATATCATACAAAAATTAATTGATATTTCATCAAACATGACATCGCAGGCGTTAAGAGTTCTTGCTTTTGCCTATAAAGTGGTTGATAATGATTTTTCAAATCTCGAAAACGACCTTATTTTTGTTGGTCTTGCGGGACTAATTGACCCACCACGAATTGAAGCAAAAGATGCAATAAAAAAATGTTTTGATGCAGGGCTTACTCCAATTATGATAACAGGCGACCACCCAAACACAGCCTTTGCCATTTCAAAAGAACTTAACATTGCAAAAAACAAAAGTCAGGTTATAACTGGTGAAATGCTTGACAAATTGAGTGATAAAGAATTGCTTGAGCAGATTGAAAACTTCAAGGTTTTTGCTCGTGTTAGTCCACAACATAAAGTTAGAATTGTAAAAACTTTCAAACAGCAAGGAAAAATTGTTGCAATGACTGGTGATGGCGTTAATGATGCACCAAGCCTTAAAATTGCTGATATTGGGGTTGGCATGGGGATTGCTGGCACAGATGTTACAAAATCAGTTGCCGATATGATTGTAACAGATGATAACTTTGCAACTATTGTTACAGCCGTTGAAGAAGGCAGAAAAGTTTATTCCAACATTCAAAAAACTGTTCAGTTTTTGTTAAGCACAAATATTGTTGAAGTTGTAACAATGTTTTTGTCAATTTTGTTGTTTCCAAATTTCAACTATTTGTTTCCAGCACAACTTTTGTTTATAAATTTGGTAACCGACAGTTTACCAGCGTTTAGTTTAGGCGTTGAAAAAGCCGAAAGTGATGTTATGAGCAAAAAGCCACGAAAAAGTGGTGATACTATTTTTTCAGACGGAATTGGGCGAGATATTATTTGGCAATCTATTGTTCAAACACTAATTGTTATGCTTGTTTTTGTTTGGGGAATAAATACAACCACAAATGAAGCAGCATCAACAATGGTTTTTATGATTATCAGTTTTATGCAATTATTCCATTCAATTAATTGCAAGTCGCAAAAAAGCATTTTCAAAATCAATATCTTTAACAATAAAATTTTCAACATTTGTTTTTGCGCCACACTTTTGCTAAACATTAGTGTTTTCACTCTTCCAGTGTTCCATGATATTTTTAATATTGCTCCATTAAACTTTATTCAATGGTTAGTTGTAGCATTAAGTTCTGTGATGATTATCCCAATAGTAGAACTTGGAAAAGTGATAACCAAAATTAAATTTAAAAAACCAAAACTAGAAAAACATTTAGTTAAACAAAAACATATAAAAAAGGTTTGATAATTTCAAGTTTTAAATGCTTACTAGTAAAATTGTTAACATTCAAACTTAAAGGCGATTAAAAATTAGATTTAAGTAAATTTACTAAACCAATCAAAAAGGAGTTCTATTCAAAATAGTAGCACTCCTTTTTAAATAACTAATAATATTTAATATTTGAATTTACTTTCTTGACAATGTTAAAACAGTTTCAACATTTACTGTTTGCGGGAACATATCAAATGCTTTTATTTCGTCAATTTTGTAAAACTGTTTTATGCTATTATAATTTTTTGCCAAACTGATTTTATCGCACGAAATATAAACGATTTTTTGTGGAAGAAATTTTAAAATATTTTTAATCATGTTTTCTGCAAGTCCGCTTTTTGGTGGGTCAACAACAAGATTAAAATTTTTAAGGTTTAAATTTTCAAGAACTTCGCCGCTATCGCCACACAAATTTGTTAAATTTAAAATTTTATTTTTTTCTTTTAAAATTTCCGCAAGCATTGTGGCTTGTTTGTTTATTTCAATTCCAAACACTTCGCTTTGTTCGTTTTTGTTTGCAATAATTCCGCTCAAAAGCCCAGCACCTGCATAGCAATTAACAATATTCCCATTAAGAAGCGAACAAACATATTCATAAATTTCGTTTGCAACAAATGTGTTAACTTGCAAAAAACTTGCATTTGTTATTTGTTGCTTTAAATTTAAGTTTTCAAATTCTATAACATTATCGCCAATAATGTTTTCAAAATTATCACTCAAAATTTGTTTATCACTTTTGTTTATGTTTTTGTTTATGCCAACTTTTTCAAAATGTTTTAACAAGTTTTGATAAAGACTTTCAATGTTCTCTAATTGTTTATTTTCGTTCAAAACAAAAGTTAGCAAAAGTTTGTTATCAATTATTCTTGCAACCAAATGTTTAAGAGTTCCCGTTTTTTCTTTTTCGTTATAAGTGGGTAGCGAGCAAGATTTTAAAAACAAATTAACAAATTTAATCACTTCATCAAATTTTTGATTTGCAATTTTGCAACTTTCAATTTTAACTTTATCATGACTATTTTTTTTGTAATAACACAAAACTTTTTCACCGTTATAATCACAGATTTTCATTGAAATTTTGTTTCTATAAAAATATTCTTGCGGGCTTTTAACAATTTCAAAGTCACCTAGGTTTATTCCACAAATTTTTTTAAACGAAAGGGCGATTTGTTGTTTTTTGTATTCAAGTGCTTTTTCATAACAAAGATGTTGAATGTCGCAACCGCCACAATCAAAAAAATATGGGCAAAGCGGAATCTTTCGATATTCGCTTTTTTTAAGCAAATCAATATTTTTTGCAAAAATAATATTTTTTTGCTGTTTTATTAATTTTGCTTTTACAATTTCAGAAGGCAAAGCATTATCAATAAAAATTGTTTTTCCATCTTTATGAGCAATTCCATAGCCATGCATATCAAGGTCGTCTATTCTAATTTCAAAATTATCCATAATATTATTTTAGCAACAAAATCAAAAAATCCAAATATATTTTTCAAATTTTATTTTTTGCCCAACATTGTTTGACTTTTTTTTGTTAAATATTTAAAATATTGATTATTATTAAAAGGATATATTATGAAAAAAACAGATATTAAACAATTATTCACAAAACCAAATGATTTTGCTGGCAAAGAAATTTTTGTTGGTGGTTGGATAAGAAGTGTTAGAGATTTAAAAACTTTTGCTTTTATCGACTTAAATGACGGAACAAGTTTCAAAGGTCTTCAAATTGTTGCTAATAATGATTTAGAAAATTATAGCGACATTTCAAAACTAAACACAGGAAGCAGTGTTTTGATTTGTGGAACTGTGGTTTTAACTCCACAAAACAAACAACCATTTGAACTTCATGCAAAAAGTGTTCAAATAATTTGCAAAACTGATGAAACATATCCACTTCAAAAAAAGGGCTCAACACTTGAATTTTTGCGTGACAATGCTTATTTGCGACCAAGAGTAAATTTGTTTAATGCAGTTTTCAGAATAAGAAGCGTGGCAGCAAACGCAGTTCACAGTTATTTTCAACAAAATGGATATTTGTATGTTAACACTCCACTAATCACAACAACCGATTGTGAGGGTTCAGACCAAATGTTTAAAATAACGACTTTTAACATGAACAACCTTCCAAAAGATAAAGAAGGCAATGTTGACATGACAAAAGATTTGTTTGGAAAGCAAGCCTTTATCACGGGCTCTGGACAACTTCACGGCGAAGCCTTTGCACTTGCGTTTTCAAAAATTTACACTTTTGGACCAACTTTTAGAACTGAAAATTCAAACACAAAAACTCACGCCAACGAATTTTGGATGATAGAACCTGAAATTGCTTTTTGCGACCTTGACGGACTTATGGACATTGAAGAAGAAATGCTTAAATATGTTGTTAAATTTGTTTTGGATAATTGCGAGCAAGAACTTGTGTTCCTTGATAGTTTTGTTCAAAAGGGGCTAATTGAAAAACTTAAAAAATTGGTTGAAAGCAAGTTTGTTAGAATTGACCATGAAGAATGCATTAAAATTTTGAAAGAAGCAAAACAAAAATGGGAATTTGAACCTGTTTATGGCGGAGATATAGCCAAAGAACATGAAAAATATATAACCGATTATTTTGGCGGACCAGTGTTTATTAAAAATTGGCCAAAAGATATAAAATCATTTTATATGAAATTAAACCCTGACGGAAAAACTGTTGCGGGTGTAGACCTTGAAGTTCCAGGGGCAGGCGAACTTATGGGCGGAAGTCAAAGAGAAGAAGACTATAACAAAATTATTGCAAGATGCAAAGAGTTGGGCGTTGACCAAAAACCAATAGATTGGTATTTGAATTTAAGAAAATATGGAAGCGTTGTTCACAGCGGTTTTGGAATGGGCTTTGAAAGACTTGTTATGTATTTAACAGGTGTTGAAAACATTCGTGATGCAATTCCTTTCCCACGAACTCCAAATAATTGCAATTATTAACAAAAAAATCCACAAATTTTGTGGATTTTTTTATTAAATTAAATACAAATTTTATTAACTTTTGCTGTTAAAAAAGTCTTATTACTGTTAAGGTAACACTAGGACCGCCGTTGGCTTCAATTTTCGTTGTGTTAATAACGGTTGGAATAAGGGTTATTGCATCATTTTCGTTAAGGTTCATAACAAATTGACCGCTTGATGTTGATTCTTCGCTTAAAGGTCTTGCTGTGTTTTGATTTATTTTTCCATTTACGGCGATTGCAATTCCATCTGTTCCGCCAGCCAAGTCAACTCTGTTTACATAATATGTTACAAGATAAGTGCCAGTTGTTTTAACGGCAATTCCTGTTTGCGTTAACACAAGCCCATTGTTTGTTAGGGTGTTAAACATTGAAACGGCTGTTCCTGTTGTTATGTTTTGGCTTGCCATGTTAAGTATCGTAGCATTTTCGTTAAGAGTTTCGCCAGGGTCCCCTTTATCGCCCTTTTCGCCTTTTTCTCCTTGCTCTCCCTTTTCGCCCTGTATGCCTTTTTCTCCTTTGTCGCCCTTAACCCCTTGTTCACCTGCAGGACCGGTTGGTCCAATTTCGCCTGCAGGACCGGTTGCACCAATTAACCCCATTGGTCCAGTTGGACCAGTAGCACCCGTAGCGCCAGTTGGACCAGTAGCACCCGTAGCCCCTGTTGGTCCAATTTCTCCAACTTCGCCTTTTTCGCCACAAGGTCCAGTTATTCCACAAGGACCAGTTGCTCCAGTTATTCCGCAGGCCCCTGTTGCCCCTGTTGCACCCCTAAAAAATTTTATTTGAGTGTGATTATGTTTAATAATATTGCATGAATTATCATTATGCCAATGTGGATAGTTATAGTGATTAATTGCCATAAAAAACTCCTTATGCTTTTATAACATAATATTTAAAAAACAAAAATTATGACACTTATTTTATTTAAAATATATTTAATTTTAAAAAAACTTGTTCTTGACAAATTAATAATGTTGTGATATAATAAAAATATAATCCCTTTTGACCATTCCGGATTTATATTAATATGGGAAATTCATTTGAACTTCTTATGAATGGCAATAAAACAAACAATAATATAAATTTTATTGGTCGTGTTTATTGTTATTCAAAGAAGTTTTTTTAACGACCAAACAAAAAGGAGAAAATTATGAAAGTTTTGATTGGAACAAAAAATCCAGGAAAAATTAAGGGGGCAAAGGACGCATTTGAAAAGTTTTTTTCTGATGTTGAAGTTGTTGGCATTTCGGCAAAATCGAATGTGAGCGACCAACCAGTTGGAAAAGAAACTTATTTGGGCGCTCAAAACAGGGTTAACAATTTGATTGAATATGCCAACAAAAACGGAATTTCAGCCGACTATTATGTTGCGGTTGAAAGTGGAATTGTAGATAACCTTGGCTTTTGGGCAATAACTAATGTTGCAGTAATCAAAGACAAATTTGGCTATGAAAGCGTGGGGACAAGTGCAAGTTTTCCAGTTCCACACAAATATGTTGAAGATATAATATCAAAAACTCTTGGTACTGTTATGGACGAAATTTTCAGTGCTAGCGATTTAAGAAGTTCGACCGGCGGAATAGGACTTCTTACAAATGAAAAAATCACTCGAATAGACCTTAACACACAAGCATTTGTTATGGCTTTAACACAATTTGTTAACAATTCGGTTTGGAAAGATTAAAACAAAAAACACCTTGTATTTAAGGTGTTTTTATTTATAAAATAAAATAGTTAAAAACTTAATTTTAATTTTCTTATCTAGTTTAAAATGTTTTAGGTTTAAAAAAATAGAAATTAAAATTAATTTGCAATTTTTTTGTATAAAACTAGATAATAGTATTAAAAACTTCTTTCCAATTTTCAATTTTTTTGTCTATACTTCCTCGCCTTGGTGAAGGACTGATAACATATTTCACTTCAAAATTTCCAACCAAATTTAGTTTTTTAAGTTCTTTTTCAACAAATTTGCTGTTAACAACAATGGTTTTTATTTTTGAGTTATCAATAATATTTTGCAAAATGTCTTTGCTGGTTTTGAAAGGATATTGTGGATTATTCAAAATAATATCCATATCCATTGAACTGTTGTTGTTAAAATAGCATTCACAAAAGACATCGCAAATTGCAATTTTCCTTTTCAAAAGTTCTGATGAAAACTTTTTTTTAATTTCTTTTTTATGTTTTTCAAATTCTAAACTTTCAATTTTGCCAGAATTAAAACTATCAAAATTATTTTTTAATTGATTTTTTAAATCAAAAAAACAATTAGTGTTCAAACTTAAATCTAATAACTGCCATAATTGATTTTTTGAACTTGCATAATAAAAACCTTTATTCATGCCGTCTAGAGCAGTGATTGAACCTAAAATTAAAACTTCGCAATTTTCATCAAAAACTGGGGAAATATCTGCATCTTTTGGGCGTCTAAACACAGGGTTAATAATTTGTTTCATGTTTCTCCTTAAAAATTGATTTCAATTATTTTACTCTAACTTATTATATCATAAATTTTAAAAATTAGATAAAAAAATTAGCAACTTAAAAATGGTTGCTAATTTTAAAATTTGGTGCACCCGGAGGAATTCGAATCCCCAACCCTCGGTTCCGAAGACCGATGCTCTATCCAATTGAGCTACGGGTGCAAGAATGATATTAAGTTTTAAGTTAAATCAAGTAATAGGAAGCGAGGGTAATAAAGGGGTCCACGAAAAGTGTAAACTTTTTGGGGAGCGGAGCCGTTTTGTTAAAGTTGAAATTTTGCAGAGCAAAATTGATGCTAACAAACAAAACAAGGCGAGCAGGTTCCGAAGACTGATGCTCTATCCAACCCTTCACTAGTGCATGAATAATATTAAGTTTAAAATTTAAACAAAATTTCTTAACTTTTTAAGTTTATCACAAAATAAATAAAAAATAAAGTGTTTTTAAAATTTTCTTTTTTATTTTTAAAAAAATTAAACTTAAAAAAAATAAACATTATAGCGAAAGTTTTTAATTTACATTTTTTTTGAGTTATAAAAAATAAATTTATAAAATAATTGACAAATAAATTTTTTTTTGTTAATATTGATTTGTCTAATTATTTTGACGAATAATTTTTATCACAAAAACGAAAGGAGCAGATTATGAAAAGGACTTATCAACCTAAAAAAAGAAGTAAAGTTAAAGTTCATGGTTTTAGACAAAGAATGAGCACTCATAACGGTAGAAAAGTTTTATCTAGACGTCGAAGACGAGGCCGACACACTTTAACTGTAAACAATAAATAGAGAATTATTATGATTAAAAAAGAAAATAGACTAAAAAAAAGAAAACAATTTGCTTATTTGTTTAAAAATGGCAAGCACGTAAGTGATGAATTTGTTAGTTTGGTCTATATTGCATTAAAAACAAAAAATTTTAAAGTGGGTTACAGCGTTTCAAAAAAAGTTGGAAAAGCCGTTGTTAGGAACAAAATCAAACGCAGGCTTAAAGAGTGTGTTTTAAGTTTTTCAGACCAAATAAAAAATCAATATTATATTATTGTTGTTGCAAAACCAAAAATTGTTGATTTGAAATTTGAAAACCTTAAAACAAACCTAAACAATCTTTTCAAAAAGGCTGAATTATTAATTGATAATAATTAAAATTTTGGCTTATCCCCTAAAAATTTTTTGCTTATCACTTGTTTATTTGTATAAGATTTTAATATCTCCAATGCTTCCAAAATCTTGCAAATTTTTGCCAACATGTTCAACATATTCGGTTATTGCAATAAAGAGATTTGGTGTTTGCGTTGGAGTTTTTTTAACCGCAAAACGAATATTAAGGTGTAATGATTTTTCGTCAAAAAGCGGGGTTGACCCCGTGCCAGACAATTTAAAAGGAGATTTAAAATGGCTAATTTAATGCTAACCGTTGGTGGCGTTTGGGGCACAATTATTGGTTGGTTTCAAAGTTTTATTCCAAGTTTTGGGCTAACTATTATTGTTTTTACTATTGCCTTAAAACTTATTTTGTCGCCACTTGAAATTTATCAAAAGATAAGTTCAAAAAAAACAGCCGAAAAACAAGCAATTTTGCAACCAAAAATTGAAAAATTGCAAAAGCAATATGGAAATAATAAAGAACTTTTGAACCAAAAAACAATGGAACTTTATAAAAAAGAAAACTTTAATTTGATGGGCTCTTGCCTTGGAATGTTAATCAATTTGATTATAACAATTCTTGTTTTCTTTACTTTGTTTTCTTCATTAAATCAAATAAGTCAATATAACATAAAAACTGAATATGCTGATTTAACTGAAAATTATAAAATTGTAATAACTACAAAACTAAAACAAGATGCCGAAAACAATGCTTCAATCACAATAACAACAGATGAAGATTTGAATGCATTGATTGAAGAAATTAACAATGATGCTAATTTAACTGAAAGTCAAAAAGCATCAAAAATTAACACATTAAAACTAAAAACAATAATTAACGATATTGATAGTTCAAGTTTAACCGATGACGAAAAATTGGCACTAAAAGCCAACGCAAAAGAATTTGCAACCAAAGAAAGTGCAAATTATTATGGCGAAATTAAAGAAGGCTTTTTGTGGATAAAAAATATTTACAGACCAGACACTTATGCAAGCACTTTCCCAAATAGTGATGAATATCTTAAAATTTCAGGCGTAAATTTTGATGGCGTTAGTGCAGAAAATCCTTATGAAGATATTTATGGGGTTTCTTATTTAACCAAAGATGAAGCAATGAATGCCTTTAAAAACAACTTTAACGAAGTTGCTGGTGCAATCAACACAAAATATTCTGGCTGGAATGGTTGGTTAATTTTGGTTGCATTGTCTGGAATAATCACTGTCTTAAGTATCTTTATAACAAACCTATCAAACAAACCAAAACCTCAATATGATAAGAAAGGAAATGAAATTCAAGCAAAAAAACCAAACAACTATTTAATGATGATACTTCTTCCAATTTTAATGATTGTGTTCACTCTTCAATATAGTGCAGCGTTTGCTCTTTATATTGTTATGAACAGTTTAATGAGTGTTATAATTGGTTTTGTAACAACTCTTGTTATGAACAAAATTGAAAAATCAAAAGAACAAAAGAAAGAGGTGTAGTATGAAAAGTTTTGAATTTAGTGGAAAAAATATTGAAAAAGCGATTGAAAATGGGTTAAAAGAACTAAACAAAAATCGTGAAGATGTTGATATTAAAATTTTAAGCGAAGGCGGATTATTCTCAAAAGCAAAAGTTCAAATTTCGTTTGAAGAAGAAACTGACGAAAAAATTGCACAAGATATTGTAAAGGACGAGTTACTTTCGGGTTGTGATTGCGGTTGTGAAAACTGCCACCATAATAGCGAAGAAGAATGTGATTGTGGTTGCGAAGAATGCAAGTGCACCGAAAATTGCAGTGAAGAATGCGACTGCGGACACAAAGAATGTGCTGAAACAAAAAATTGTGAATGTGAAAATTGCGAAGATGAAATTAGTTGCATTAACTGTGGCGACCAAATTCTTGCAAAAGATTTAGAAAAAAATGAACAAGTTGAAAATAGCAAAAAAGTTCGTGAATATATGTCAAGCGAAGAAGTTTTTGACAAAATAAACGAAATTTTCAAAAATATTTTTGAAGCATTAAAAATTAACGGCAAAGTTATGATTTTGGAAAATGACGATGCTTATGAAGTTAAAGTTTCGGGCGATGAAAACATTTCAAGCCTAATTGGTTATAGGGGTGAAGCACTTAACGCTTATCAAGTTTTGATAAACAGTTTTGTTGAACTAAAAAACAAATCAAAACGAATTTTGCTTGATGTTGAAAATTATCGAACAAGACGAGAAGAAAGTTTGAAAAATCTTGCAGAAAGAATTGCAAAAAAGGTTGTTAAAACAAAACGAAGCCATAAGTTTGAACCAATGAGCAGTTTTGAGCGTCATGTTATCCATGAAGCATTAAGCGGTTTTGAAGGAGTTTCAACTCACAGTGAAGGAGTTGAACCTCATAGATGTTTAATTGTTGAACCATCAAGCAAAAAAGAAAATTAAAAATATATTTAAAACACACAAAAATTTGTGTGTTTTTTTATAAAGTTGTTATTTAAAATAATGCTAATAAGTGGAATAAATTAACAAGGGGTTGTTTTGATTTATACAAAACTTAATAAAAAACCAATAAAAGAAGCATAATAAAAATATGAAATTTTATAGTTGCGATATTTGTGGAAAAATTTTTGATAATCAAAGTTTGGAGATTTGTATGGTGTGCAAATCAAAAATTTGCGAGAACTGTTACAAAAATATTGGCGGATATTGTAGACATTGTAATTCAAAAATATTTAAAAAAATTTGACAAGATTTTTCAAAACTATTAATATAGATATATATGAAAAAATTTGCTCATAACTTAAAAAACAATTATATCTATCTTTTGCAAGCGATAATTCCTATTGCTTTGTTTTTTATTCCAATCTATTCACAAACTTTTGTTACAGACGGCGAACAAATAACAACATTTTTTAATGTTTTTGATATGCTAAACTTTTCAATTCAGCCAGTTTTGGCATCAATAGTTTTGGTGCTTATAATTGGTTGTGTTTTAAACTTTTTGGTTTTTTTAATTTATATGTGGGACGGTTACAAACTTCCGCTTGTAAAAAAAGAATTTAATATTTTTCTTTTGGTTGTAAATTGCTTTGTTGCAATTTGTTGCTTGGGAATTTTGGGCTATGCAATTTATTTGTCTATGCAAACAGGCGGAACAACTGATAGTTATTATTTTAGAACCTTTTGTTGCGGTGGCGTTATTTTGGCAGTTGCCGAACTTGTTTTGGGAATGTTTTTGATAAGAAAAAACTATAAAAAAGAATTAGAACAAGAACTTAAAAAAGAAGATTAATAACTTTTGTTAAACGATAATAAAACAAAGTCAGGGGCAAGCAACTTAAAATGGATATTCGCTAGCAAACGATATGCAAACATGACACCACAATTTGCTGTGGTTGCGTCAAACAAATATTTTTACTTTGTTATTAAATTTTACGCCACACTTTATCTTTAATAAAAATCTAAAAAGCATATTAAAAAAAATATGTTTTTTTATATAAAATTTAATAAAAACCGATTTTGATAAAAATTAACATAAAAAATAAAAATTTTAAAAAAAATGTTGACAAAGCACTTTATTTTGTATATAATGTGAGAGTTGGTCCCATGGTCAAGAGGTTAAGACACCACCCTTTCACGGTGGTATCAGGGGTTCGATTCCCCTTGGGACTACCAACGGAGCGGAAACGCTCTTTTTTTTACCCAAGGGCAATCGAACCCCCTATTTAGGTTCGACCCTATGCCCGCTAGACCGCAACAAGTTGCCCGCTTCATGCTAAAAAATTGCCGCTGGCAACTTTTTTTAACGGGCTGTCCTGTCGGACCCAGACCGCAACAAGTTGCTCCCTAAAACTTAAGAATTTTTATTTTGGATATTGACATTAAGGTTTTTGAGTGATAATATTTTAATATGGCAAATAAATATGAAGATAAACTTAATGAATATTTAAAAAAACAAAAAAATGAAGTTATTGATTTGGAAAAATGTGCAAAACTAAAAATGAAAGCTTCTAATCTTAAAAAACAAAAAAGTGAAAAGTTATATAAACTTTTGAACACAACTCAAAAAATTGACTTTTCAAAGGCATTAAAACTTATAAAAACAGGTGCTGATGTTAATTTTAAGTTTAAAGATAAAATAACATTATATATGCTATCGGCTTTGAACGGGCAAGTTGATGCGTTAGAGTTTTTAAAGCACTACGGTGCTAATGTAAATGAAAAAAATTGCTATGGGCAAAACGCTTTAATGCTTGCTTTGCTTATGAGAAATCAAGGCAATTTGAAAGTAAATATAAAATATACAAGTGTGATTGTAACATTAAAAAAACATAATATTAATCTTGACGAAAAAGATGTGGCTGGGCTTTCTGTTCAAGATTATAATCAAGGAAAGACCGAGCCCTTTACAAAAACTTATTTGAATAATGTTAAGTCTTATTTAAAAAGTTATGACGATATTTTTGAAAATAAAAAATAATAAAAAGTGGTTTATCCACTTTTTTTAATTTTATTGATTGAAAAAAATTTTAATTATTATAAAAATATTTCACAATTTAGATTTTACTGATTAAGTTATTAAATCGCAATTTGTTTTGCCACGATTTGTTGACAAATTCTGTTATTTTTGTTACCATAAAAGCATGAAAATTAGTGCCGAAATTGAAGAAGTTGTTTATCGAAACGATGTGAATGGCTATACTGTTGCTGTTTGCGATGTTTTTGGTGAAATGGTAACTTGTGTTGGAAAATTTCCATTTATCACCGCTGGGCAAAATGTTGAACTTGAAGGCGAAATGATAAAAGATAAAAAATATGGCGAGCAATTTAAGGTAAGTCATGCAAAGGTTTTGGCACCAACAAGCATTGACGGAATAATTAAATATTTGGGAAGTGGGCTTATCAAAGGTGTTGGACCTGTTACTGCTATGAATATTGTTGCTAAATTTAAACAAAGCACGCTTGACATTATTCAATTCAATCCGCAAAAATTGGTTGAAGTTAGGGGAGTAAGCCCCGCAAAAGCCGTGCAAATCCATGAAGCCTATCAACAACTAAAAACTATGCAAAATGCAATTATGTTTTTGCAAAATTATGATATTTCAACTAATCTAGCAATAAAGATTTTTAACATTTATGGCGAAAAAACCGAAAAAATTGTTAGCGAAAACCCTTACAAACTTATTGAAGATGTTGACGGAATTGGTTTTTTGAGTGCTGACCGAATTGCCAAAAAAGTTGGAATAAGTGAAAACAGTGATTTTAGACTTCGGGCAGGACTTTTGCATATTTTGAAAGAAAACAGCGACAAAGACGGAAGCACTTATCTTCCTAAAAAAGAACTTTTTGTTCTTGTAAGCAAACTTTTAAAAATTCAAATATTCTTAATTCAAAAAAAATTGGATAGTCTTTTATTAAATTTGAGCATTGAAAATATTATAACATTAATTGAAGATGAAAGTGATGTTAATGTTATGCTTTCAAAATATTTTAAAATGGAAAAAAGCATTGCAAACAAAATTGTTATGTTAAAGCATACTTATTTGTTTGACAAAATTGACGCAAGCAAAGAAATTGCTGAATTTGAAAAGCAAAACAATATAACTCTTCACCAAAAGCAAAAAGAAGCAATAGAAAAAAGTGTTAATTCTGGTTTTTCGGTTATTACTGGTGGGCCAGGAACGGGCAAAACAACAATCGTAAAATGTTTGATTTATTTGTTGAAACTTCAAAACAAAAAGTTTTGTTTGCTTGCTCCAACCGGAAGAGCCAGCAAAAGGCTTAACGAAAGCACAGGCGAAGATGCAAGCACAATTCACAGAGCATTGGAACTTAACTTTAAAGATGATAATGTTAATTTGTTTAATAGAAACGAACTTAACCCGCTAAACGCCGATAGTGTTATTGTTGACGAAGTTTCAATGGTTGATGTTAATATTTTTTATCATTTATTAAAAGCAATAAAAAAAGGCAGTCAAGTTATTTTGGTTGGAGACAAAGACCAACTTCCAAGCGTTGGGGCGGGAAATGTGCTTTCGGATATTTTATCAAGTGGTGTCGTTGACCAAACAATGCTAACCGAAATTTATAGGCAAGATGCAAAAAGTTTGATAATATCAAACGCTCATGCCATAAATCAGGGGGAAATACCCGTTATTGACAATCAATCAAGAGATTTCTTTTTTGAAAACAAAACTGAAGCCTATGAGATTTCAAAAAGTATAATTGACCTTGTAACAACAAGACTGCCAAATTTTTTGAATATTGACCCACTGAAAATTCAAGTGCTTGCACCCATGCGAAGTGCAGTTTGTGGAATTGACAGTTTGAACAAAGAACTTCAACAAAAACTTAACCCAAAAGACGAATTTAAACCCGAGATTATAACCGAAAACACAATTTATCGTTTGGGCGACAAAGTTATGCAAACCCAAAATAATTATGAGCAAACTTGGTCAAGGCAAATTAGTGAGTTTTATGTTGAAGAAGGTGTTGGGGTTTTTAATGGAGATATTGGATTAATTGAAAATATCAATCTTGAAACAAATCAAGTTACGGTTTTGTTTGATGATGGCAGAAAAGCCGTTTATGAAAGGCAAAATCTTTTGGAACTAACTTTAAGTTATGCCATAACAATTCACAAAAGTCAGGGAAGTGAATTTGATGTTGTGGTTATGCCTCTCATTAGTGGACCTAGCATGATTTTGACCCGAAACCTTTTGTATACGGGGGTTACTCGTGCAAAAAAAATGGTTGTTCTTGTTGGCAACAAAACAAATCTAAAACGAATGATAAGAAACAATTATCAAGCAAAAAGATATAGTTATTTAAAAGACTTTTTAATCCAAGAAGATAAAAGTTTTATTAATGTGTATAACTAAATTTTTTGTTATTGGTGTTAAACTATGTGTTATTCAATTTTAGCGCGCTAAAATTGCAAGAAAAATTTTTTAAAATTTTTCTTTAAAACTTTAGTTTTAATAACACATAGTAAATATTATAGCGAACATATATTTAAAATATTAAAAAAAAGAGCAAACTGGTTGCTCTTTTTTAACATATTATTTTTAACTTATTTTTGATTAATATAAGCAAGATAATCAAATATAAGTTCGTTCAAATCTCCATTCAAAACGCCTTCAACATCACTTGTTTCAAATTTTGTGCGGTGGTCTTTTGCAAGAGTGTATGGGCAAAAAACATAACTTATAATTTGGCTTCCCCATTCAATTTTAAGATTTTTCCCAGATATTTCACTAATTTTGCTTAAATGTTGTTCGTTTTTTATAACAAGCAATTTGCTTTTCAAAACTTTTAAGGCTTGTTCTTTGTTTTGAATTTGGCTTCGTTCATTTTGGCAAGTAACAACAATTCCCGTTGGAATGTGCGTTAACCTTATTGCACTTTCAGTTTTGTTTACGTGCTGTCCGCCAGCCCCGCCAGACCTGTAAGTGTCGATTTTTAGGTCGCTATCATTAATTTCAATTTCATTATCATTTTCAATTTCAGGCAAAACTTCAATGCTTGCAAAAGTTGTGTGACGGCGCTTGTTTGCATCAAAAGGCGAAATTCTAACAAGTCTGTGCACACCTTTTAAGGCTTTCAAAAGCCCATAAGCATTTTCGCCACAAACTTTTAGGGTTAAACTTTTAATTCCATTATCGTCAAGCACTTGGTCAAGAATTGTTGTTTTAAATTCACTTGTTTCACAATATCTTAAAACCATTCTAAAAAGCATTTGAACAAAATCAAAACTTTCTGTTCCGCCCGCACCAGAATGAAACGATACTATCGCATTCAAATTGTCATATTCTTGATTTAAAAGCGTTAGCAAAAACATTTTGTTGGTTTTTTTGTTTGTAGTGTCAATTTCTTCATTCAAGATTTGTTCAAGCAAGTCTTGTTCACTTTCACTTGTGCTTTCAAAGTTAAGATTGCTTTTTATGTTTAAATAACTTTTTTCAATGCTTTCAAATTCACAAAATTCTTTTTCAAGCAAAGAAATTTTTTTGCTTAAAAAAACAAGTTCGCTATTGTTTGAAAAATCTTCAATTTTTTCAAGTTTTGCTTTCAAATTTTCAAGTTCGGTTTTTTTGGGGTCAAAGACACTCCTTTATTGATTTAATTTTGCTTTCAATTTCGTTTAAAACATCAATGCTTATCATACTCTCTCACTTTTTGTTAATTATAGCACAAAACGCAAATTAAAAAAACAAAATTATAAAATAACTTGATTTTTACTTTCATTTTTGGCAAGAATATTGCCATTTTGTGGGTCTATCACCACCGAATAACTTTCGCCAATAGTAGAAATTAAACAAACATAAAAATAATTTTTGTCAATTTCAAGGCTTGGGTCGTTAATTATTTTAACATAAATTTCAAAATCTCCGCCCGATTTCAAAATTTGTTGAATGTCTTTTTGATAGGTTTTAACAAAAGTGTTCAAAGCGTCTTTGTGATTTATAACAAAATCTTTTGACACATTTTTAAGCGAACTTTCAAACGAAAAATCACCAAATGAAATTTTTATAAAAACACTGCTTTCGTCAAGAACAAAAGTTTTAATGTCTTGAACATAGGTTTGGTCAAATGGATTAAGTTCAAATTCACCATCAAAATCCATATCACTTATTGTTATAACAAAAGTGGGAAGTGTAGATTTGTTTGGAATATTTTTTAAAAATTTAACGGTTATAATGCCAAACTCTTTTTTGTTTTCACTTTTTCCATTAAGAATATAAGGGTCTTCTCTAAACCCGCTTGAAAACTTAACAACAACTTCGTCATTTTGACACATAAACAAATTGTATCTAACTTCACTTAATTTTTCTTGAATAATTAAGTTTTGATTGTTTTTACAACCGAAAAAGCAAAAGCATATAGCAAAAAAAACTGAAATTAACAAAAACTTTGATTTTTTCATATAATAAT
Organism: uncultured Clostridia bacterium; assembly: GCA_934757845.1. Lineage (GTDB taxonomy): Bacteria > Bacillota > Clostridia > Christensenellales > UBA1242 > UBA7868. Next base: position 30,526 of record CAKVLQ010000005.1, read on the forward strand.
ATATTTTTTTTGAAATTAAATATTCACAAAACAAATAAAATCAAAGATAATTGAATAGAATTTTATATGGACGCTATTAAGATTTTTTTTGCACAGAATTTTTCAAACATGATTTGGCTTGCTGTGTTTATCTTGGCAATTCTTCCAATAAGTGAGGGGAGAATTGCTTTTCCGTTTGCAATAAACAAAGTGCTTTTAAAGCAAACCGCAATGAGCCCTTTTTTGGCACTAATCACTTGCTTTTTTGCTTCAATTTTTTTGTGTTTGTTTTTGCTTTGCTTTTTTAATTTGCTTTGCAAGGCTTTTTCAAAGTTTTCATTTTTTCAAAAAATAAAAAACAAGATTGACAAAATTATTGCCAAAAAAAGTGAAAAATTTGTTTCAACAAACAAAACATATTTTTTGCTTGGCTTTTTTGTTTTTATTCCACTTCCGCTGACGGGCGTTTGGACTGCGTGTCTAATTGCAAGTTTTTTAAATCTAGACTATAAAAAATCTTTTTTTGCAATAGTTTTGGGAAATTTATTTTCGTTAATTTTTATTTATCTTTTAAGTTTGATTTTTAAAAGTTACACTCTTGTTTTGATTTTAATATGTTTTGCAATAACTTTTGCTGTTATTTTTATAAAAAAAATATATCTAAAACACTTTAAAGTTAATTTTTTAAGTGATAATTAGTTAAAAAAAATTTTGAAATATAAAAATAAAAATTTATTTTACATTTTCAATAAAAAACATTAGTTATTATTTGTTTGATTTATTAAAAAATTTTGTTATAATAAAATTACATTAATTCAAAGGAAGAAATTTTTTATGTTTTATTTATACTTTTCTATTGCTTTTGTTTTGATAATGGGCACATATTTTGTTTTGAAATATGCCGTGTTCAAAAACAATGAAAAATTTAAAGCGGTTATTAGCAAAATTTTGAAAATAGTTTCTATTGTTTATTGCTCAATAATCTTTTTGTCAATTTTGCTTCCAGATGCATTTTGTTTGTGTTATTCAAAAGAAGAACTAGTTAATCGTGATGTTTGGTTTGCTATGGTTAGGTGGTTAAGCACTGTTTCGTTTATTGTTATGCCAATTTCGGCATATTTTGATAACAAAACACTAAAAGTTATTGCCATTGCATCTTGTTTTGTTTCGGGCATAATAAACCTAATTGCTTTTCCGCAATATTTATCTTACGCAACTGATATTAACGGAAGGGGTTTAAATTCAATATCGGTTATAAGTGAAGGATTTAAGAACTTTTTGCGAAACGGAACTTTTAGAAGTTTTGTTTTTGGGTTGACATTTTTAATTCAAATTTCTTTTGCTATTACTTTGTTTTTTGAAGAATTTAAAAACCTAAAACTTAACCTAAAACAAAGTTTGTTTGCTGTGTTAACTTTTGTTGCAATATTTTTTGCTTGTGTGCCAATTTATGTTCCACAACATTTGTTTGGACACTCAAACATAATCTTTTCGGCTTGGAGTATTCCGCATTTAATGTGGTTTGTTTTGGTTGTTGGTGAAATTTTGGCATTATATTTTATTTTCAGGAACAAAGACGAACAAACAAAACATATTTTGCTTATCATTTTAAGTTTGTGTTTATTCTTGCAATACAATCAAATGTTTAGTGCAATTTCAATAAATGCAAAACGATTTCCACTTCAACTTTGCAACATTGGGGCATATTTCATTTTGGCTTCAATGATTTTCAAAAATCAAAAACTTTTCAATTTCACTTTAATTGTAAATTTAACAGGTGCAATTTTCGCTTTGGCTATTCCTGACCTTGACAATAATGGATTGTTCCAACTTTATAATATGCATTTTATATTTGAGCATACAAATATTTTGGTTGTTCCAATTTTGGCACTTTGCTTCAAGATTTTTAAACCTGTTGACAAATATGCTCTTCGAGACTGCATGGTTGGCTTCTGCTGTTATTTTGCCCTTGTTTTGGTTTTGGGCACAACTTTCAATGCAATAGCATTAAAAACTTCAAACGGGTTTTGGAGTGCAAACTATTTGTTTATGTTTGACAAAGTTGCAGCAACAAAAGTGATAAGCGGGGTTGGCGGGTTATTTGATATAACTTGGAAGATAGGAAATTATATTGTGCTTTATCCCGTAATTCAACTTCTAATTTTTCTTGTTTTTGCCACTGCTTGCGTGCTTGTGTACTTTGCATTAAGACTAATTTTTGTTTTAAATCAAAAATCACAGCAAAAAAAACTTGCAAAGCAAAGTGAAGCACAAATTGAAAATAACAATGCAAATTAGCATTGTTTTTTTATTATAAAAATTCGAGAGTTAAAATTGAAAATAATTAATCAATTAAAAAGCAGAAGTAAAATATAAATTTAATATTTTGGTATTAAAAAAATTGTTAAACAAAAAATAATTTTTAAACATAAATATTAATATGAATTGCAAAAAAATTCCGCCCGAAAATATAATAAAACTTTCAGCGTCTATAAGTTTAATTTTGGTTGAAAAGTTTGACCAAGAAGAACTTAATGTTATAAAAAATGTTTTATGTGCCGTGGCAAACAATATTTCAAGTTATCAAAACCAGCATTATATTTATGAAAAATGCAAAAAAGAGCATTAAACTTTTAAACTAAAATTAAAACGATTAATAATAAATTTTATCTAAAAAAACAAAACTAAATATTAATTTTAACAAAAAAAATAACAACTAAATGTTGTTATTTTTGTTATATTTTTCCAAAAAAATAAAGTTAGTTATTATTATAGTTCCAATAGTTGCACCCATCAAAACATCGCTAAAAAAGTGAACGCCCAAAATTATTCTTGAAATCATTATCAAAACAGGAAGCAAAATTCCAAATGTTAAAATCAGTTTTTTATGTTTTCCACTATAAGCATAATTTGCAAAAAGATAAGCCAAAACAAAATATAAAACAAGTGAAGTTTGACTATGTCCGCTTGGAAAAGAATAAGATGATGGGAAAGAATAGTTTAATATAAGATTTTCTGCAAATTGCCCTACGGGGCGTGGTCTTAAAACCAAATTTTTTATAATATAATTTGTGCAAACACTAATTAAAACCAAATAATAAAGTGGAACATAACTTTTTCGATTTTTTGAAAATAACAGCAAAACCAAAACAATAATAACCGCAGTGGTTTCTCCAAGCAAAGTTATAAACAAAAATATGTTGTTAACCACACTGTTTCTTACAAAGCCAGCAAGATAAAACACAAAGTCATCAATTTTTGAAATAAAACTTGAATTTGTGCTTACCATAACAGTTAAAAAAATTGCCACAAAAAACAATATTAGTTGCATCATTGTGTGATATATTATTAATTTTTTGTTTGCGGGTTTATTCATGATTTTATTATAACAAAAAAATTAAAAAATACAAAAAATAAAGCAAAGTATTATAAATATTTAAAAAAATAAAATGCAAAAATAAATAAGAAAAATTATAAAATAAATAAATTTATATTTTTAATTGCTTTATTTTTTTTTGTTTTTAAGATATAATTTTAATATGTTAAACAAAAATGTATTTTCACTAAAACAAACCCCAGTGGACAAATTTAGGCTAACCTGTTCACGAATTTTTTTGTTTTTGTGTGTTTGCTTATGCACCCTAACAATTTTTTTTAATGTAACATATTCTATTGCACCAGTGAGCGGATTTAGTATGTATCCAACGCTAAATAATTACACCACTTCTTCAAGGCACGATAGGGTTGTTTTGAATTATATAAAAGCATATCACAAAGGCGATATTATTGTTGCAAAAAAAGTTTATGATGACGAAGAACATTTTATTTATGTTATTAAACGATTGATTGCAACTGGTGGCGACAGCATTGAAATTAAAGAAAATGGTGATGTTTATGTGAACGACCAAAAACTTGACGAAAGTTATGTTACAAGTGAATATAAAACTGCAACCTATGAAGCATTTATAAAACTAAAAGAAGGCACAAATGTAAATTTTGATGAAAACAACGATTTTACAAGTTGGTTTGAAGATGGAAAACTTGTTTTAAAACCAGGTTATGTGTTCTATTTGGGTGATAATCGTGGTGGTTCAACTGATTGTAGCATTTATGGTCCAGTTAAAGAAGATAACATTATTGCAAAGGTCGATTTTGTTATAAAAGACGGCGAAAATGCATTTGTTAGCATTTTAAAACAAATTTTTAGATAAAGTTGATTTGTTTAATATTAAATTCTATTAATTATTAAAAGTAATTTATGAAATAAATTTTCAAAATAAGGAGATAAAAATTATGATAACAACAAAACAAAGGGCAAAACTAAAAAGCCTTGCACAAAGCATGAAACCAGTTTTGAACATAGGAAAAGACAATTTGAATGAAAACACAATAACAGAAATTGAAAAATATCTTGCAAAAAATGAACTTATGAAAATAAAAATTTTGCAAGCGTCAACCGAAAATCCAAAAGATGTTATGGAGTTTGTTTGTCAAAAAACAAACAGTGAGCCAGTTTTGGTGGTTGGGAAAATTTTGGTTATTTACAAATATTCGTCTAACAAAGGTGTTAAACATATTTTGGAAAATGACTAAAAATAATTTAGATTAAAAAATGATAAAAAGTAAAAAAATTATAGGTAAAAACATTTAAAAATTTAATTTAAAATTAACAAAATTAATCACAAAAAGGGCAAAAAATGATAATTGTTATTGAAGGCACAGACGGAAGTGGAAAGCAAACGCAATCGCAAAAATTGTTTGAATATTTAAAAAGCAAAAATATTAATGTTAAAATGCAAAGTTTTCCAAACTATAAAAGCGAAAGTTCAATTTTGGCAAAAAAATATCTTAACGGAGATTTTGGCGATATTAATGCTCTTTCGCCTTTTCAGGCTTCAATATTTTTTTCAATAGACAGGCTTTGCACTATGCTTGAATATAAAGAGTTTTTAGAAAATGGTGGAGTATTGATTTTGGATAGATATGTTTCAAGCAATTTGCTTCATCAGGCAACAAAAATTCGGGAAGAAAATAAGCGACAAGAATTTATAAACGAACTTGAACACTTTGAATATCAACTTTTAAATCTTCCAAAACAAGATTTAACTTTGTTTTTAGATCTTAAACCTGAAATCTCAAAAAAATTAAGAGATGAAAGAAAAGACCTTAAATCTGGCACAACAAAAGATATTCATGAAAATAATTTTGAATATCTTAAAAATTGCTATGAAATTGGAAAAACCATTGCAAAGCAAAAAAATTGGCAAGTTATAAAATGTTATGAAAATGACAAAATATTATCAATAGATGAAATTAGCAAAAAAATTATAGATGTTGTGAATGCGAAATTGAAAATTTAAAAATTTTTTGGCTATATTTATTGAAAAATATTTGATTGAATATTGAACTAATAAAGGAGAAAGATATGTTTGAAATTAAAGATGTAAAGGCAAGACAAATTTTGGATAGCAGGGGAAATCCAACCGTTGAAGTTGATGTTGTTTTGGTGGATAACAGTTTTGGAAGGTTTAGCGTTCCCAGTGGGGCGTCAACGGGAAGTTTTGAAGCGTTGGAACTTCGGGACGGCGACAAAAACAACTATAATGGAAAGTCGGTTGAAAAAGCGGTTAGAAATGTTAATGAAATTATAAAACCAAAAATAATTTCAAAAAGTTTTGAAAGTTTTGAAGAACTTGACAATTTGTTAATTTCTCTTGACGGCACAAAAAACAAAAGCAATCTTGGGGCAAATGCAATTTTGGGTGTTTCTTGTGCATTTGTTAAGGCAATTTGTGATAGCAAAAAAATTGAGTTATATCAACTTATGGATAATAGTGGCATTTTGCCAACCCCAATGATGAACATAATTAATGGTGGAAAGCACGCCGACAACAACATTAACATTCAAGAGTTTATGATTGTGCCTTCAAATTGCAATAGTTTTTCAAAAGCCCTTCAAAACTGCGTTGAAGTTTATCACACTCTAAAAAATTTGCTAAAAACTGACGGAAATTCAACAGGTGTTGGTGATGAAGGTGGCTTTGCTCCAAATTTTTCAAGTGATGAAATGGCACTTGACTATATTTTGAAGGCCATAGAAAAAGCAGGCTTTGAAAGTGGCAAAGATTTTTATATTGCCCTAGATTCGGCTTCTAGCGAAATGAAAAATGAAGCAAATAAGATTGGTTTTGACGGATATTATTTTTGGAAAACAAAGAAGAAATTTACAAACAATGAAATGATTGATTATTGGATTAAACTTTGTGAAAAATATCCAATAATTTCGCTTGAAGACCCTTTTGATGAAGAAGATTTTGAAAGTTATAAAATTTTTAATCAAAAAATGAATGGTAAAATTCAAATTGTTGGTGATGACCTTTATGTTACAAACATTGAAAGATTAGAAATTGGCGTTAAAGAAAAACTTACAAATTCAATTTTAATAAAACTAAATCAAATTGGAACTTTTAGTGAAACATTAAAAACTATTGCCTTTGCAAAGCAAAATGGATTTTCTTCAATAATATCTCACCGAAGTGGCGAAACCGAAGACACAACAATCGCTGATTTAAGCGTTTTGACTAATAGCGGACAAATAAAAACTGGTGCACCATCTAGAACTGACAGGGTTTGCAAGTATAACAGGCTTTTGCGAATTGAAGAAAGCCTTAATGGAAAAGCAAAATTTTTGGGACATAAGAGTTTTAAAAATTGGTGTTGACAAATATATATGATTAATTTATAATAAATTATATCACTTAAATTATATTACAAATGGTGGCAAAAGAATTGCCAAAAAAATTTAAAATTTGTTAAATTGCTTTTTGCCTAAAAAAAATTAAGCAAATAGCATTAAAAAGTTATATTCTGAAATAAATTGTTAAAGATTAAAAATAAAATTTCATATATAATCTTAAAAGCAAATATAATAGAAGTGGCAAAATTTTTTTAGCAATTTATTTGCAAAAGGAGAGATTATGAAAGTTTTTGTGGCAGCGGGTGCTTACAGACCAAAAAATGATATTTATATTGAAGACGCAAAGGAACTTGGAAGATTGCTTGCCGAGAACAAAATGACTTATGTTCAAGGTGGGTGTGATAAAGGGCTTATGGGGGCAACTTATGGCGAATTTTTGGTTCACAGTGATGATGCTGAATTGATTATTCCAACCGCTTATCGAAATGATGTTGCTGAAATGCCTTATAAAAAACTTCATTTGGTTGACACAATTAATGAAAGATTAATGCTTATTTCACGAATTTGCAAATACATAATTGTTATTCCTGGTGGTCTTGGAACAATGGACGAGATTACAAACTTTATTGAAACTTATCGTGGAAAAGAACATACGGCAAAAGTTATTCTTGTTAACTTAAATGGTTTTTATGATATGTATCTTGCACAAACCAAGCGAATGGTTGATGAAGGGCTTATTTTGCCTGGAACATTTGAAGAAATTGTTAAAGTTGTTGAAAATTCAAAAGAAGCCATTGAATATATAAAACAAGACAGCAAACTATATAGCGAACAAAGCGAATAAAAAATATATTGACAAATTTTTTGTTTGTGATATAATGGAGATGTATGGGAAAATTTTTGGATAAAGTTAAACACTTCTTTTATGGAGAAAAGAAATACTATGAGAAAATTGCTGATTGTGCCAAAGAAAAAGGCATGACAGACAATGAAAAATTTGACAAAATTTTAAAAATGATGGGACATTATTTTTTGCATTTGCACAAAGATGAAGTTAAAATGCAAGTTTATGAACTTCATTATGAAGAATTTATGCAAAAAGGGCAAAAAAACGAAGAAAAATTTAGAGATTTGTTTGCATTCACAAGCAACGACCAAATTTTGGTTTATGTTTCTTGCTTAAATAATTGCCTAAACAAACTTAAAAAATTAGACACCGAAAAACTTAATCAAACTCAAAAAGAAATTTATGATTTGACAAAAAGTTTTGGAGAAAAGTTTGTTAATAAAGATTTTGATTTGGGCAAATTTTATACAAATCAACTTGTAAGAAACATGATTATTGAAAAAGATAATGAAATCGTAAGCAGAGTTATTCAAAACTATAAACAAGAACTTAAATGCGATGATGATTTGTTTGAAGCAAACACAGCAGAAGAATTGAATAATAACATATAAAAGTGCATTTGCACTTTTTTTGTTTATAATAAACTTTTAAAAAAAATTGTTTTTTTTAACAAAAATAAGTAAAACAAATTTTAATAATAATATTAACTCGAAATTTAAAAGCCCAGATATAAATTAAAAATTTATTTGTTAGCAAGAAAAAATTTCTTGTTTTTTTATTTAAAAAGTAACTTGCAAAAATTTAATTGAATATATATTATAAATGAATAATATTTATGATGATTTTAGGCTTTGCGATGAGCAAAAAATGTGCGAACTTGTAAATGCTTATAACAAAAAATTAAACGAAGTTAAAATTTTTTCAACTGAAAATAATTTTGAAGAAAAACTTGTTAGTTTGCTTGATAGTGAAAGTTTGTGCTTGCATTATATAAATAATCTTATAAAAACTTGCAAAAACAAAGAAGACTTAAATTGTTTGTTAGAGGCACAAAAATTTTTTATGTCAAGTTTTGAAAACCTGAAAATGCTTTATGAAAAACAAGACACCAATATTGACGAAAATGTTGACAGCAATTTTTCAAACAATATAACAGGCTTTTTTGACAGTGTGTTTTGTTTTTTGCAAAATTTGTTTGATTTTTTTAATTTTGAAACAAATGCAAAAATAAAATCAACAATTTTTGGTTTAATAATTTCATGCATTGACATTGCAAAAAAGATAAATAGTCAAAACATTTTGCAATTAAAAGTTTTTAGTTTGTTTGCCAGAAAATAAAAAACAAAAAACAAAACATTTTTTTCAAAATTTTTTAAAAATTAGATATTGACAAGGCTATAAATTTGTTTTATAATTGAAGAAATTAAATAGGAGAAAATTATGAAAAAGTTTATAGTTTTTTGTTTGATATTAATCGTAACAGTAAGCCTTGGCGCAACCGTTTGGTATTTTGTTAGAGATAATGAAGAACTTGTTATCGATATGCAACCATACGTTTATATGAATGTTGGCGACACTTTGCCAGTTGACGCAAGGGTTAAAAACGCAAAAGTTGGAAGCGAACTTAAAATTAGCGTTTTGGGTGATGAAAACCAAGATTCTAACACTGCTGTTTTGTATTGGAATGAACTAACAGAAAGGTTAGAAGCAAACAAAGGTGGTGCTGCCATTGTTGAAATTAAGGTTCTAAACAGTGAACTTTCACCAGTATACATTGAAGTTGGCATTGGTGATGGCTCAAAAGATGCACCTTTTTATGTTGACAGTGAAGAAGACCTAACAAATATTGGAAAAGAAGATTTTCCTGCAAACAGTTATTTTATTTTGATGCAAGACATTGTTTTGTCAGCCCCAATAAAACCAATTTGCAACGGAAGTTCATTTAATGGAACTTTCAATGGGAATGGCTACACAATTTCTGGGTTAAACATAAGTGAAGCCGAAGCTGACGGCGTTGAATATGCTGGTTTGTTCTCAAAAATTGGTGCAGAAGGTGTTGTTACAAGTTTAACACTTTCAAATGTTAACATTTCAGGGCAATTCAAATCAGCGGGTGCTTTTGCTGGAATTAACTATGGCACAATCACAAGATGTAATGCTGTAAGTGGCGAAGTTAAATCAAGTTATCAAGACGGAGAACTTGGTGCAAATGTTGGCGGAATAGCAGGCGATGTTATTTATTCTGCTGGAAGCGTTGGAAGAATTGACCGTTGCTTTGTTGACTTAAGCGTAAAAGGGACACAAAATGTTGGTGGACTTGCGGGTGCAACCACAGGCGGAATAATTATTAACAGTTATGTTAAACAATCTGAAAACAATAGTGTTTCTTCTTTAAAAGACAATTCAAATGTTGGCGGACTTGTTGGTTTGGTTTCTTATTTTGGGGATTCAAATCAAGCAACAATCAAAAACTGCTATGCTCTTGCAAATGTTCAAGTTGACGATACTTTTACAGGTTCAAATTATGGTCTTGTTATTGGCAATAACAGCGAACCTTCAAAATATGCTCATAACAACTTAATGGGCAATTACACTCAAAAATCATTAAATCCAAGTTTAAATGCTGTTGGAACTCAAATTGATATTTTTGAAGGATTAACAGATCAACAAAAAGAACAAAAAGCATCTGAAAAAGCAAACTTCCGTGGTGTTTATGACGAATTTACTTATGATGCCGAAGGGAACATTGATAAAAGTTTAATGCTTTCTTATGTTGCTGCCGTTGTTGTTAACGGAACAGACAAAATTTATTGGGACTTTGAAAATGTTTGGATGATTGGAACTGAACACAAATATCCAATTTTAAACAAACTTGGTGCAAGTGTTTCTGATGAAATTTATAACTATAAAGACGAAAGCAAAATTTATAATTATAGCGACCTATCAAGAGCAATGAGTGCAATCAGTAATGGAACTGGCGAAAGTTATTATATATTGGTTAATAACATTGAAATTCCTGCTGGAACTGAATTTGCTCCTGCTACAAAATCATTTAGTGGAATTTTTGAAGGAAACAACAAATATATTTCTGGCATTAACATTACAACTGGAATTATAAACAACTCTTCAAACAAAGCCGGATTGTTCTTAAAAACAACATCAAATGCTTTAATTCAAAATTTAACAATAAAAAATATTAAAATAGCCGAAGGCGCAACTCATGCTGGTGCTATTGTTGCTGAAAACGAAGGCGTTATTAAAAACTGCACAATTATTCAAGACGAAAAACTAGAAAACGAACCTAACATTTTGGCATCAACTTATGCAGGCGGAATTTGTGGCACAAATATGGGAACTGTTGATAACTGCCGTGTTCAAAATCAAACAATCGTTTTAAGAAACTCAAAAGAAGACCAAGAACGATTTGTTGGTGGAATTGCAGGAATTAATGGTGCAAGCAACAATTCACAAACTGCAACAATCAAAAATTCTTGTGTTGTTACAAGCGTTGTTAAAGACGATTTTAACAAAACTGAATTTGACTCTAACCTAAATTATAACTTCAAAAACAATTTCTCTAATATTAAATATTTTGTTGGTGGAATTAGTGGTGCAAACTTCTATTTGATAACAAAGAACTATGTTTTTGAAAGTAATATTTCTGCAAACGAATTTTCAAAATATGGTGCTGTTGCTGGAATTTCAGCATTAACTCGAAGTGATGCACTTTTGAATGCAGACGCAAGTGAAATTAGTTATAACAAACTTCTTGGCGGAAGCATTTCAGGATATATTGCAGCGGGCATTGCTTGCGAACAATATGGCAAAGTTGAATTTAACCAAATTGGTTGTGGAAACGAAACTCAACAAGATTCAGAAGGTCATAGTGTTGCATTCACAACACTTGTTAAAGGCGCTGAAATTGCGGGACTAACAAACAAATTATTTATTGGAGCAAGACTATTTAATTGTTTTGTTAATGTTCGACTTTACAATACTATGAATGGAACAGGACATTCTGCTGGAATTTGTAATGTTAACGACTATTATGCATCACAACGATGGTTTGGAGAAAAAAGTGTTTATGGAGAATTTGGTCAAATAATTTCTATTTGTTCATTTGAAAATAACGCTTACAAACACAATCGATATGACTGCACAATGGATTATCGAAAAGAAACTTCATTTTTAAGAACCGATCGTGATACAGGATATGGTAACAATCTAATTTGGGTTGAAACTGGAAATGCTTGGCATGACGATTCACCAGAAATAAGCTCATTTAACGACAGCAGACAAATGAATGTTAAATGGTATGGTTCTCTTGACGATTTAAGAATTTCTGCAACAAACAAAGAACTTGCTGAACTTTCTGTTAACTATGGCTTTGACCAAAATGCATGGGATTTTGTTTCTGTTGGAGAATATCCAAAACTAACAAATCTTCCAACAATTTTGGAAATTGAAGAATAATATTCAAAAAATTATTAAAATTTGCTATTGACAAACCTTGTGGTTAGTAATATAATATGCTTATCAAAAAAGATAACAAGATAATTCTTGTTTAAATAAGAAAAACACAAATTTGTGTAAAAGGAGAAGTAATGGGAAAAATTATAGAATTCTTTCAAAATCTTCCAAGATTTTTTGAAATTATTTTAGTAAAACCTCAATTTTGGATTATTGCATTGCTTGTTGCATCGGCTGTAACTTTTGTTAGCGTAAGCAAATCACAAAAGGCAGCACAACGTGCTTTTGTAAAAAAAGTTAAAAATGTTCATGCAAAACAAAAAGCGTTTAACGAAGAAAAAAACAAAAACAAACTTGATAAACGAAGCAATCAATACAATAAAGCATTGGATTCTTTGAAAAATAGAATTAAATATGCACTTTGGTGGAACAAAAAGAAAATTGTTATAACAAATCCTTATTTGCTTGATAAATCTGAAGACGCAAACTTGGCAATAGCGGGAAACCAAAAATTTACTTTCATGGATGTTTTGAATAGCGTTGTTGAAGAAAAAAGCAAAAACAGCAAACATAAAACAAAAGTTGTAACAAAAAATGCAGTTGTTGACGAAATTCAATTTGAAGCAAAAAAAGAAGTTAAACCAGAACCTTTGAACGAAAAAGACAAAAAAGAACTTGGTGAAACCAAAAAAACTTTAAATCAAGAAAAAACTGTTAAACAACAATCTCAAACAAAAGAACAAACAGAAAAACAAACTCAACAAGAAAAAGAAGACAGCATGGATTGTATTTACACAGACAAACAAAATGATAAAACTCATGAATTTGTTAATTAATATTTTAAAAACGCAAATAGAAATCTATTTGCGTTTTTTATTTTTTAAAATCTAAATTCTATTATTTAATTCTTAAATAAAATAAAAAATTGATAAAGATTTTAATTTCAAGTTTGCTAACATCAACTTGTTAATAAAAAAAATATAAAATCATAAGGCGATAAAATTGATTGACAAAAAAATATAAATAATCTAAAATAAAATTATGAGTATGGAAAGATATAATTTTTTTAAAACCGACAATGTTTTGTTTGACGAAACAAAAGAGGCACTTGTTGGAAACAAAGGGAGCAGTTTAACAGTTAATTTTGTATATTTTTTAAGCAAAGGTTGCTTTTTTACAGGTCTTGCACTTTTGATTGTTTTGCTTGCCAACCTTAATAACAGATTGTTTAATATGCCTTTATATGCAATTTTAATTGCCGGATTTTTGTTTGTTGCTCTTTTAACTTATGGTCCATTAAAAGTTTCTTCATGCAAAAATGCACTTAATATGATAAGAAACACAAAGCCAAGAGTTAAAGATGTTTGGTTTGGGTTCAAAAACAAATATTTTAGAAATGTGTCTTATGGGCTTTGTTTGTTCTTTTCATATTTGTTTCATTTGATTTTATTAATTTTTCCATTTTTCCTAAAATATTTTTCATATCAACTTTCTGGCTATGTTTTGGCTGACGATTTAGAAATTGGTGCTATTGGAGCACTAAAACAAAGCAAAATGCTAATGAAAGGTCATAGAAAATTTTATTTAAAATTGTTTTTTAATTATTCTCCACAAATGCTTTTGTGTGTGCCAACCGCCTATATCTATTCACTATTTTTAAGACCTAAATTTGTAACTACCATAGGCTGTTTATATCTTGATGTTCTTGAATAGAAACTAATTTCATATTTATTTTAAAACCTGCTTTTATTTTAAATTAAAAACAGGTTTTTTTATTTAAACAAACTTATAATAGCGTCACTAAAATTTATGTTAGACAAATATTTTGAAACCAAATTATTAACAAAATTATATATTGGTTTTGCTATGCTTGAATTTGCAAATGTTGTGTCTAAAAAGTTAGAAACAGCAGGAAGAGATTGAAACATATTTATCACAACAAAAATTGCAAAAACAATAACTGCACCTTTCAAAATTCCAAACAACATTCCCAAAAATCTGTCGATAAATGAAAGTGAACTTGAATGTTGTTTTAACTTTCCAAATAGTTTTGAAATTAACAAAAGAATAAGTTTTATCAAAATATATGCAACAATCAAACATATTGCCATCAAAATCAAACTTCCAGCACCCGTGCTTATGTTTGAAACAACATTAGATTTATCAAGATATGTGGTTTCAGGTTTCACAAAAAAGTTCATGGCGATTTTAAGTAACCCACTAGCACTGCATTTTTCTGCCATAATTTGACTTCCTGTTAAATTTGAAAAATCGGCAAAAAATCCGCCAATTTGATTTGAAATTGAATTTGCAAGTTTTGGGATAATATTAAACCAATTATTGATAAGGTTAGAAAGCGGTTTTGCCAAAAAAAATGATGCGGTTAATGACAAAGCACTTGAAAAGAATGATATTAAACTGTTAACAAACCCTTTGCAAAAGCCGATTAAAGAGATAAGAAGCAAAAATACAAGAACAATAATGTCAAGAATATTCATTTTCTATCTCCTTATTAATATTTTATTTTTAATAAATAATTTACAATATTGCAAAAAAAATAATTAAATTATTGATATTAAATTAATAATAACATAATATGACAATAAATTCAAATAATAAACTCAAAAAAATGTGAAGAATTTGCAAAAATTGTTAACAATTATTTTAATGTTTAAATTTAATTTATATAATCTTGAAAATTTTGATTTGCTTGAAAATTTGTTTTTGCTAGGAGATAATAGCGATGTTGTTTTTTTGTGTTTGGGAACAAAAAAATATTTTAATGATAGTTTTGGGGTTTTGATGGGGGACGAACTTAAAAACATAAAAGTTATAAGTTTTGGAAGTTCAAAGCGAGAAGTTAACGGCACAAATTTTTTAAAGGTTTATGACTTTATCAGGCAAAAATATAAAAATTCCAAAATTGTTTTGATTGATAGTGTATTCTCGGGTGAAAAAAATTCGCCCATTTTGATTTATCAAAACTATGGCACAATTCCTGCTGGAATATGCAACAATAAAAGAATAGGAGATGAGAGCATTTTGTTTAATTCTTTTTCATATATTAAAAAAGATATTATCGAAAAAGTTGTAAAAATGCTGACGAATATGATTAAAAAATGTGTTAAAAATTAAAAAAAATGTTTTTTTCATTTTGCTTAAAATCTTTTTTATGATAAACTAATGTGATAGGAGAAAATTATATGACCGAAAAACCAAAAAAACAGACTAATTGGATATTTTATGCAATTATTTTATGCTTAATTGCGTTTGTAGTGTTCTTAAGTTTTAAAGGACCAAATATTAAAGAAATAAAATATAACGATTTCACTTCACAGGTTGAAAGTGGCGAAAAGGTTGTTAGCGACATAAAAATTGTTGGTTCAACAGTTTATGTTAGATATGAAGGAAGCAAAATAACTGACGAAAAGTTTGCAAAAGACAATATTGGTGATGTTTATTTTGTTGTAAGCACCAATGCGGGAATGTCAAAACTTGAAGATTTTGTTCAAAACTATAATAATGGCGAACTTCCAAGTCAAGGCGGGGTTGCACCAGAAGTTAGCAAACAAATCAAAAAATCTTATGGCGTTGTTCAAGAAAGTGTTATTTCAAAACTTCTTCCATATTTGTCAATAGGAATTATGCTTGTTATTGCATTTTTGATTGTAAAATCGGTTTTAGATGCAAACAGCAAAAATATGGCTTTTGGAAAAAGCAGAGCAAGAAATGTTGAACGAAGCAAAGTTAAATTTGCCGATGTTGCAGGAAGCGAAGAAGAAAAAGAAGAACTAAAAGAAATTGTTGACTTTTTGAAAAATCCACGAAAATACACCGAACTTGGTGCAAGAATTCCAAAAGGAGTTTTGCTTGTTGGTCCTCCAGGAACAGGAAAGACCTTGCTTGCAAAAGCAATAGCGGGAGAATGTAATGCCCCATTCTTCTCAATTTCGGGTTCAGATTTTGTTGAAATGTATGTTGGTGTTGGTGCAAGCCGTGTTAGAGATTTGTTTGACCAGGCAAAGAGAAGTGCTCCGTGCATTGTGTTTATAGACGAAATTGATGCGGTTGGGCGTCAGCGTGGTGCTGGTCTTGGTGGCGGAAACGATGAACGAGAACAAACTTTAAATCAACTTCTTGTTCAAATGGACGGATTTGAAGCCAATGAAGGAATTATTGTTATTGCTGCAACAAACAGACCTGATGTTTTAGACCCAGCATTGTTAAGACCAGGCAGATTTGACAGACAAGTTTATATAAATATGCCAGATGTTAAAGGCAGAGAAAAAATATTGCAAGTTCACGCACGAAACAAAAAATTTGCTGACGATGTTGATTTGGAAAACATTGCAAAATTAACAACAGGTTTTAGTGGTGCTGACCTTGAAAATTTATTAAACGAAGCCGCAATTTTGGCAGGCAGAGATAATCGTGTTAAAATTAACATGATAGACATTCAAGAAGCGGTTAACAAAGTTATTATGGGTCCACAAAAGAAAAGTCGTGTTATGACCGAGCGTGATCGAGAAATAACCGCTATTCATGAAAGTGGGCACGCAATTTTGCACCGAGTTTTGAAATATTGTGATGGTGTTCAAGAAGTTTCAATCATTCCAAGAGGGCTTGCTGGTGGTTATACATTATCAAGACCTGACACTGACGATAACTATGCAACTTACAACAAACTAAACGATATGATTGCTTCGTTTATGGGTGGACGAGTTGCCGAAGGAATTAAGTTTGGCGACATAACAACTGGTGCGTCAAATGATATTGAACAAGCAACAAAAATTGCCAGAAAAATGGTAACTGAATTTGGTATGAGTGCCGACCTTAAATTTATTAACCTTGGTTCTTCAACCGAAGTGTTCATTGGCAGAGATTATCAAAATCAAGTTATGTATTCTGATGACACAGCCAAAAAAATTGACGAAGAAGTTTTGAAAATTTTAAACTATAACTATGACCGAGTTGAAAAGATTTTGAAAGAAAACTGGGATAAAGTTGAAAGTTTGGCTAGTTTGCTTCTTCAAAAGAATGTTGCATACAAAGAAGAACTTGATGCAATTATGCAAGGCAAAAGTGTTAAACAAATTATCATTAACATGAATAGACGAGAAAACAAGAAAAAACGCCAACAACAAAAAGAAAGAGAAGAAAAAATAATTCAAGAGCAAAAAAGGCTTGAAGAAATTAAACTTCGAACATTGGAAGCGTTGAAACAAGAAGGATTGATTGTTGAAAAAGAAATTAAAAATAATGAAAACAAAAAAGAGATAATCAAACCTGAAACTGAAAAATCAAAAACTGAAAAAGATTATTCAAAAACTTTGAAAGTTGAAAATGATATTGAAGTTGATAATAAAAACAAACCAAAAAATGATTAATTTTGTTGACTAAATAAAAAAAATTGCTTATACTATTATTTACTAGGAGATAATATGAAAAAAGTTTTATCAATCGTGGCTTTATGTTTAATAGGAATTTTGGCAGGAACAATTATTGTTTTATCTTGCGTTAACAAAGATTTTAATCTTAACCTTCAAAATCCTGATTTTGTTGAGGTTTGGATTAATTCGTCAACAGACAGAAAAACCTTTGAAAAAGACGATAGTTATGCCGAAAACAAAGAAATATATAATGAAATTATGAATTTGTATAACGAAAGTTTTAAACAAAAACTTATGAGTTCGCTTTTTAATGGAACTATTGGCGAAAAAGCCGTTATAAAAAATTGGGGATATAACAAAAGCACAACAAGTGTAACAAATAGTGGAACTTGGCTTGTGTTTGGTTATAATGACACTCAAACATTAAAAGTTAACGGAAAAGATTATACTGATAACACATCAAATTCAAAAAATTATAAAAAATTATATATTCAAGTTAAAAACAGTGATAATATGACAACATTTGATATTTATGTTCAAAAAGACGGCACTACAAATTCTTACTATTATTACACTGCAAGGGCTAAACAAGCAAACTTGTATAAATATCTTAACGAAAAAATATAATTAATTAAAAAAATCAATGCAAAACTGTGTTGATTTTTTTTTATTTTTGATATAATTATTATGTGAACGAAAAATGCGAAAATATTTTTGAATATCTTAAAAGTTTGTTTGGAAAACCAAAGTGTGAACTTGAATACAGTTCGGTTTTTGAACTTTTGGTGGCAGTTATTTTGTCTGCCCAGTGCACCGATAAACGAGTGAATATTGTAACCAAAGAATTGTTTAAAGAATATAAAACTCCACAAGACTATTTGAAATTATCAAACGCTGAACTTGAACAAAAAATTCATTCTTGCGGATTTTATAAAAACAAAGCAAAAAGTATACTTTTGATGAGCAAAGACATTGTGGAGAAATTTAATGGCGAAGTTCCAAGCGATATTGAAAGTTTAACAGAACTTTCGGGCGTTGGAAGAAAAACAGCCAATGTGGTTTTAAGCGAAGGTTTCAAAAAGCCTGCTATTGCAGTTGACACTCATGTGTTTAGGGTGAGCCACCGACTTAAACTATCTAATGGAAACACACCAGAAAAAGTTGAAGCCGATTTGCAAAAGTTGTTTAACAAAAATTTGTGGAGTGATTTGCATCAATATTTGGTTTTGTTTGGAAGATATTATTGCAAAAGTCAAAAGCCACTTTGTAATGATTGTGGGCTAAAAAATTATTGTAAGTTTTATAAGGAGAATTTTTAGATGTTTGTTGACAAAACAAGAATATACATAAAAGCGGGAAATGGCGGTGATGGAAAGGTTAATTTTTATCGTGATACTTTAACCATGCATGGAGGTCCTGACGGGGGCGATGGCGGAAAAGGTGGCGATATTGTGCTTTGTGGTGATGAAGGATTAAACAACCTTGTTGATTTTTATTATACAAAACACTATAAGGCAGAAAATGGAACAAATGGCGGAAGTAGCAATGCCTATGGAAAAAGCGGTGAAGATTTGGTTTTAAAAGTTCCTTGCGGAACGGTGGTTAGAGATGCTGAAACTGGAAAAGTTATTGCCGACATAACAAAACATGGTCAAAAACAAATTATTTTGCGTGGCGGACTTGGCGGAAGGGGAAACTCTAAATTTGCAAATTCAAGGCGTCAAAGTCCAACTTTCAGTGAAACAGGCGAAAAAACAAAAGAATATGCAATAGACCTTGAATTAAAAACGATTGCCGATGTTGGTTTGATTGGCTTTCCAAGTGTTGGCAAAAGCAAAATTTTGAGTGTTTTGACAAGTGCAAAACCAAAAATTGCAGCATATCATTTCACAACTTTGTCTCCAAATTTGGGTGTTGTAAAATATTATAACAATAGTTTTATTATTGCCGATATTCCGGGGATAATTGAAGGGGCAAGTGAAGGCAAAGGTCTTGGGCTTGAATTTTTGAAACATATTGAAAGAACACGAATTTTGCTTCACATAATTGATATTGCAGGGGTAGACGGCAGAGATCCAGTGGAAGATTTTGTTGTTATTAACTCGGAACTTAAAAAATATAATCAAGAAGTGGCAAATGCTCCACAAATTATTGTTTTAAACAAAATGGATTTGATTTTTGACGACCAGCAAAAAGCAAAAGTTGAAGAATTTAAAAACAAATATGGAAAAGATTATAAAATTATTGAATTTTCGGCAGCAACAAGGCAAGGTGTTGACGAACTTTTGAATGCGGTGATTAATGAAATCTCAAAACTTCCACCAAAAGAAATTGAACCTGTTGAAGTTTATGAACTTGACAAGCGAGATTACACATCGGTTGATATTTCAAGAGATGACGAAGGAAGATTTGTTGTTAGTGGCGGATTGATTGATAAAATGAGCAGGGGAATTATTTTGTCAGACCCAGAGAGTTTTGCTTATTTTCAACGAAGGCTTAAACAAAACGGAATTATTGACAAACTTTTGGAAAAAGGTCTTAAAGAAGGCGACACAGTTAAAATTGGCGTGTATGAATTTGAATATTTTGAATAAAATGGCTGAATTGGCCATTTTTTTATATCTTGACATTAATATTAAAAAGGTGTATAGTGATTATACACATTTTTTTATTATTAATATAATAAAATAACAATAAAATTAACAGCAAAAGGAGTTTTAAATGACATTTCTTTATTCGGGTCTTAACAATTTTTATGCGTCTTTAAGCGACACTTCAACAATTTTATTGTCGCTTGCCATAATTCTTTTTGCGGGCTTTGGAGTTTCAAGACTGACAAAACTTTTAAAACTTCCAAATGTGAGTGGTTATATTATCGCAGGCATTTTGATTGGACCTTTTGTTTTAAAACTTGTTCCTGAAAATGTTATAACTTCAATGGGATTTGTGTCGGACATTGCTCTTGCGTTTATTGCTTTTGGTGTTGGAAAGTTTTTTAAAAAAGATATTTTGAAACAAACTGGCGGGAAAGTTATTGTTATAACAATTCTTGAAGCCTTGCTTGCAGGAATATTGGTTACACTTTCAATGAAATTAATTTTCAACTTGTCTTGGAATTTTTCGTTAATTTTGGGTGCAATAGCAACGGCAACAGCACCAGCAAGCACTATGATGACAATAAATCAATATAAAGCAAAAGGTGATTTTGTTAACACCCTTTTGCAAGTTGTTGCTCTTGACGATGTTGTTTGTTTGCTTGCGTTCAGTTTGGCAACTGCATTAATTTCGGGTGCAGAAACAGGAAGTGCAAATGCTCTTAACATTATTCTTCCAATAATATATAACCTTGCTTCAATAATTGTTGGCTTTGTTTTTGGTTTTGTTTTAAGCAAATTAGTGGCAAAAAGGGGTCAAAATAACCGATTAATCATTGTGGTGGCAATGTTGCTTACCTTGGCGGGTTTGTGCGGAATTGTTAATGTTTCTCCGCTTTTAGGGTGCATGGTGTTTGGTGCAACATATATAAATTTAACAAACGATAAAGAACTTTACACAAACATAAGCAATTTCACGCCACCAATCATGGCAATTTTCTTTGTTGTTAGTGGAATGAATTTGAACTTAAATTCGTTTGCGGTTGCGGGTGTGATTGGAATAACTTATTTTATTATAAGAATTGTTGGAAAATATTTTGGTGCTTATTTTGGCTGTTTGATAACCAAAAAAGACAAAAAAACTCGAAACTATTTGGGGCTAGCGTTAATTCCGCAAGCGGGTGTTGCGATAGGTTTAGCGTTTTTGGGGCAACGATTGCTTCCACAAGATATGGGCGATTTACTTATAACAATAATTTTGTCATCTTCTGTGATGTATGAGTTGATTGGTCCTGCGTGTGCAAAAGCATCATTATTTTTGTCAGGAACGATTAAAAGTGATAAAAGCAAAAAACATAAGCAAAAAGATATTGAGCCTAGTCAAGAAAATTATGTGCCTAATAAACAGTGCGAGAATGCTGAAAATGATATTTTGGACCTTGGCAAAAAAACGGACGCCGACTTTTTGCTTCAAGGAATTGATGAAGGCGAGCACAACAATGAATGTTGCGTTGAGTGTAAAGAACTTAATATTATAAATATCGAAACAGATGATACGATTAAAAATGAAAATACCAACCCAGCAAACAACGATAAAAGTGAAAGTTTAGATTTAAAAATTAAAGAAGAAAACCAAAAACAAATTACAAAAGATATTGAAGATAAACTTAACTTAAATGACAATAACCAAACATTTGATTTTAACAATGAAGAAAATGTTGAAGAAATTGATAAAAAAGGAGATAAATAAAAATACCATAAAAAATAATATTAATTAAATTTATTGTTTTAAAAAAATCTTAATTTTTAAAAAAGTGGCAAAAATATGCCACTTTTTTGTTATTTTGTTATGATTTTGCTTTTGAATTATCAAAATATTTAATTAAATTCATGACAATTTTTTTGTCTAAAGATATTTTTTAAGAATGAAATTTAATGTAAAACATGATTAAATTTAATTAAGTTTTGTTTTTAAATAAATTATTAAAACATTAATATCTGCTGGGCTTATTCCACTAATTCTTGATGCTTGACCAATGTTTAACGGTTTAATTTCGTTAAGTTTTTGAATGGCTTCAAGCCTTAATCCTTTAATTTGGTTATAATCAAAATTGTTTGGAAGAACCATGCTTTCTTGTTTTTTCAAACTTTCAATTTGTTCTTCTTGTTTTTTAATATATCCTTCATATTTAATTATTGTGTTAACTTCGTTTATAACGCTTTTTGGATAATTTAAAAACACACCAAAATAGTTGCAAATATCAATTAAGTTTATGTTGTTTCGTTTTATCAAATTATAATAACTTATCGAACCTATAACTTCATTCTCATTAAATTTTTTTAAAAACGGATTGACAATTTCAGGCTTGATTGTTGAAGATAATTCTTTTGTTAAATTTTCAATATTTTGTTTTTTTGCTAAAAATATTTCATATCTTTCGTCTGTAACTAGCCCTGCTTTTCTTCCCAGTTCTGTAAGTCTTAAATCGGCATTATCTTGCCTTAATAATAAACGATATTCCGCTCTTGAAGTCATCATTCGGTAAGGTTCATTTGTGCCTTTTGTTACCAAATCATCAATCAAAACCCCAATATAAGCATCGCTTCGGCTTAAAATTAAAGGCTCTTTTCCACGAAGTTTTAAACTTGCATTAATTCCTGCCATCAAACCTTGTGCGGCGGCTTCTTCATAGCCACTTGTTCCATTAACTTGACCAGCAAAATAAAGACCTTCAACATTTTTGTATTCAAGCGATGGCAAAAGTTGCAAACTATTTATGCAGTCATATTCAATAGCATAAGCATCACGCATAATGTGAGCATTTTCAAAGCCAACCAAACTGTGAAGCATTTGCTCTTGAAGATAAACTGGTGCACTTGTTGAAAAACCTTGCATATAAACTTCTTTTGTTGAAAGAGATTCGGGTTCAACAAAAAGTTGATGTCGGTCTTTGTCTTTAAATCTCATAATTTTTGTTTCAATAGATGGGCAATATCTTGGACCAATTCCAACAATTTCGCCCGAATACATTGGGAATTTTTCAAGATTGTTTTTTATAAGTTCGTGCGTGGTTTGATTTGTGTAGGCAAGATAGCAATCACGAACATTGTTTGGCTTGATATTTTCATTTAAAAATGAAAAATTTTGAATATCGTCTTCGCCTTTTTGAATTTCAAGCTTTGAAAAATCAATGGTGTCTGAATGAACACGCATAGGAGTTCCAGTTTTAAATCGCCTTATTTCAAGACCCAAATCTATCAAACTTTGCGTAAAGTTATTGCTTGCTTGAAAGCCGTTTGGACCAACATAGTCTATAAAATCTCCAACAAAAATTTTGCTTTTCAAATAAACACCAGTGCAAACAACTATTGCTTTGCATAAAAATTCTTCATTTTTTGTTGTAATAAGCCCACAAATTTTGCCGTTAGTTGTTAAAATTTTGCTTGCTTCTGCTTGTTTAATAAACAAATTTTTCGTGTTTTCAAGCGTTTGTTTCATGTTTTGATGATACAAATTTTTGTCGGTTTGAGCCCTTAAACTTTGAACAGCGACTCCTTTTCCACGATTAAGCATTCGAAGTTGGATTGTTGATTTGTCGGCATTTAGCCCCATTTCGCCACCCAAAGCATCAATTTCGCCAACAAGTTGACCTTTGCTTGTGCCACCAATAGAAGGGTTGCACGCCAAAAAACCTATTGAATCTAGGTTTAAAGTTAAAAGCAAAGTTTTGTTTCCAGTTCGGGCAAGAGATAGTGCGGCTTCGCATCCAGCGTGCCCAGCACCTATTACTATTGCGTCATATTCTTTTGTCATAATTAGTTCCTTATATATTAAAATTTTTATTATTTTTTCACATAAATTTAAGATAAATTTTTTATTAATTTTGTCATTTTTTTTGCACTTTTTTAAGTGATTTTTATATAAAATTTTTGCTAAATTTTGCATTTTTTTTTTAAACAAAATCAATTATTTTTTTTGCTTAAATTTTCAATTTTTTTGTTTAAGATTTAGGCGGTTTTTTACTAAAAAATTATTTTCCCAAACAAAATTTTTCAAAAATTCGGTCAATAATTTTTTCACTACTTGTTTCGCCAGTAATCTCGCCAAGGTGGTTATAGCATGAAGATAAATCAATAGATAAAAGTTCCAAACTTTGTGTGAATTTTAGTGTGTTTAGTGCGTCTTTAAGGCTATTTTCGGCATTTTCTAGTGCATTTTTGTGTCTAATATTGGTTATTAGCCCTGCATTTCCAATAATGTTTTTGCCAATAATTTCATCAAAAATTGCTTGTTTTAATGCGTTGATATTAACATTATTTGTAGTTGAAGTTTCAACTATTTTTGTGCCACTTGCGTTAAGCAAATTAATGTTAAAATCGCCGTTTTTGGCGTCAATTTTGTTAATAACAATTATTTTTTTGTTTTTTATTTGGTTAAAAAGTTCAATTTCTTCATTTGTTAATTTTCGAGAGCAGTCAACAACAAACAAAACAAGGTCGGCACCCGATTGCTTTTGTTTTGCTTTTTCAATCCCAATTTGTTCAACTGCGTTTGAACTTTTTCTTATTCCTGCCGTGTCTATCAAATTAACTTTAACGCCGTTATAAACATAACCTTCTTCAATAACATCTCGGGTTGTTCCTGCAATGTTTGTAACAATCGCTCTATCAAAGCCAAGAAGGCTGTTCATTAAACTGCTTTTTCCAACATTCGGTGCACCCAAAATTGCAATGTTTATTCCGTTTTTTATTATCATACCTGTTTTGCTGGTGTTTTTTATTTCAATAATTTCGTTTAATAAAGTCGTTATTTTTTGTTCAAACTTTTCAAGGGTTGTATATTCAATATCGTGTTCGGGATAGTCTAAACTCACTTCAAGTTCTGCTAATATATCAGTCAAAACGCTTTGCTTTTGTTTTATTAGTTTTGAAAGTTCACCACTCATCAAATTGTATCCGGCTTTAAGTTGGCTTTCGCTTTCGGCATTAATCATGTCAATAACGCCTTCGGCCTTGTCTAGTGAAAGTTTTCCGTTTAAAAACGCGCGTTTTGTAAACTCTCCGTTTTCGGCAAGACTTGCACCATTATCTAAAAGGGCTTTTAGAATTTCTTGGGTTATATAAATGCCCCCATGGCATTGAATTTCAATAATATCTTCGCCTGTGTATGAAAAAGGTGCTTTAAAGAACACAACCAAAACTTCATCGCAAAAATCATTGGTTTTTATAGTTTTTAAAAGCATTTTTCTGGGTTCGGGAAAAACGAGTGGTTTTTCCAAAATTTTGTTAACAATATTAACGCTTTCTTTGCCTGAAAGCCTTATAACACTTATTCCACCAACACCTATTGGGGTTGAAATTGCACAAATAGTTTTTTCCATAATTAAATTATATCACAAAAAATGCTTTTGTTAATATAAAATTTAAAATTTGTTTTAGTTGTTTTCTTTTTTTATATTTATAAATTCTAAATTGTTAAACACTAAATTTTTGAATTTTTATTCGATTGAACAAATTTGGAAAAACTATTGCAAAATAAAATTTTGTATGTTAAAATCAAAATATAAAAAGATTTTTGCGGAGAAAATAAAAAATCAAGGGGAACATAATATGTTAAATGAATTTGACGACATTGAAATTAAGGTTATGGACGATTTGAGTGTTGAAACAAAAGATGGAAATCAAAAAAACGATAGCCAAGCGTTTGGGGTTTCAAAACTAAATGAAGAAATTGAACTTGAAAAACAATCAAGAAAACTTGCAAAAAACAACATTGAAAACTTTAAAAAATCTCAAAAACCAAAAAAATCATTAAAAACCAAAATTTTGGCGTGGGGATTGGGTCTTGGAATTTTTGCTGGAGCGGTTGCAGGTGGCACAGCACTTTATAAAGACCAAACAACTGGCAATGGTGCATATAATGATGTGCTAAAATCAAAGTATGAAAAAGTTGATGAAACACTTAATAAAAGGGTTTTTGGAGATGCTCATTCTTTTGATAGTGCAAAGAATAAAAAAATAAATTCTATCAATTTTAAAGAAGTTGGCGATGAATTTGCAAATCTTGAAATCTATACAGAAGCCGAACAAGATTATAGCGACAGAACAGACAAACTGCAAGGGACTTCAAAATATAGTGTTCTTAAAAAATATTATGATAGTTTGGTTGATGCTGAAAGTTCAAATAATATGATAACCTATCTTGATTGCTTGAATGAACTTTTTGAAAATATGAATTTTGAAAGTTTTGACTATTCAAATAAAATTTCAAATCTTAAAGGAAATTGGTGTTTGCCACTTGGTGAAGACAATATCAACAAACTTTTTGCTTTGGACTTTGAAAAAGAAGGAATTGTTAAACAAATTGGTTTTTTGCCATTTAATATTGAAGTTGTTGATTGGACCCATGATGTTGAAGCGGGTGTTATTAACTATACTTACAAATTGTCGGGCATAAGTTATTGTGAAACAACATTTGAAAGCCATGATGAAGTTAAAGAAAGCGACAGTTCGTTTGTTCAACAAGAATATAACAAAAATAATGTTAAAGCCTACTTTAGAGATTTTACATTTACTTCCTCACAAAAAAATGGGGCTTATTGCACTAAACAAGAAAGATTGACAGAAGATTTAAAACTTTTTCTTTATGATGAAAAGTCAAATTTTGAAATAAAAACAACATATTTTGAAGAAACTAATGTGTTTAATCCACTAAAAGAATATGAAAATATGAAAAGTGGAAATTTTAATTATCAAAAACCAGATGATATTGATTTGAATGAATATAAAAAATAATTTAAAACTGCAAATTTTTTGCAGTTTTTTTTGTTGATTTTTAGTTAATAAAATTTAAAAAAATAATAAAAAATATCAAATTATAGCCCTAATTGTTTTGCGAAAAAAAAGTTTTTTTATATAATTATTATATAATAAATAATTTTAGTGCGATTTAGCACAATAAAAACAGGTGAGATATGGAAAATAAAAAGATTAAATATCCTTTTAAAAACTTTGTTAAAAACATTATTGTTGGCATAATTTTGATGCTTTCAGTTTTTTTCATGGTGCCAATAATAAATGGTTTTTCAAATAATGTTGCCGGCGATGATGTTAATGCGGCAGGTTATGCAACAATAAAGTGTTATGGATATCAGCCAGATGGTTCAATAAAAGAACTAAATACGTATAATCAGTGGTATAAATATTTGTTTAACAACTGGGACCCTTGGGCGTATCCGACTGGAGATGGAGACGCTGTTCGGTTGGGTTGGAAGGATGGCGCAAATAAAATACCTGCTGGAATTAATTATGAAATTAAAGACAATGGTGGCGCAGGAGCAAACGATTATTATGTTATAGGAGCATTTTGGGGAACAGGTGGAGATTTTAGTGTAGGTAATCTTGCTCATTTTGGCAACACCATGACATTTGCCTCAGGATACTCATATTCTCTACTTTTTAGCACAAATGCTGATAGAATAGTCCCAAAAGTTACAAATTATATGAGCGTTGGTGACTTTGAGTGGCAATCTAATTATCCAATAAAAGCGGCAAATTATACATATTCTCATAACGAAGTTTTTAATGGTAATAAAATTACTCTTGGTAAAAATCCGAATGTTGACAAATCATACATGGACAATGGCGAAAAGCATATCCCAAAGATTGATTTTGAGTCAAGTTGTAATTATGCAGGTTTCGCAGGACAGCTAAAAGCAAGAAGTGATTTTAATTCTTCTTTGATTCAATCTGGAAAAGAATATTATACCTGGATTTCTTATAGCAACACATCAAGTGGTGGTGTAAAAAATTTTTTAAATTTTTGTGATGCAAATGGATATCAGAGAAGTTCTGTTGAAGTTGATTGCGATATTGAACAAACTGGTGATAGGAAATGCAATGTGAATTTTCATGTGCAATTAAAACAAGTTTTTTCGCCAGACGATAAAAAAATAAGCAGCGGCCTTATTGATAAAAAAATTCAGTTTAATATATATGACCAAAAGGACTTACAATTGTTTGCTGATGAAGTTAATGATGGCTTTTTGAATAATGTAACATCCAATTATCGTGCAGTGTTGCAAAACAATATTTCTTCTTATGCAGGCGACCCTATTGGAAAAAATAATGGAGATGGTGCTTTTAAAGGCGAGTTTGATGGGAATAACTTCAAAATTGAAACAGCGAAAATTAATCCAATTACGAAATGGGTAGAGTATAGTTGGCAATCAACTGGCAGCGACTTATCAGTGGAAGGGGACTCTTATCAATGTAATGTTTCTGACTTTGGTTTTTTTGGATACATTAATTACGGAACAATCTCCAAGTTAAAATTTGGAACGATTGGAGTTAACCCATATGATTCTTTGGGGGTTCAATATGGCGTAGTTTCTGGTAGTGAGCCTAATCGTATAACGGAAAGCAATAGTACATATTTAATTCCTTATTCTGATTCTAGTTTTAATTCTAAATTTGGTGCTATTTGTGCCATGAATAATGGTGGCACGATTTCAAATGTTCAAATTGATACTTGGGCGTGTGATATTAAATTATATACTTCGGCTGGAATTAAGTGTGGTGCATTTGCGGGTGAAATGAATGGTGGAAAAATCTCTAATTGTTCTATAAATTCATTTACTGTTTCTGTAAATAATATGAGTAGTTCAAATGCAACTACCGCAAATGACTATAACTTTGGTGGGATTGCTGGATATATTGAAAACTCAACAATTGAAAGTGCAACAATTCAAACATATAATGTTAACGAAAGTTCTTGGCAAAAACATGATGGGCATGCTTTTTATGCGGGTGGAATTGTTGGGAGACAAATTAATTCAATTTTGAATGATTGTCATGTTAATGGTGGAACACAAAATTTTACAAACATATACCATACAGAATGGGCTGGTATTGGCGGAATTAGTGGGCATGTTAAGGGTAAGAAAAGCGGTTATTCAATATTTAATTGTTCAAGTTCAAGTATAATAAAGATTGATGGTATGGTTGGTGGTTCGGGTGGCAACAAAAATTCTGACTATATATGTGTTGGTGGAATTGCGGGTATTGCAGACAGCACATCAATATCAAAATCTAGTTATGATATTGGTAATAACTCCATAATCTTTAAAAGCGGGGTATCGAAAGGTGGAATATTAGCAGTTGTGTGGACAGAATCTTATGGCATTTATTTTGGTGGATTGATTGGAGCAAGTGGGGAAGAGAATAATAGCAATTCTAAGGTTTATGTGGATAATTCTTATTGCCATATTGGTGGCGGGGTTGATTCTTCTGACAGTACTATTGAAGCGTATGGCTTTGGTTTGTTTACAGGCTATAATAGGTATGACCTTTCACTTACATATTGTTATTCTGCTATTGGTCGTAAAAATTCTAACCAAACATTAAAAGTGCGGAATGAAGGCGCTCGTAGTTTGGGAGTGTTTGGAAGAAAAACAAGTGAAAATATTTCTGCAAACCAATGTTATTGGATAACAAACAATTTTGCATGTAATAAGGTTTCGGCCAGTTTGGGGCTAACCGAAGAAGTTGTGAATAACACAGTGCAAGATGCCAACATTAGTGCTAATCTTAACCAACTTTTTGCAGGTTATAGTCGCTCAAGATGGCGACAAATTTATAACACTGACCAAAATAACATAATGGCTCAAATTGGAAATTTTTTTAGCGAAAGCATGTATGTGCGTGATTATGACTCTTCTAAAAATTATACAAAAACCTGGACGGAAATGGTTGTCCAACCAATATATGGCTACAATTCTTCTATTCAAACAAATTGGGTAAATAACGAAACTGCAGGACCTTTCTTGCTTTCAAATTATTCTGAATATAAAAACATTTTGATTGACTGCACAAAAACTGGTAGCGAAAGTATTGGTGTGCAAGGTTCAACAAACGGGTTTATCTATAAAGGCGGTAATAATGGTAGTGTTAAATATGTTTATGGAACACATATTAGCGATGACAAACCGTTTAATTTGCCAATCATAAAAAGAAATGGGGTAGGAACAACAAAATATTCGCTATATCCAACTGGGTATAATGAAAATGGAGACCAATGCTTGATTAAAAGTTTGGCTGATATAGATTATGGAAACACAACTATATATCCTGTTTGGGTTGATAATACACAAGAAACAATAATAAAATCTCCAGTTCAGTTGGCGATTAAGAATGGGAGCGAGTTCAGGCTTTACAATTCTAGTGTGACCAAAACGATTACTGTAACTTATAATGGTTCACAATATAGAATTTCTGTGACACAAACAGACAAAACAAAAGATGACAGTACTGACTTTTATTGTTGGGAATATAAAGTTAAACCAGAAGTTGACGCTTGTCCTATTAATTTGGATATATTAAAACTGATTTTCTCAATAAAGCAAGTTTCGAATGATGGCACAACTAATGAATACGTTGGCACAGGTTTTGATTTTAGAATCAATGAAACACCATTTACGGCGTATCAATATGATAAGTCAGACAATAAATTTAACATAAACTATGTTGACGGAACTGGGTTAAAAGATTTTTCTAGTTTTACTTCAAATGCAGAAGATTTTGTTTGGGGTGCTTCGTTATACGTTCATGTGTTTAGAAACATTCAGGTGTATTGCGGTGTGGCGGATACAAGTGTTAATTCGCAACCTGTTAGTGGCACTTCGGGCGGAGTTTCTGGAAGTTTTTATTTAACAAAATATTATGAGGTTAAACAAGCTCCTTTCTTTGTTACAGAGCGTGGAAATGGTTGCAATGCTTTGTTTGAAGGTTTTGAAAATATGACTATTAATGGTTATAGTTTTGGCAACCTTTCTTGGCAAGGAAAAGAAACATGGACTGCTCTTGGTGAAATGAAAGTGCAAACTGACACCACTGGGCTTATTAAAGAAGTTAATAACACAAGTGGCACAGTGGGGACAACCTTTGTTTCTCACGCAAAAGGCAGTGGAGTAACTTCGTTTGCACAAGATAGTTATAAATGGTGGGACGAAGACAGTGCACTTTATCCACTTTATACAATTTATGTTGAGCCAGAAAGAGAACTTATTGTTGAATATTACAACGAATATAATGTTAAATCAAAATATATTGATGTTATTAAACTTAAACCGGGGGTTACTTCTTATTCGTTTAGTTCAACAAGAGAGCACATTAAAACATATAATGAAACTAAACTTGGATTTCAAAAGCGTTATGATTTTGTTGGTTGGAAATTATCAACCAATTATGGTGAAATAAGAATATATGCTGAACTTGAATTTGGAGTTCCTGAAGAATGGTTTACAAAAGGAACTGGGTTAACTGTTAAATTGTATCCAGTGTTTGTTACTAAAAATGGGGCAAGCATTAAAGATGCGGTTTTGAAGAGCTCGCAAAAAAGTTTTGGTTCAACTTTTGATGTTGAAACACCAGAAGATTTGATTTATTGCACATATTTAACTAATTTTGAAAAAGAAACTTATTTTGACTTAAATATTAACATTAAAAACAATATTAACATGAGTGGTTATGAAAATTTAATGTCGATTGGCAGTGGCATTTATGCTAGTGGAGATTATTCATCGACTGGTGGTTATATTGTTCACCATAATTATTACAGTGGAACTATTAATGGTAATGGCAATATTATTTCTAACCTAAAAATTTATGGCGAATATTATGCAAGAAGAATTGCCTTTGAAAAAGACACAACAAACACTTATCCACTTAAAATTTATTATTCTGCAGCAAATACTTCTTATGAAAGCAGCAGAGTAAGACTTCCAGATATTGGTTTTGTTGCAAATGCAATCAATGCAAGGATAAAAGGTTTAAACTTGGTGGATATTAACTTTAATGTAAACAAAAGTCAACTTGCAGATTATATCAATTATATGGGTGGAATTATTGGCTGTGCAGTTTCTTGCGAAGTTAAAAATTGCCTTGTTAGCGGAAAAATTGGCTACGCAAATAGTCTTTACCAAGGTGGAATTATAGGTGAACTTTCAAATGCAACTGATGATTCGGTTATAAGCGAATGCGTTACAAAAGTTACATTATCAAGCGACAGTTGGGTTGGAAGTATTGTTGGGTGTATTCAAGAAATTAAAAATAGCACAGTTGCAATTTATTCTTGTTTTGACCTTTGCTATTCAAAAAACAGCACAAAAACCACTTGGCTTAATTTGGGTAATGGCTCGGGCGTGAATGTAAGTTTGTATAGATATGGCTTTATTGGTTATTTTGCTTTTGATAGCGAAGGTAACTGGGGAACTAATGTTGAAATTGGATATGGCTACACAAGCACAGGACATCTAAATATAACCAAAGACCAACGTGTTTATTCAGGCTCTTCCTCACTAGGCGAATTTAAAGGGACATATAATGCAGGAACACTTTTAACAAATGGTGCAAATTCAAGGCTTTGGAGTTCATATCTTAAAAATTTGACCGATTCAAATGGAAATGCTATTTGGGCAAAAGATGAAGAGGTTAATGGTGGGCTTCCTTATTTGGTTAACACAGGTATTGTTAAAAAGAATTATGTTATTGATGCGAATAGCAATGGTGATAAATATGTATTCACACCAGAAGATAAAGAACATTTAACCTCGGCAGGAGCAACAAAAACCGTTGTTGATGGAAGCGAATATTATTCTGTTTCAAAAGACTATTTTATTCTTGATATGCTCCCTTATTTTGGTTATAAAAATGCTGAACAATTAGCAAATTCATTAATTTCTTATTATGACAAATATGTTAATGAAATTAAGAAAAATGGTGTGGTGTTCAACACTCTTGAAGGATATGATTTTAATAATTTCTATGTTGCGGGGTATACCGGAAGCCAAACAGTGAATAAGGCTGTTATTGTTGATTTCATTTTGTATGGTAACGGCAATATTTATTGTGATTTTAGTCCAAAAACAATTAATGTTAGGTATAAAATTTCAATGGGAAGCGAAAGTGCAACTGTAGACTTTGGGACTTGTTTGTTTGGTGACGAAATTAGTCTTGACGAACTTGATATTTTTGCATTGCCTGAAAATGTTAGAAACTTATTGCAAGGCAAAAAGATTAATAACTTTAAACTTTATCTTCCACAAAAAGATATATATCTAAAACTTGACGCATCGGGAAATCTTGTTTATAGCGGAAGTTACTCTAATGGAACTTACACCAAAAACGGCTATGGCACATTTAATTTTGATGACAAAGTTAAAGTTCAATTAATTGATTTTGCTAATAGCGGAGTTTATAACCTTGAAATTGTTATTGACGAAGATGTATGCGCAGATGTTTTGTTTGTTTTAAACTTCTATGAAGGTAAGAACATTAGCGGAACTAGCATTCCATTTAATGCCTTTGTTTATGACAATAGTTCAAATAAATTTGTTATAGACCTTGAAAATGGGGATACTAACAGCATTGAAGCATATTTTGGTGATGTCCTTTATGGATATGGTATTAATTTGCTTCCAGAAATTGAGGCTATTGGAATTGACTTTAAAGGTTGGGGATATTATGACCAAAGTGGAAATCTTGTTTCATTTTGGACAAAATCAAATGAAATCACAATGCCTGATATCAGGTTTAGCCCTTATAATGGAATTGATGATGGAGAATTCTATTATTTAGACTTATATCCAATTGGAACAAAAAATGTTTATGAAATAACTTATTATGACGGCTTTGGATATGACAAAACTCAAAGTGATGTTAATTTGAGTGTTATAACTTATCATAGTCCAAAACTTGGATATAACGACAATATTACGCTATATTCGGCTGACGATTTGGCAATGTATACGCTTGTTAAAAGCCATGAAGGAAATTATATTTCAAAATTCTCGTTTAAACAAGCAACAATAAACGCAATTAACAACTTAACCGAAAAAGAAAATGATGCAGTGCTTGAAAGTGTGGCTTATTATATTGCTCAATATAATATAAAAACCAAACTTACAGACACACTAGCAGATAAATGTATTAAAGTTATTAATTATATGTTTAATAATAATATAGAATTTAATTACTTTATTCCACGAAGTTTGGGACTTATTTGTGAGTATAACAAAGACGATGTTACTTTAAAAATTAATCTTACAAATGACGATACAACCGATATTTATTATACTATTACCGATTTTGAAACCGATGAAACAACAAAACCACAGATTATTAGTTTTGAAAACAAAATTGCAGAAATAAAAGTTACTTATGGAAATATTGTTAAACTTTATGCTAACCTAACAACTGGCAAAAGAATAAACAGCATAACAAACAGTGCAAGCAAAACCGAAGTTAGTTCGTTTACAACTGTTGGCACAAATGCTGAAACATTTGCAAAAGAAATTTTGCCTTTGCTTCGAGAAGTTAGGGTTGGAAAAGACAATGTTGGAATGGTTGAAAGTTTGACTGTTAGTTTCAACATTGAAAATATTGTAACAAATTCACTTACCGAAGATACTGACGGCTATTATATGATAAGTTCAGAAGCCGACCTTGTTGAATATGCAAAAAATGTTGGAAATCCAAAATATCCAAAAGCAAAATTAACAAACGATATCAACATTACAGGCACAAAAATTAATATATATAGTTTAAGTAATGGCTTTGTTTTGGACGGTCAAGGATATACAATTAATGGCTTTACTTGCTTTAATCCAGAAGTAATTCAATCAAAATCGGGAAGTGAAACTTATGTAAACTTACCATTCGTATATGCAAACTATGGAACAATTAAAAATATTAACTTTGATAACCTTTGCATTAATCTTGATTATTCAAATCTTTTATATTTTGGATT
This sequence comes from uncultured Clostridia bacterium, assembly GCA_934757845.1. Classification (GTDB taxonomy): domain Bacteria; phylum Bacillota; class Clostridia; order Christensenellales; family UBA1242; genus UBA7868. The sequence goes on from CAKVLQ010000005.1 coordinate 65,309, forward strand.
GTTTGGTTGCAACTATGGAAACATTGAAAATATAAACATTTTAAGTGGAAATGTTATTATTAATGACAATTATCAAACTTGGTCGCAAACAAGTGCTTTTGTTAGCACTCTTGTTGCTCTTAATGGCTATGGCGCAAACATAAAAAATGTTAGCGTTAACGCAAACTTGATTGTTAGTGGCAATAACAATATAGCAAGCGGACTTGTTTGTGGCTATAACATGGGCACAATTCAAAACGCAGTTGTTAAAGGAAAAATTGACAACAAAAATTGCACAGGCACAAAAAATTATGCTGGTTGTGTGGTTGGACAAAACTATAACGGAAAAATCAACACTTGTGTAATTGACTGCACAAATTCTGGAACAGTTTATGGAATTGTTGGGTGTGAAATAAGTAGTAATCCAAAAGGACTATATGAAGGCGTTGTTTATTATGGAACATCAACATTAAGATGGTCAAATGTGGCTTTGACAACTTCAACTGACTATCCAACTTGCAAAACTTTGTCAAAAACAGCAAATTATTCAACACTATCCACTCAAAAACAAACTACTTTTGCTGGCTTTGAAGATTTAATTATTGCAGCAAATTGCAATATGATAAGATATGAATTTATTGTTAAAGGCGTAAATATTCAACTTGTTGATATTAACATTGAAGATAATGTTGACGAAGCGATTAAGGCTGAAGTGAAACAAAAAATCAATTCAAAAGAAGTTTTGAATAACAACATATTAATTTATCTTCCACTTGCAAACAAATTTGCATTCAATAGTCTTGACTATGCAAGCAACTTGCAAAATTATTCTATTAATCTTGATTTGTTAAAATCAAACGCAAGCATTGCAAACTTGTTTAATATTTACTCAAAACTAAACGATGACACAGAACAACAAACAAGAATTGTAAATGTTTCTGGTTCAAGAGTAACGCAAGTTGACAACATTGTTTATAGATATGAAACTGCAGTTTGCACAAAATTCTCGTTTAACTTGTCTTATAATTCTTCAAGTAAGTTTACAAAAGAAGAATTAACATTCATTCAAAACGGAATAAAAGTTTATGTTAACAAATCAAAAAATCCAAATCCTGTTAATTTGGTGTTTAATGATGACGGCTCGGTTATTTTAACAGATAGCGAACTTAACATTGTTCAAATCCGCTTTTTTGACCAAATTGAAATTGATTTTGATTTGCCAAGTTTTGCTATTTTGTCATCTACTGGTGTAACACTAAACAACAACAAAATTGTAGATTCTGCAAAACAACAAAAATACAACTATGTTTTGAACATTAGTGCAAATCAAGATTATCGAGTTAATGCCGATATTGAGCGTGGAAAAACTGTTCTAACGCTAGATTTAGGGTTGAGCAAATTAACCAATGAAACCGAAAAGGCAAAAATTGGATTTAATGATAACTTTATAACTCAAATTTTAAAACAAAAATATGGACTAAATGCACAAATCAATTCTCAAAATCAACTTGAAATTGAAATTGATGCTGAATTTAATGGCACAAAATTTGTTTATAATCTTCCAAGTTTGATTGATGGGCTTGATAAAATAATTAATTATATTGATAACGGAATTAATTATGTGTTTAAAGGTTTTGTTGATAGCAAAAATATTTATTACTATAATCAAAACTTTGAAAAACAAAAAACAGAAATTTCCGAGTCTACACTTCTTACTGCAAACTTTGAAAAAGTTCAATATAAAGTGATAATTGACACTCTTGGTGGCAAATGCTATTTTACAAGTTATAATGGATACTCTGTTTCATCAAACAAAGCACAAAAAACAATTAAGTTTGACGACAAAATGACTGTTCCAAATCCAAAAATGAACAGTGAAGGTTATAGTTTTGTTGGTTATAAAATTAAAAATGGACCAACAATTTCAACTGCAACGCTTAACGCTTCGGGGGATGTTATAACTCATAATTTTGTAACAGGCTATGACACATTAAATCAAAATTACACAATTTTTGATGAAAATAAACTATTTGAAATTGAACTTGTTCCTGTGTTTGAAGAAACCGAATTTACACTAACTTTTGAAAGTGGCAAAACAGACGATTTTGAAACTTATTTGTTCTTTAATTCGAACGCAAGCACAAAATATGATACAGTTAAAATTGACAACGTAACAATTTCAAAAATTTTAGATGAAGAGTTTGAAATTCCACATGGTTTTAAATCTCATGGTGAATTTTTGGGATATAAGTTGCAAAACACTACTGATGACAATTTGGTGATTAAATTTGAAAATGGCTCTTTTGTTTATGACGCAACAAATTTGATTGGAAACAAAACTTTTGTGGCTGTATATAACTTTGAGCAAATTCAAGTTGAAATTGTGGCTTTAGACACAAATTCTGCAAAGACTTTGGCTTTTGTTGTTGAAAAAACAGGGGACGCAAAAAATTTGCAGTATAAAAACGGAAAAGTTGTGTTTGGAGTTCTTTATGGCACAACAAATTTCACTCTTCCAAGCATAAAACTTTCAAACGACAATTATTTGTTTGATAACTTTGTAATTGAAAATGAAATTTATACAACTGATTATGTGTTTACAAAAAATGTTGAAATCAACATAACCGCAAAATATAAAATAACACTAGACACAAAAGGCGGAGAAATATTAAACAGTTATTCAAGTTTTGATAAATTAACCAAAAATGATAATCAATACTATTTCTATGCTGACTTTAATGAAAACCTAGTTCTTCCAAAAACAGACGAAGTTGAAAGAGTTGGCTTTACACTTGTTGCAACCAAACTAGAAAATGTTGCAATTTCAAGTTTGATAGTAAATGGTCCAGCAGTAATAGATTTTGAATATGAAGGCAACACTTATATACTAACTCTTGATGCAAGCGGTGCAGACCTTCCAGCAACATTCATTAGTGAATATGTTGAAAGTTATGAAAAACAAACTCAAAGCACAGCAACGCTAAAAGTTGCACACGGAACAAATGTTCAAACACTCAATGAAGCATTAAAAACAATGAATTTAACAAAGAGTGGATATACATTTGTTGACTTCGATTTTAGTGAAACAGGAAATGAAATCACTTCTAACGGAACGATTGTTGCAAACTTTGTTCAAAACAATTATACTATTGTGATTTATGACAATGACGGCACAGAACTTGGAAGCATTACAAAACATTATAATGACGCAATAGAAAGTTCATTCTTTGAAAATATCACAAATGAATGTAACTCAAAAGCCGAAAGAGAAGGCTTGACATTTAATGGGTTAAGTTTAAACCAAGCAGAATTTGAAAACTTTGACGCTATTACAGTAATGCCACTTCTTGAAAAAGAATATAGTCAAACAACAGCCAATGGAAATAACTTTACATTAAAACTTTATGCAAATTATAGCATCAAAAAATTGAATGTTGTTATCAAAACAAAAGATATTAACTCAAACAAAGTTCTTGACTTTGTTTTAGAGAACCTAAATAGTTTAAGCGGTTTTGAAACTGAAATTTCTTCAAATGAAATAAAATTTGTTGTTGACTATGGCACAACAAATCTAACACTTCCAAGCATTACACTAACTGATAACAACTATATGTTTGAAAGTTATGTTGCTGGTGGAAATGAATACAAAGCAGAATATAAATTTGTTGAAGACATTGAAATTAACATTACTGCAAAATATAAAGTAACCTTTGAAACCAAAGGTGGAGAAATATTAAGCACTTATTCAAGTTTTGATAAATTAACCAAAAATGATAATCAATATTATTTCTATGCTGACTTTAATGAAAACCTAGTTCTTCCAAAAACAAACGAAGTTGAAAGAATTGGCTTTACACTTGTTGCAACCAAACTAGAAAATGTTGCAATTTCAAGTTTGAAAGTAGAAGGTCCAGCAGTAATAGATTTTGAATATGAAGGCAACACTTATATACTAACTCTTGATGCAAGCGGTGCAGAACTTCCAGCAACATTCATTAGTGAATATGTTGAAAGTTATGAAAAACAAACTCAAAGCACAGCAACGCTAAAAGTTGCACACGGAACAAATGTTCAAACACTCAATGAAGCATTAAAAACAATGAATTTAACAAAGAGTGGATATACATTTGTTGACTTCGATTTTAGTGAAACAGGAAATGAAATCACTTCTAACGGAACGATTGTTGCAAACTTTGTTCAAAACAATTATACTATTGTGATTTATGACAATGACGGCACAGAACTTGGAAGCATTACAAAACATTATAATGACGCAATAGAAAGTTCATTCTTTGAAAATATCACAAATGAATGTAACTCAAAAGCCGAAAGAGAAGGCTTGACATTTAATGGGTTAAGTTTAAACCAAGCAGAATTTGAAAACTTTGACGCTATTACAGTAATGCCACTTCTTGAAAAAGAATATAGTCAAACAACAGCCAATGGAAATAACTTTACATTAAAACTTTATGCAAATTATAGCATCAAAAAATTGAATGTTGTTATCAAAACAAAAGATATTAACTCAAACAAAGTTCTTGACTTTGCTGTTGAAAACCTAAATAGTTTAAGTGGCTTTGAAACTGAAATTTCTTCAAATGAAATAAAATTTATTGTTGACTATGGAACGACAAATCTAACACTTCCAAGCATTACACTAACTGATAATAACTATATGTTTGAAAGTTATGTTATTGGTGGAAATGATTACAAAGCAGAATATAAATTTGTTGAAGACATTGAAATTAACATTACCGCAAAATATAAGGTAACCTTTGAAACCAAAGGTGGCGAGATTTTAAATTCTTACAGCCTATTTGACAAACTTCAAACCGAAAATGGAAATTACTATTTCTATGCAGGCTTTAATGAAAATCTAGTTCTTCCAAAAGCAAATGATGTCCATCTTGTTGGATATACTCTTGTTGGATTTAAAGTTCAAAATGTTTTAATTTCAAGTTTGATTGTGCAAGACAAAGTTAATGTTGAATTTGTTTATGACAAAAATGTTTATACATTAACACTTGACGCAAGCAAATATCAAGCGTTGCTTCCACAAAATATTGAAAGCGATGTTGTTGAAGACTATGTTTTGATTTCTGACTATGTTGCCGAACTTAAAGTTTTGCACGGAACAAAACTTAACGATATAATTTTAATTTTGCCAAAACTTTCTGTTGACGGATACACATTTGTTGGATATAAATTTAGCGAAACTGGCGAAACAATAACCAAAGATGGTCTAATCACAGCAAACTTTGTTCAAAACAATTATACTATTGTGATTTATGACAATGACGGCAGTGAACTTGGAAAAATAACAAAACATTATAATGACGCAATAGAAAGTTCATTCTTTGAAAATATCACAAATGAATGTAACTCAAAAGCCGAAAGAGAAGGCTTGACATTTAATGGGTTAAGTTTAAACCAAGCAGAATTTGAAAACTTTGACGCTATTACAGTAATGCCACTTCTTGAAAAAGAATATAGTCAAACAACAGCCAATGGAAATAACTTTACATTAAAACTTTATGCAAATTATAGCATCAAAAAATTGAATGTTGTTATCAAAACAAAAGATATTAACTCAAACAAAGTTCTTGACTTTGTTTTAGAGAACCTAAATAGTTTAAGCGGTTTTGAAACTGAAATTTCTTCAAATGAAATAAAATTTGTTGTTGACTATGGCACAACAAATCTAACACTTCCAAGTATTACACTAACTGATAACAACTATATGTTTGAAAGTTATGTTGTTGGTGGAAATGAATACAAAGCAGAATATAAATTTGTTGAAGATATTGAAATTAACATTACTGTTAAATATAAGGTAACCTTTGAAACCAAAGGTGGCGAGATTTTAAATTCTTACAGTTTATTTGACAAACTTCAAACCGAAAACGGAAATTATTATTTCTATGAAAGTTTTAACAAACAATTAAAACTTCCAAAAGAAAGCGATGTTCAAAAAGAAGGCTTTACACTTACGAAGTTTAAGGTTAACGGGGTTGAGATTATCAATCTTGTTGTTACAAATGTTTGCACTGTAAGTTTTGAATATTCTGGAAATACTTATGTTTTGGGTTTAAATTCAGAAGAATTTAAAGCAAACTTGCCATCTCAAATTAACAGTGAATATATTTTAACTTATAATTTAATTTCTAATTTCTATGCCGAATTAACCGTGGCTTATGGAACAAAAGTTTCTTCAATAAAAGAAGCTTTGCCAAACCTTGTTAGTGATGGCTATACATTTGTTGGATATAAATTTAGCGAAACTGGCGAAACAATAACCAAAGATGGTCTAATCACAGCGAACTTTGTTCAAAACAATTATACTATTGTGATTTATGACAATGACGGCAGTGAACTTGGAAAAATAACAAAACATTATAATGACGCAATAGAAAGTTCATTCTTTGAAAATATCACAAATGAATGTAACTCAAAAGCCGAAAGAGAAGGCTTGACATTTAATGGGTTAAGTTTAAACCAAGCAGAATTTGAAAACTTTGACGCTATTACAGTAATGCCACTTCTTGAAAAAGAATATAGTCAAACAACAGCCAATGGAAATAACTTTACATTAAAACTTTATGCAAATTATAGCATCAAAAAATTGAATGTTGTTATCAAAACAAAAGATATTAACTCAAACAAAGTTCTTGACTTTGCTGTTGAAAACCTAAATAGTTTAAGTGGCTTTGAAACTGAAATTTCTTCAAATGAAATAAAATTTGTTGTTGACTATGGCACAACAAATTTAACACTTCCAAGCATTACACTAACTGATAACAACTATATGTTTGAAAGTTATGTTGTTGGTGGAAATGAATACAAAGCAGAATATAAATTTGTTGAAGACATTGAAATTAACATTAATGTTAAATATAAGGTAACCTTTGAAACTAAAGGCGGAGAAATATTAAGCAGTTATTCAAGTTATGATAAATTAACCAAAAATGATAATCAATATTATTTCTATGCTGACTTTAATGAAAACCTAGTTCTTCCAAAAACAGACGAAGTTGAAAGAATTGGCTTTACACTTGTTGCAACAAAACTAGAAAATGTTGCAATTTCAAGTTTGATAGTAAATGGTCCAGCCGTGATAGACTTTGTTTATGAAGGCAACACTTTAAGCCTTGTTCTTGATAGTAGTTCATATTTGGTTAATCTTCCACAAACTTTAACAAACATGGCGTTTATTGAAAGTTATGAACTAACAGACAATTATCATGCAACTATTAAAGTTGAATATGGCGCAAAAGTAAGCAATATAAAAACTTGCTTGCCAAACCTTGAAAAATTGGGCTACACTCTTCAAGATTATTTGTTTAGTCAAGAAGATATAATAACCGAGAACGGAAGAATTGTTCCAAAATTTGTTCAAAATCAATATAAAATTGTGGCTTTTGATGCAAATGAAATAGAAATTTCATCAATTACAAAATATTTTGATGAAATAATTGAAGATAGTTTTTATAGTCAAGTTATCGAATATTGCGTGGTAGAAGCAAACAAAAATGGATTATTCTTTAAGGGATTAAGTTTAAACAAAAATAATTTTGTTGAATTTGACTATCCAGAAAAAATGCCAATGCTTGATAAAACTTATTCAAATACAAATCAAAATGGATATGTTTATACTTTAAACATTTATGGCTATTATTTTGACAAAGTTAGCGTTTCTATTGTTGGAAACGAAAACACAATCATTTTGAACAATAACACAAAAAATCTTGAAAACTTTGTTGGTGGAAATGCATACAACCAAAGTGCAAAATTTGATATTAGCATAAAAAATATATTAAATAAACAAGTTGTTTTGCCAATTCCACAAATAAGCACAAGTTCAATTTTGAGATTTGCTAACTTTGCAGGATACTTTATCAAAAATGGCGAAACTGAAACTTTGGTTGTGGATAGCCTTGGCAAATTGCTTGACGCATTTGAGATTGATAAAGAAATAACTCTATATCAAAAATTTGATAATGCAAAATTTAATTTTAGTTTAAACGCAAATTATGACAACATAAAAGACAACGAACTTTTTGGATTTGAAAAAACCGAAAATGGCTTTGAAAAACTTGTTGAGTTTGATAGCGTTATTGGAAATCTTCCAGTTGTTGAACTTGAAAACTATAACTTTGTTGGCTATTATTTAAGCGATAACAACGACATATCAAAACAAAGCAAAGATATTAGAATTTCAGACGAAAATGGAAAATTAATTTTAGGATATGAAAAATTATATAACAAATATTTTGACGAAAGTTCGGAAACTATTACACTAAAAAATATTTGTGCAAAATATGAAACTAAAATGCTTGAAATTTCTATTAAAACAAGCAATAGCATTTTGGGCGAAGTTTATGCGATTTCATATTTGGGTGGCACTAAAGCAACCTATAAACAAATTGAAAATGGATATATTTGCTCAATAATTAGTGGAAAAGATATTTTGATTTCGGCAAATAGTTTTGAAAACAGAGCAACATTTGCAGGATTTAAAGTTTATTTGAACGGCATTGATATTACAAGCACTGTTATAACTGACCAAAATCAATCGGCTGTTATCAAAAATGTTAATGAAAACTATGAAATTGTTGCAAATTTTGAAGAAATTAATTATTCAATAAACTATCATGTTAATGGAAAAAATATAGAACTTTCTCCAAACACTTATAGCATTTTAACCAATAAATTTGATTTGCCAAAAGCAGAAAGTTATGGTCAAGAATTTGTTGGCTGGTATTTAGAACCTGAATTTGTAAATATCAGGACATCAATTAATCCAGTTGAATATTTGAAAGATTTAGATTTATATGCTAGGTTTGAAAATGTAAGCACAAAAATTAACATTTATTCAAACAATATAGAAGGCTATTCTCTTTACACTTCAATTAACGCAGTTTATGGAAAAGAAATTGAATTGTTGCCTAATATTGTTTTGGAAGGATATAACTTTGTTGGATTCTTTACAAATGATAATGGAACAGGAATTAAAATTGACAACAACAGTTTGAATATCTTTGCAGTAGAAACAAATGTTTATGCTTATTTTGAAATTAAACTTGCTAGCACCTTTGAAGGAATTGGAACAAGTGATAGCCCTTACTTAATTAAGTCGGAACAAGACTTTATCACTTTTGCTAGTCTTGCAAATTATTCAAAATTAAATAACAGAATTTTCTTTAAACTTGCAAATTCAATTGAAATTTCAAAACCTGTTATTATTAATTCATTTGATGCAAACTTTGACGGAGATAATAATGTTATTTATGTTAATAATGCATTTGGTGGATATAACACAGTAACAAATAACGGCGAAATTATAAAATCAGTTAGTCTATTTGGAAATAACACTGGAACAATTAAGAACCTAACCATTGTTGCAAATCAAAACAATTTGAGCGATGTGATTGGTGAAGAAACATTAACTTCAACAAAATGCGGATATATTATTGACTTTGCAATTATTTCAAACAAAAATAGTGGCGAAATTGATAATGTTATAACTTATTTTAATGTTGTATTGAACGAATTAAATTTTGGTGAAGAAAGCAAAAACACATTTAATGCAATTTGTGCTGAAACTTTGGCAACAAATTCGAGTGTTTATAACAGCAAATTTATTGCAAAAGATTTGCAAAACGAATTTAATAGCGTTTTAGATTCTCATTTGCTTGGAAAAACAACTAGTGCAATAAAGACAAATGAAAATGGTGAATATGAAATTCATTCTACTGAAGAATTTGAATATTTGCTAACTTTAACAGAAACTGATATAAAAGCAGTTTTGAATGCTAATATAAATTTAAAAGGCAAAATTTTTGAAAAACTCGATAAAAATTTAAGCATTAATGCTAATGGCTATATCATTTCTGGCATTATGGCATTAAATCAAGATTATTTATTCAAAAACTTAAAAATTGAAAAAACAGCAATCGAAAATGCAATATTTATTAATCTTAATAACAATAACACAACATTAATTGTTAATGCCGATGGAATTGAAAACAGTTATATAACCATAGATTTATCAAATTTAAAAAATATAATTTCTTCAAATAATCAAAAAATTGCAAACAGTTATTTTGTTTCAAAAAATGCTGTTACACTTGTTGATAATTTAAGCGGAGAAATTTGCAATGTTTATTTGATAAATGTTAACAAATTTAATAGTTCAAGTGCAGAAGTTAAAAACTTTGTTACTTTTGATTTAACAAATTTAGAAAATGTTGATCAATTCATCATCGATGCCAAAACTTTAAATGAAACACTTGCAAGTGAAAATTTATGGTTTGTTGATAGCAACAAAGTTATGAGTGATTATGTTTTGCCACAACTTGTTAAAGTTGGAAATGTGGTTACAAAATTAATCTTTGATGAAAATGTTATTGACATTTATACTGAAATTGAAAAAGTTAACGGAAATCTTGTTATAACAAAACAAATTGAAAATATCTTGCTTGGCGTTTCATTATATGACTTGCAACAAAATGTTACAGACATAATTGTTAATGGCGAAAGCAAAATTGGCGAATTTGATAGCATTTTGAGTATATTTATGCTTAAAAATCAAACATCAAATTATAGCGAAGTTGAATTTGTAACTTCATTAAACAAATATACTTTAACAATTAAAGTAAATGAAGTGGGCAAAGGGAACTTAATTAGGTATGATGAGCAAAAAGCGGAAACAATAACAATTATTGTTGAAAGCGGAACTGACTTTAATTCACTTAATTTAGAAGCAATTTGTGCTGATGGTTATAAGTTTGTCGGGTATGACTTTGAAGCCGAAGAAGGTTATTATTTTGACAAAAATAATCCTATAATTGAATGCAATTTAATAGCAACTGCAAACTTTGAAAAATTAATAAGTTATAAACTTGATTTAACAAATTATAACAATATAATTTTCAAAGACACAAAAATTGAAGATTATTGGACACAAATTGAAACAAATATATATCAAATTTATTTGGCAAAATCAGAAAATATATTTGATTTCTTGCCAGAAATTTCAAAACAAGATTATATCTTTAATCGTTATTCCGTAGCAGAACTTGACGAAGAAAACTTTATGGTTTATGCAATATTTAATGCTGATTATGTAATGGTTATTGCTAATTTTGACGAAACAAAAGGTAGTTTTGAATTGTTAACAAATCAAGAGTTCTCACTTTATGACGACACATTAAAAGTTTGTTATAAAGATGAGCAATCAAATATATATTATATTTTGCGTGGATATGACGGAGTGGTTTATTTAACCTTTAATGGAACTTATCTAACCAAATTAACTCTAAACGAAACCGACTTGTTTGAAGATTATAGCATCTTTGAATTGAAAGAAGATGATATAAGAAAAGAAATTAGTTTTGACAAAACAAAAGATGTTCACGAAATTGTGGTTGAAACGCAAAACATTTTGGTTGAAACCAAGTTTGAATTTGATAGTGAATTTGTTAGTCTTGCATTAAAAAATGCAATTATAGACCCAATTAGTTTTGTAACAAAAACAAATAAAAATGAAAATTTGATTTTTGAACTTTCAATTAAAGAAGGCAAAGAATTAGATAACATTGAATTTGTGTTTGAAGATGCTGATTTTGTTGCTGAATATTCACAAGAAAATGGCGTTTATGTTTATAAAGTTATAAAACCTGCTGTTATAAAAATTAACATTAAAAACAAAGTTGTAAATGTCACAGTTAATTTCCAAGACGGCGGACAAGTTGATGTTATAGGCATTGAAAAATCAGTTATTAACGAGCATAAATTTAGTTTTGCAGTTGATTATGATAATAGTGCAAGTTTGTTAATTTCAACCTTTGATGGATATAAATTAAATTCTATTTCATCAAGCCTTGGAAAAATATTTGCACTAAAACCAAGCATAGTTCTTGAAAACCTAAAAGAAGATGTTGAAATTAATATTACATTCTTAAAACTTAACACTTGGCTTGATGTTGATGAAACAAATCAACCAAAATACTTTAATCTAACCAAGTTTAAAGGAATAGGAACAGAAAATAATCCTTATATAATTTCAAACATTCATGATTTCTTAACCCTTGCTTATAATGTTAATATTTTGAATAAAGATTATTCAAATGTTTATTTCAAATCGGCAAAACGAGATTTGGTTTTGAACTTGTCAAGATATTATTTTGTTCCAATAAACAACTTTAACGGAACAATTTTGGGCGATAATTTAACATTGTCTGGAATAACAATAAGTTCAAATTCTTATGCAAGTTTGTTTAGAAAACTTGACCAAAATGCATATATAAAATCAATTAATATAACAGGCGATATTTCGGGATATTATATTGTTGCGGGAATTGCTGGCGAAAACTTTGGAACAATTATTGGTTGTCAAAATAATGCTAGCATCACAAACAATAACAATTATTACAGTCAAAACAATATAACTGCTGGAATTTGTGCAATAAACCGTGGAGTAGTTTCACGATGTTCAAATCAAGGTGTTATCAATTCTGAATCTGTTTATACGGGCGGAATTTGTGCAAAAAATTATTCTGAAATAAACAATGTTTATAACAATGCAATAATTTATGCATCAAACAATTTTGATTTGGAAACAGTTGTTGCTGGAATTTGTGCACAAAACAGCGGAATTGTTAAAATTGGTTATAATGATTCAAGACTAATTAACAAGTCTTATAACGAAAATATTGAACTTGTTGGAACGACTAAAAATCTTATTGGAACTTATGAAGATTTGTATTTTAATAAAAACAAACTTTCAATAGATTCAACAGATGCACGAACCTATGAAGAAATGCTTAACAGCGAAAATGCAATTTATGCAAATTTCAGCAAAGATATTTGGGAATTTGCAACAAACAATAATGCACTTCCTGTTTTAAAAACCATGTATGAATATCTTGGTTCAGTTTCTATTACGGTTACTTTTGACGAAAGTTTAAAATCGCAAGAAAGATTAGTTTATTTTGTTCTAACAAATGCGATAGGTCAAAATTATGGTGTTATCCTTGACAGTTCAAGCAAAATTTATGTTATATCTAACCTTACAAAAGGTGATTATAAAATAAGTTTGAAAAACTTGCTTGGAAGTGCGGTTACATTGTCAACAGAATCAAATATTACTCTTGATGAAACAAGCGGAGAAAATGTTGAAATTAAAATTACACTTTCAAAAACAAGTGCTAATGGCTATTATGGATACATTATAATCTAACAAAAAATTCTCACATTTTTGTGAGAATTTTTTTGTTTAAACCAATAAATTTTTAATTAAAAAAACACTTGCAAAAGTTTTTCGTTTGTGTTATATTATATTTGAATAGTATTTTACTATTTCCTTACTCTTTTAAGAGTCGATTAGTCCATAAGGAGGTAAAGCAATGAATAAGTATGAATTAATGGTTATACTTTCAAACAGTTTGGCTGACGAAGCAAAAGAAGCACTAACAAACAAAATCAGTGGTATGCTTGAAGCAAGCGGAGCAAAAGTTGAAAGTGTAGAAAAGGTTGGCACAAAAAAATATGCTTATGCTATTAATTTCAAAAATGAAGGATATTATGTTCTTTATAATATTGAATGTGAAGCAAGTGTTCCAAACCAAGTTCAAAAACAACTACTTTTGATTGAAGATGTTGTTAGAAGTATGTTTGTAAAAAAAACAATCTAGGAGTTTTATTATGAATAAAGCATTTTTAATTGGGAATTTAACACGAGACCCAGAATTAACTCAAACAACAAATGGAATTGCAGTTTGCAGATTTTCTATTGCCGTTCAACGAGAATTTACTAACAGTGAAGGCGAAAGAGATGCAGATTTCTTTAACATTGTTGCATGGAGAACTACAGCGGAAAACTGTAATAAATATTTAAAAAAGGGAAGCAAAGTTGCTGTTATGGGGGCAATTCAAAATCGTTCTTATGATGCCCAAGACGGAACAAAAAGATATGTAACAGAAATTGTTGCCGACAAAGTTGAATTTGTTGGTGCAAGAGCATCAGGAAATGATAGTGAAGAAAGAGAAGAAGTTTCTAAACTTGAACCTATAAAAGATGACGATGGCGACCTTCCATTCTAATTTATAAAGGAGATTTAATCATGGCAGAAAACAAAAAAGTTGTTGTTGATGATGGAGATGACAAACTTCCAAAGAAAAATTATAAACAACAAAAACGAAAAGTTTGCAGTTTTTGTGTTGATAAAGTTGATGTTATCGACTATAAAGATGCAGCTAAATTAAGAAAATATATAACCGAAAAAGGCAAAATTCTTCCAAGCCGTCAAACTGGCGTTTGTGCAAAACACCAAAGAGAACTTGCAAAAGCAATCAAAAGAGCAAGGGTTATGAGTATTTTACCATTCAAAGGTGAATAAACAAAAAATAAGCGTCGCAATACTGCGTTTCTAAAAAACAAGCCAAAGTGGTCATGTATCATAAATACACTCCCACCTTGGCTTATTTTTGAGCCTTGTCTTGCTCGCTTATTTTTGTTTATTGTGTTATTGTAAAATAAAAATACACTGTGCCTGTGGCACTCATGAACAAAAAGTTCACTCCTATCTTGGCATTTTTTTGCCTGGTTATATTTATTTTTGTTTGTTGTGCTATAATAAAATAATTATTATTGTGCTTGTGGCACGCATAAAAAAATCACCATTAAAATTGGTGATTTTTTGTTATACTTTATTTGTTTTCTGTTTCATCGTTTTTTGGCAAATTTTTAAGGTCTGTGCTTGTGTTTGAAACAATTCCAATAATTGCACTAACAAGAGCAGTAACAACAAAAATTAACCATGTTGGATGCCAAATATTTGTTAAAAATCCAACAAGAAGATAGGCAATAGTTGCAACTATCATTAAAATTCCACAAACAGCATCACAAATAATTTGACTTTTGCTTTTTTGTTTTTTGTTCATAATTTTTCTCCTTAATAATATTATAATAAATTTATTTAAGATTTTAAAACAAATTTAAAAAAAATTTTAAAATTATTTAAAAAACTTTGCTTATTATTGTTATAAATAATTTTAATAATTTAATATTCAAAATTTTTAATTTCAAATTTAAAATTAATAAAATTAGGTTTTAAGGAAAAATGCTTTAATTTATTTTTTGTTAGTTTATTTTGTGATATAATTTTATTAAAGGAGATAATATGATAGATTTAGACAAAAAACAAAAAGAAATTATCGAGAACAAACAAAAGCATGGCTGGGAAATTGGAAATATAAGAAGTGAGTTTTTATATTTATATGGAGAAGTTGCCGAAGCGTATGAAGCGTTTAACAAAAATTTTGACAAAAAAGAATTGGGCAGTGAACTTGCAGATATTGCTATTTATTTGCTTGGATTAAGCGAAATGTTAGGTTTTTCCCTTGCGGACGAAATCAATAAAAAAATGGACATAAATTCTCATCGTATTTATAAAAATGTTGACGGAAAAATAATTAAAGTTGACGATAGAGATTAAATAAAAAAAAGATTTGTGAGGCAATAGTTATGGAGTTTTTTAAAACATATTCTTCACCGCTTGGAAAAATCTTTTTAACAAGTGATGGTCAAGTTTTAACGGGTCTTTGGTTTGATGGGTCAAAAGATATGAAAAAACACGAAGGAAATTTTGAAGAGAAAAATCTTTCAATTTTTGACGAAACAATAAAATGGCTTGATATATATTTTTCTGGAAAAAATCCAAATTTTGTTCCTAAATTTAAAATTCAAAACTTAACACCTTTCAGAAATTTGGTTATTCAAATTATGTTAAAAATTCCTTATGGAAAAGTAATAACATATAACGACATTGCAAAACAAATTGCAAATGAGCGGGGAATAAAGAAAATGTCTGCACAAGCGGTTGGTGGAGCAGTTGGCTGGAATCCAATTTGTTTAATTGTTCCTTGCCACAGAGTTGTTGGCGCAAACGGAAATTTAACAGGTTATGGTGGTGGAATTGAAAATAAAATTGAATTATTAAAACTTGAAAAAGTTGATATTGACAATTTTTTTATTCCAAAAAAATTAAATTAAATATTTTAAACTTATAAAATCGTTTTTTTAATAAAATTCTTGTGATATAATAATGAAAAAGGAGATAATGTTATGGAAAAAAATTTAATAGTTTATTTTTCTTATTCTGGAAACACTGAAAAATTAGTTAAAGAAACAAACAAAAATTTTGGCTTTGATGTAAAAAGGATAGAAAGAATTATTCCATACTCGCAAGATTATGACACTTGTGCCTATACTGAAGCGAAAGATGAATGGGAAAAAAGAGTTTGCCCAGAAATTAAAAAAATTAGCGTTGATTTTTCTGGGTATAACAACATTTTGTTGTTTTTTCCAATTTGGTGGTATACTTTTCCAATGCCAGTTGCGTCTTTTGTTAAAACATTGAAAGGCTTTGAAGGCTCAATTTATGTTTTTGCAAACAGTTATACAAATGATGCCCATTATATGAAAAATTCAATGACCGACCTTAAAAATTTGGATAATAATCTTAATTTTAAAGAAGGTTTGTTTAACAAACCTGTTAGTTCTCATATTGATTTTATTAAAAATATAATTAGTTAAAAGGAATAATAATGAAATTTAATTGTTTAATTCCAGAGTTAAGGGTTTTTGATTTGGATAAATCAAAGAAATTTTATACCGATGTTTTAGGCTTTAACATTGCTTATTCAAGAGAAGATTTTGCAATGCTAATATTAGACGATTGTCAAATTATGTTGCAACAATTAACGCTTCCGTCAAAAAAAGGCAGTTGGAATGTTACAGATGATATGAAATATCCGCTGGGTCGTGGAATTAATTTTCAAATTATTTTAAAAGATATTTCAAAGGTCTATTATTCTTTAAAAAATCATAATGAAAATATTTTTATAGATTTAATTGTTAGTGATTATAAAGAGAATGATATTAATAATCATGTTTTGGAATTTTTGGTGCAAGATGTTGATGGATATTTGTTAAGATTTCAACAAGATGTTGAAGATTGGAGTTTTGGAGCGGACAAGCAAACGGCTGACGAGTTATTTGATTTGGTTGTTTGTGGAAAGAAAACGGCAACTTCAAGTTTATATAATGAAAAATCAAAAGATGAAATGGGCTTTTCAATTCTAACAAATTTTGATAAAACAAGGCGTGCAATTATTTGCACAACAAAAACATATATCACAAAATTTAACAAAGTAAATTCACAGCACGCTTTTAAAGAAGGAGAAAAAGATAGAACATTAAAATCTTGGAGAATTGTGCATAAAGAATTTTTTGAAATGGAACTTAAAAAGAAGAATTTAAGATTTAATGAAAATTGTGATATTGAGTGCGAAGAATTTGAATTTGTAAAACTAATTGGAGAAGAAAATGCAAATAGTTGAACTTGATAAAAATTATTTTGAACAAACAAAAGATTTACTTGTTGAATTGCAAAAATATGTGATTGAAATTGATAAATATAATCTTAATATTATTTCAAAAGATTATAGAGAAAAATATTTTGAATATATGATTGAAGATTGCAAAGATAGTCAAGGCAAAGTTTTTGTTGCACTTGAAAAATGTGAAGTTTTGGGCATGATTGCGGGAATGGTGCAAAAATATGACGACAGAGATGAACTTGATTATTCTTGCCCAAAAAAGGGTTTAATTTGTGAACTTATTGTTAACAAAAATTGCAGAAGTGGCGGAGTTGGAACAAAACTTTTAAAAACAATGGAAAATTATTTTAAAGAAATAAACTGTGAATATTCGCAAATTGATGTTTTTGCCTATAATGAAAATGCAAAGAAATTTTATTATAAAAATGGATATGTAGATAGAATGATAACAGTATTTAAAAAATTATAATTAAAAAAATTTTTGCTGCATTGATTTTATTTTAATAAATTAATACAAGATTGTTTAGTGCAAATTAAAAGCCATCATAATATTGGTGGTTTTTATTTATCTATTTTTAACAAATTTTTAATGACGTTATAACCATAAAATAAGACTTTTGCATATTATGTTTAAAAGGTTAATGTGGAGTAAGTGTATGAATTGTGATTTTTTTAAACGCCAAAATTTTTGCAAATATAGGACAAAAACTAATTTTATAGGACAAATCGGTCCGCAAGGTCCACGGGGCGAAAGAGGACCAACAGGAGCACAAGGAGAGCAAGGACCAACTGGTGCAACAGGTGCGGTTGGTCCAACAGGTCCTGCTGGAATACAGGGCATTCAGGGCGAGAAAGGTGAAATTGGTCTTCAAGGAATCCCAGGTGTTCAAGGACCACAAGGTGAGAAGGGCGAAAAAGGCGATAATGGTTCAATAATTGTTCCAAGTTATGCAAATTTTTTAAACACAAGCCAACAATCAATTCAATTTAACACAATGCAAACGGGTTATCTTTCTTTTAATTCAACTTTAATTGCAAAAGATATTGATTTAAATAATAATACTGATATCGTTGTGCTAACGCCAGGTGTTTATAAAATTGACATATCAATTTCAATTAATAACTTTTATAATTCAAGCAATTTAATGCTTTATGTGAATAATTCACCAATTTCCAATTTGCTTTCGGCGTTTTCAAACGGAAATTTTTCAACATCAAGAATTATTACTTTAAAAGAAAATGATGTTGTAAAAATTGGTGCAACTATCACACGATTTGTTTTAAACGGTGGATTATCACTTGCCATATTAAAATCGATGAATAAATAAAAATTTAATTAATAAAAAAAGTTCCAATAATGGGACTTTTTTTAAGAAACTACCGAAAATGCTTTATTTTCAAAGAAGTTTAGTTTTAAATGTCTGGATTTTTTAAATTATAAACTACGGCGAAAATTATTGTTATAACTTCTAAAATGCCTTAGTATAGTATCAATTATGAGCAATGTGTTGCCCAATATCACCCATAAATACTAACACTTCCGCAAGTATTTTTTATTTAGGTGCACAATTTCCCAAACCCCATATACCTAAATGTATTAAATCCATATTTTTTAGCCATTCTTACACTCTCTCAATCATTTTAAAACTGTATGGAACTTTATATTATCTATTCGGCTGAATTTTATAACTTAAATTTGCATTTTTTTTAACCATCCGCCTTTAATCGCTATCCCATCACATTTTATAAATAATTTAGACTTGAAACGAAAAATTTTAAATATTTTATACAAAATTTGGTTTTGTATGATACAATAAATAAAATAGGAGTTTACAAATGGATAATATTCTTAAAAGCACAATAAGAATTAAAGAACAAAACCCAGAAGATGTTTTTTTTGAAATAGATCATAAAGAAAAGTTGGATTTATTAGAAAATAATAAATTAAATATTTTTTGCTTAAATATTGTAAATAATAAATTTTCATATAAAGAATTATTTAATTTACTCAAAGATAATTTAGGTACTTATGTTTTATCAAGAAAAGAATATCAAAAAAACCCAGAAAGGGCTATATCAAAAGCTATAGACAAATTGAAAAAAGTACAACCCAATAGTAAAGATTTTGGTGCTGGCGGAGAACTTGGCGAGTTAATTTTATATATCTTTTTAGAACATTATTTACACGCACCTAAAATACTATCTAAAGTTGAATTAAAAACGACTCAAAATCAGTATGTTTATAATGCAGATGGTGTACATTTCTATCATTTTAGTAAAGATGATTATTCTTACTATCAGCTAGTAATCGGAGAGTCTAAAATAAAGAATAAATATAATGAAGCCATAGATGCTGCATTCGAATCAATTATAACTAGTAAATTAAAAGATACCAATGAAATTAATTTAATCAGCTCAGAAATTTTTAAAGAAGTCTTTTCTGTGGAAGAAGTTGAACAAATTGAAGATATGATAATTCCCAAAGCGACATCTGACTTTAATAACAATTTGATAAAAAACAAGGCTTTTGGAATTTTTATAGGTTTTGATTTAACAATAGATAATACCATACCTTTATCAAAACAAAGGGAAAAAGTTAAAGAAGATTTATGTAATCTTGCAAAACTAATAACTGAATCTATTAATGAAAATATAAAAAAACACAATCTATTAGGTTATTCATTTTATATTTACTTTTTACCTTTTAATAACTGCTTGAAAGATAAAGCGGAAATAATGAGCCAGTTACTAATTCAAAATGCTTTTAGGGAGGTATAAATGAATTTAGGTAATTACATTTTTAGTAATATTTTAGATAATCAATATTTAAAAAATTTATACAAAAAATTAACAATACAATATTTTTCAATTGTTTCAAAAATTCACTCCGAAATTTCATTGACTGAAAGGGAAAAAATTGACTTATTAAGATTTGCT
Source organism: uncultured Clostridia bacterium (assembly GCA_934757845.1). GTDB lineage: Bacteria > Bacillota > Clostridia > Christensenellales > UBA1242 > UBA7868. Next base: position 85,628 of record CAKVLQ010000005.1, read on the forward strand.
GACATACTCTCTAAATCAACAGAATTATCAAAAAGAGATTATCATAATAATATTGCTCAATCAATTATAAGTATGCTTAACTTATTATTTCCTCACGATATGTCAATAGAATATGTTGGTGGTTCTGTTTTGTCTCATGTTAATAATTATTTGGGTTTAGACAAAAATTTCAATAATTATTATAACAGAGACTTTATAGATTGTCTAAAGGAGTGTTTACAGAGAGAAAGTTATGTTATCCCATGTGATAATGAATATTGTTTTATTAATTCACAAAAAATAGCCTATAACAGAATAAAACAAAACGATTATTATAGTTTTTCAGCACCCACATCAATGGGCAAAACTTTTTTAATAAGAATGTTTATTAAGGAAAGTGTTGAAAGAAACGAAAATAAAAATTTTGCTATTATTGTTCCAAGCAAAGCGTTAATAAATGAATTAACAAACTCAATAATAGATGATAATATAGAAAATCTAGTAAAAAATAATTATAAGGTAATACAATCTTCAGCAGCAATATTAAATAATGATAACTGTAATTATATCATGATTTTTACGCAAGAACGTTTGCTTCAGTTTTTGTTACAAAATAAAAAAATTAAATTATCCTATGTTTTTATCGATGAAGCACATAAAATGTCTCACACAGATGATAGAAGTCCATTTTTTTATAAATGTATTGATCTATTAGAAAAGGAACATTTCGGAGTAAAAATTAATTTTTCATGCCCTAATATTCCGAATCCAGAAGTTTATTTAAATTCAATAAAAGGGCTAGGAAATAAAGCGTATAACTGTTTTAAATATTCTCCAGTAAATCAATTAAAGTCTATCATAAATATAACAACACAAACGAGTTATATATATAATGATTTGGAAAGAAATTTTATTTCATATAACACTCATGAATTTTGTAAAATTGAATTGATTGAAATAGTTAAGCAAATTGGGAATAACTGCTCTAATATTGTTTTTTGCAATTCAAAAAAAGATGCAACAAACTGGGCTTTATCTTATTCTAAATTGGTAGATGTTGATTTATCTAACAATACGGAAATAAGTGAATTAATAAAAGATATTAAAGAGGAAATCCATCAAGACTGTTATCTTGTTTACACACTTTTAAAAGGTGTTGCTTATCATGTTGCATATTTACCATCATTAATAAAAGAGAAAATTGAAGCATTGTTTCGAAAAGGTATTATAAAAACGATATTTTGTACTTCTACTTTATTAGAAGGTGTAAATTTCCCAGCAAATAATCTATTTATAAAATTGAACAGTAAGGATTCTTGGCTTAAGCCAAAAGAACGAGCAAGTTTTAAAAATTTAATTGGCAGAGTTGGTCGAATTGACTTTAATTCGTTTGGTAATGTATATTGTATTGCAGATAATACAACCGATGAATATGAGCAGGCAATTTCAGATGATATTGATATTCAAAAATTATCGTTGGAAAAATTAACTAAAGATAGAAAAAGAGATATAATCAATGTATTATTAAAAGGAAAAACAACACTAAATAAAAGAAGCTGTGATAATTTTGAAACATTAGGCTTTGCTCGTAAAGTATTAAATATCCTATTAAAAGAAATTGTTGACGATAAAGAAGGCGTTGTTAGATTATCATTTGGAGATTTATTGGATGCTGAAGTTATTGCAACAATAAAAGAAAAATTTAAACTAAAAGAAAAACAAATTCCTAAAGATTTGCTTACCACTGCCGATGAAATTGAAAAACTGGATTGTGCTATAACAAATAAAGGATTAAAGTACCCCGAAAAAATAACATTTGAAAATGTATTGAATTTTATAAATGACTTAAGCGATATTTTTAACTGGTCAGAATATGAATCAAAAAATGACATAGGTAATAAGAATAGATTAAAATATTATGCGGTTATGATTATGAAATGGATGTACGGACATCAAATAAATCAATTAATTGAGGATGCATTATTATATGCTAAGGATAATGGTGTTTATTATAAGTATGAAAAACCTAATATTAAAGAATATTTGGGAACACCGGAACAAATAAATAAGATCATAAATGAAGTATTGGATGAAGTAGATAACATTTTACAATTTAAGATACCAAATTACTTCCAAAAGTTTTCTGAGAGATATAAGGAACTAACAAATGTTGAAAATATAAATAATGATTGGTACGAATTTATGGAATATGGCTCAAATAATTACATACAAATTAAACTTCAGCAATTTGGTTTGAGCAGAGAATGTGCATTTAATATTATTAAACAACAATGTTATTTGGTTGAAAAAAATAAAACAATTAAGATAAACTTATCTAAATTTAAAACAAATAAATATTCGTCAGAAATTAAGCGAATAAAAGTTAATTTTCCAAATTTAATAGTTTTTTAAACTTCTCTTAAGATGTCTCTTATATAAAATCACTGTAGAAGATTGTAATGTTAAATAAAAATACAAAAGATAAAAAAGAGAGCCTGCTCTCTTTTTTATCTTAAGCATAATGGTTTAAATTTGCTAGTTTTTTCTTTTATTTTTTATACAAAAATAGATTTTTTATGTTATAATAAATTAGATTTAACTCCCTATAATATGAAATTATAGGAATATACAAAAGGAGAAAATATGTCTAAAGGAATAATTTATGTCTGTTCAACAGTTGTTGATGGTTTAATTAAGATTGGAAGAACAACAGATTTTGAAAAAAGAATGGAAATATTGGAAAATAATGGTTATTGTAATGTTACGGGTTTAAAAAGGCAATTTGCAATAGAATTGGAAAACCATGAAGAAATAGAACAATTATTAGATGATTTATTTGCAAAAAGTAGAGTTGGTAACACCGAATTATTTTCTTTAGACATAAATAAAACTATTCAATTATTGTCATCTTTTTCAGGTAGACAAATATATCCTATGGATAAATCAAAACAAGAAGTATTTGAAAACGCAACTGAATTGGTTCAATCTCAATTAATTCCCAATGGAGAATATGTGTTCAATAGAAAAATTAAAGAGATGAACAAAACAATTATTGCAAAGCTTGATGTTGAAAATGATAAATTTTTACTAAAAGCTGGTTCAATGATAGCCCCATACAAAGAGTATAAAACTCCAGCATGGATTGTAACAAGAAGGTCAATGAAGATTGAAAATAATATATTGTTAAATGATGTTGAGTGTTCTTCTCCATCTATGGCAGCTGCGCTGGTTGTTGGTCAAGCGGCTAATGGCTGGATCTGTTGGAAAAATAACAAAGGACAGGCTATAGATGTTTATCGCAGAAAAGATAGTGAACTTGATTAAATCCTATAATTGCAGTTTTATAAGGGAAAAGTTAAATGATAAAGATACAAAGATAGATAAAAGGAGTAATTCGAATGAAAGATAATTCGATATTGAACAAGGCGCGATATTCGGAAAATACTGATGAATGGTATACTGATTATAAAACAGTTGAAGAAGAATTATCTCATTATGTAAATCAATTTTGTGATAAAATAGTTTTATGTAATTGTGATGACCCATATAAATCAGCATTTGCTAATTACTTTTTGAAAAACTTTAATGTTTTACAGTTAAAAAGATTGATATGTACATCATACAAAGGCTCTAGAATTGTTGATGAATTCAATTTGAAAGATAATAACGATTTAATTTTAAATAAGAAGTTTGCCTATGTAATGATTGTCAACGAAATAGATATTGAAGAAGAAAAGGAAATTAGTGATGATAAAATTTTAAATTTTTTAAGAAATAAAAGGCTAGTTAAAAAATTAAAAGGTGATGGTGATTTTCGTAGCAATGAATGTATTAGGTATTTAAAAGAAGCGGACATTGTTGTTACTAATCCACCTTTTTCAAAATTTACCGAACTGTTTTCACTTCTTGTAAAATATAAGAAAAAATATTTGATTATTGGAAATCAAAACGCCATAACATACAAGGAAGTTTTTCCAATAATAAAAAGTGGTGAGGCTTGGATTGGTTATAGATTTGGAGATATGGCATTTAAAGTTCCTAACGATACTCATCCAAGAGAAACTAGATTTTGGGTTGATGAAAACGGTCAAAAATGGCGAAGTTTAGGAAATGCAATGTGGTTAACAAATTTGGATACTGAAAGGAAGCAATTAAAGCTGGATCTTACTTCTTATTATAACCCTAAAAAATATCCAAAGTTTGATAATTATGATGCAATTAATGTATCAAAAGTTATGGATATACCCAAAGATTATGCAGGTATTATGGGGGTGCCACTTACTTATTTAAAATATCATAATGAAGAACAATTTGAAATAGTTGGCGAAGCAAATCATGGCACTGATAATGAATTTGATTTATTTAAACCAACAATCAATGGTAAAGAATTATTTAAAAGGATATTAATCCGAAACAAGAAATGTATGTTAGATGAAAAACAATTTAAGATTTTAGACTTGTTTTGCGGTGCCGGAGGCATGTCTTACGGAATGCACCAAAACCCTCATTTTAAAACAGTCGTAGCGTTAGATATTGAAGAAAAACTAGCAGAATCTTTAAAGAAAAATATGCCAGAGGTAGATGTTATTATTGGAGATATCAAGAATCCAGAAGTAAAAGACAAAGTAGTAAAATTGTCTAGAAAAAATGGTGTCAATATGATAATTGGTGGTCCACCTTGTCAGGGTTTTTCTTTAAAAGGCAAGAAACTAGGATTAAAAGACCCAAGAAACTTCTTGTTTGTAGAATATCTTAATTTAGTTGAGAAATTACAACCTGAAGTTTTTGTAATTGAAAATGTTAAGTCACTTTTATCAACATGTAATGGTTGGTTTAAAATCGAAATTGTATCTGCTATCGAAAAGTTAGGATATAAGGTAGATGTTGGCGTTCTTAAAGCAACTGATTTTGGTGTTCCACAAACGAGAGAAAGAACTATATTTATTTGTTGCAAAAACAATAAGATAGAACTTCCATTGCCCACCGTAAGTAAGCCTATTACAGTTCGAGAGGCTATAGAAGATTTAGCATATTTAGAAGCTAATGAAGGAGCTTTTGAACAAAGTTATAAAAATACAGCTAAATCTAAATATCAAAAAGAGATGAGGAAAAATTCGACAAAATTATATAATCACAAAGCCTCAAATCATGCAAAAATTGCAATAGACAAATTAAAGATGATTCCACCCGAAAAAGGTAAAGAATATCTTCCAAAAGAATTATTGGGTAAACAAAAGTTTCATTCTACTTGGGGTCGATTAAAATGGGATGAACCTTCACCAACAATAGATACTAGATTTGATGCCGCTTCTAACGGAACCAACAATCACCCATTTTTGAATAGAACTATAACACCAAGAGAAGCCGCAAGATTACAATCTTTTGATGATAATTTTATTTTTTACGGAACAAAAGTGGCTGTTAGAACACAAATAGGAAACGCGGTTCCTCCATTAATGGCAAAGGCGATTGCTGATCAAATTTATAAAACTTTATCTAATAAAAAAAACGAAGGAGATGAAAACTAATGAATACACAAATGGCTTATTTGATAGGCATGATTTTAGGCAATGGAGAAGTCCAAAGAAAATCAGACACTACAACAATTACAGTTGAATTACCTCATAAGAATTTAATTGATGATGAGGGACGTGAGGTTTCGGTATATGTAAAAAGCAGTTTGGCTGACATTAGAGGAATTGTTGAACCTTTAATTGGTTATTCATTACCTATATCTCAAACAAAGAGGGCTACTCAGTTTTCATTTACAATGCCAAATGCAGATTATACAATGCGAGAAATTTTAAGATTTATTGGGAATGGTGTACATCACTCAACGATGACAATGAATGATGAATTATTTGGAATGAAAACAGATGAAAAGAAAGAATTGTTAAGAGGAATTGCAGATGTAACTGGTTATATTCGAAAAAGCAACATTGCTTTTGGTCAAGATGGTTGTCATAGAGTTTATATTGAAATTCCGGGGAATTGGCAGATGGTAATAGACATAGCGAATATGTTAAAAGATTTAGACATACCAGTCCAAACGATTGATTTTGGTCATCCAAATTTCAGGGATTCTAATTTAAAGAAATATAATGAAGGTAAACCATACTATTGGAAAAAAGAGCATCAAGTTAAAATTTGGGCTAATGAGTTTTTACCTATTGGATTTAATATTGTTCATAAGCAAAGAGCTTTAGAAAAATATGCTGATGAACTATTAGATTATCTAGATGAGAAAAAAACACATCAATTTTATTGGCAAAAAACAATTAGAAGAAAAGAAAAACCTATACATCCTATGGAAAATGATGAATCTTTGCCTTTGAGTATTAGAGGTAAACATTATGAATCTTGGACGGATTTGGCAAAGGAATTGGGTTATGGCGAATAATGTGGCAAAAGAAGTTGAATTGTATGCAGAAATGACAGTTTGGCTAGATACATATCTTAAAGATAAATATAAAAGTAAAAAATGCAAAATAATAGTTGTCGACTGTCATTCTATGTATTTAGATTCTATTTTGGAAAAATATGGAATAATAAAATACTATCCACAAGTAGTTGGATTAAAAATAGAAATTGATGTTTTAGGTATGGTTATTTGGGATAACAAAGCAGAAATTTATTTCATAGAAGCGAAGAAAACTCAACTTAATTTGCAAAATTTAGGTCAACTTCAAATATATTGTAAACTATGCGACCCTGAGGATGCTTTCTTATTATCTTCTGCTGGTTTAGGTGGTTTGGACAAAGTTTTAAAAATATTAAATAGAGAAGATTTATTAGACTTTGGTTCTGGTGAAAAAATTAAAAAAATTAAGGTTGGCAGATGGGATTTATCAAAACATTCTCTAGATAATCACTCTGTAATACCAAAAATTTAGTAAAAACACTCAATCTTAATTGATTGGGTGTTTTTTTGTATTAGAAAACCACCAGATAGTCTGGTGGTTGATTAAAGGTTTACCGATGAGTAGAAAAAATCCTCCTT
>CAKVLQ010000006.1 GCA_934757845.1 uncultured Clostridia bacterium
ATCGATATTCAAAAAGCAATCGAGTGTTACGCCAAAGCCTCCGATTTGGGTGTGGCGGCAGCGGCAAGATCTCTCGGTGAATTGTATTATTTAAATACTCCGATTGAAGATTCCGAAATCGAAAACGTTCAAAATGCGTTGAAATATTACGAGCGTGCTTTTTACCTCGGAGATATAGAGGTTGCAAAAAAGATAGGTTTCATATACTTAAACAACGAGGAACTGAAAGACGTTCCCAAAGCCATAGAGTGGTATGAAAAAGGATTAAGTCTTGGCGAAAGTTCACTCAATTTTGATATGGCATATCTATATTTGAATGATAGATTTGTTCCTCATGATTACGAAAAAGGGTTGTTTTATTTAGCCAATGGCGTAAAAGCCAATGACTCGCATTGTTTGTATTTGCAAGCTCGTATTTATGAAATGGGTTTGTATGGTGTGTCCTCTGACAACGCTAAATATATTCATTTTCTCAAAAGAGCCGCAAAACTTGGACAAGATGACGCTTTGCTTGATTTGGGCTATTATTATTTTGGAAAAAATGATTATGATAAAGCATTAGATTGCTTTGCAGAGTGTGAATTAGATGACGCTAGACTATATTGGAGCATTGCAATAATATGTGAAACTAAAAAGCAAGATTACAAAAATGCTTTAAGATATTATCAACTATCAATGGAAATGGATTATCCTGACGCAGTTGAAAGAATGGCAGAAGCATATCTAGGCGATGAACTCGGTTTGGAAAAAGATGAGCAAATGGCATTAAAATTATTCAAAAAAGCAGCGAAACTTGGCGACGCTTCGGCACAATATAATCTTGGAATGGGTTATGCATGTGGTTATTACGGTTTGACAGCAAATCGTGAAAATGCGATTTATTGGCTTAAAAAAAGTGCAAAGCGTCAAAATCCTATGGCTTGTTTGCAAATGGGCTTGTATTATTTCTATACCGTTAAGACAGAATTAGCATATAAAAAAGCATTAGAATTATTTACCAACGCATATAATCTTGGCGAAGAAGAAGCCATTATCAATATTGGACTTTGTTATTTGCAAGGCAAAGGCGTAAAAGAAAACAAAAAGGAAGCTGTAAAATGTTTCAAAACCGCAGTTAAAAATTGTAATTCTGGTGTCGCTTATCACAATCTTGGAATATGCTATGAAAATGGTTTTGGAGTAAAACAAGATTATAAAAAAGCAATAGAAATGTATGGGCAAGCGGTAGAAAACGGAGAAAGTGCAGGTCTTGATGCAATTAAAAGAGTCTATACACTTATGAACAAAAAAGATAAAAAGTAGTTGCTTTATGAATTTTGATTTTCGCAAAATCAAAAAATGCTGTCGCAAAATCAAATGGCAAGAAATCAAAAGAAATCAAAAAGTGTGAAATAATCAAAATCAGTCGCAAAATCAAAGAAAAATAATCAAAAAAAGACTTTTGGTTGTACACACACAAGTGTGCTAGATTTGAAATCTAATAACTTTTCAAATCAGTTCTAAAAACTAATAAAAAATTAACTTAATAGGTTTTTTTAAAAAATGAATATAATATTATAATTAGTTTAAAAATCTGGAATTTTTATGATAAAATATTATTAAGGAGAATATTATGAAGATTTCATTGATTAAAGAAACTGAATTTAAGGCTACTGCAAATATGATTGAAAGATCAGTTAGGTTTTCTCAATTTTCAAAATTTTATCCACAAATTGAAATTGAAAATGTAGTTAAAAGTCTTGATGAAGAAGGTGTTAAAAAGCGAGCAGGCTGGACGCATTTTTATGTTATTAAAGAAAACAAAGTAATTGTTGCTTGTGGCGCTATTGGCGAATATTGGGGAAGTAAAACAGAGAGTTCGTTATTTTCTATATTTGTAGATCCAAATTACCAAGGCATGGGTTATGGAAGAAAAATAATTGAAACTTTAGAAAAAGATGAATACTTTAAAAGAGCAAAAAGAATTGAAATTCCTGCTTCCATGTCGGCTATACCGTTTTATAGAAAAATGGGCTATGAGCATAAAAATGGTCAACTGATATATAGCGATGGACATTTTGCTTTAGAAAAATTTAAATAAGTTTATAAAATTAAGAACCAAAATTGAGGATAAATATTTTGTGATATTAATTTTATAAAAATAGTAGGAGAAAACAAAAAATGGATGTTTGGGATAAATTAATTGCAGAAGCAAAAAAACAATATAAACCTGAAGAAATTTCACCATTCATAACCGCTCACCATGTTGCTTGTGCTTTGGAAGCAGAAGATGGGGCAATTTATGGTGGTTTTTGTATTGAAGGTGCAAGTGGAGTTATTGCTCTTTGTGCAGAAAGAGTTGCGGCTTTAAATATGTATATACAGTCTGGTCAAAAAGTCGCTAAAAGATTAACTTGCTATGTTGATGGAGTTCCAGATGGGACTGGCGGGTGGACGCCTTGTGGTGCTTGTCGTGAGTTTTTTATGCAATTATCTGAAAAAAATAAAGATATGGAGATATTGTTAGATTATAAAAACCGAAAAACAATTACTTTGAAGGAAATTCTTCCTGATTGGTGGGGTTGGGAAAGATATGAATAGGAGATGAATATGGAAAGAAAAAAATTTAATCGTGGAACTATAAATGGTGGGATTATTAGAATTATTATTTCAATAATAGCAATGATAATTGCTGGTATAGTGCTTTCGACAACAATAAAGTCATGGGATTCTGACAATATTGGTGGGGGCATATTTATGTGCTTAATTGCTTCAATAATGATGATAGCGGGCATATATTTTATCATTAGTGGCATAAAAATGATTATTGATGGAAAAAAATCTTTGGAAGTTTCACGAAAAGGGCATTGTGAAAATGGAAGAATTATTGATTTGCTTGCAACTGAAGTGACCGAGAATAATAATGGTTGTGTGGCTCATTACACAATTTATACTTTAAAATTTGAATATACTGACGATAATGGAAATTTATGTGAAAGTCAAGAGCAAATAAGTGAAAAAGTTTATACAATATTGCAAGAAAAGTCTATTATCCCAATATTAGTTTATAATGAGCGTGCTATTTTTGACAAAAAGAAATTTGAAGATATTATTAAAAATAATTAAATTTATCTTTGCTTAAATTTAATAACCTAATCAAATAAATTTAGTTGTAAACGCACAATAAAAAAAAGAAACTTCAAGTGAAGTTTCTTTTTAGTTAAATTTTAAATAAAATAATTTTTAATATCTACTAAACTGGCTATTATAAAGGTTATAATAAAATCCTTTTTTGTTTAGCAGTTGTTTGTGTGAGCCTTGCTCAATAATATTTCCTTTGTTCATAACAAGAATAATATCCGAACCTACTATTGTTGAAAGTCTATGTGCAACAACAAAACTTGTTTTGTTTTTCATCATATTGTCAAACGCTTGTTGAATTGCAAGTTCGGTTCTTGTGTCGATATTGCTGGTTGCTTCGTCAAGTATTAACATTTGTGGTTTGGCAAGCATAAGCCTTGCAATACAAATTAGTTGCTTTTGTCCTTGTGAAAGATTGTCGCCGTTTTCATTAATAACAGTGTTATAACCTTCGGGCATCGTTTGAATAAAGTGGTCAACGCCAGCAAGTTTTGCAACACGCCTTATTTCAGCATCGGTGGCATCAAGTTTTCCATAGGCAATATTATCTCTTATTGAAGCCGAGAAAAGCCAAGTTTCTTGCAAAACCATGCCATATTGTTTTCGCAAACTGTTTCTTGTTACTTCGGTTATTGGATAGCCACTAACAACTATTTGACCAGAGTCTACATCATAAAATCTCATAAGCAAATTTATTAGTGTGCTTTTTCCGCAACCTGTTGGACCAACAATAGCAACCTTTTGACCTTTTTTAACGCTTAAATTAAGGTTTTGAATAAGTTTTTTGTCAGGAGAGTATGAGAAATTAACATTTTCAAATTCAACTTCACCTGTGCATTTTTTAATTTCCGGAAGGTGAGCATCGCTTGTTTCGTTTTTCATGTCAAGCACATTGAACACCCTAACGGCAGATGCATACGCTGCTTGCAAATCTGCAAACACATCGGCAATGTCATTGAAAGGGCGAACATATTTTCCTGCAAACGACAAAAATACTGAAATGTTACCAACCGACATATTGCCTTTTAAGGCAAACAAGCAACCCATAATTGCAACCGAAGCATACAAAAGCCCGTTTATAAATCTTGCAATAGGGGCAGAAAGTGAAGAATAATACATTGCTTTTTGGTTTACATCTTTAAGTTTTGTGTTTATTTCATCAAATTTTTCTATTGACCTGTCTTCATACAAAAAGCCTTTAACAATTTTTTGATTTCCAACCATTTCAACCATAGTTCCAGATAGGTCGCCAACGCATTTTGCTTGTTTTTTGAAAAGTTTGTGAGATAGTTTTGCAATAATTGATGCAACTAATATTGAAAGTGGGGTAATACACATTATAACTATTGTTATTGTTACATTTATTCTTAACATAAATATTAATGTTAAAATTATTGTGGCTAATGCGTCAAAGAATGTTGTTAGCCCCAAAACAAATCCGTCAGTAATCAAATCAACATCGTTTATCATACGGCTTTGCAAGTCGCCATGGCTTGAACTGTCTATGTATTTTAGTGGAACTTTGTTAAATTTTTTGAAAATGTCATCATGAAGATTTTGTTCAACTTTATATGATAGACCATTTGCGGTTCGTGATAAAAGCCACTTAAAACAGGCAAAACCAACAATGCAAATTGCAAGATAAATTAAATTTTTTGAGATATAAACAAAATTAACATTTCCGGCTTCTACAATAAAGTCTATTGTGTCGCCAATAATAAGTGGAATGAAAATTTCAAAAATTGAATTTATTGCTGCAAACAAAATTGCAAGCACAATTAAATACCAAAACTTTTTTAAATATCCAAGAGTTCGCAATATTGTTGAACGGGCTTTTGGCTTTTTAATTTTTGCTATTGTTTCAATTCGCTTTGAGTTTGTGTCAAGAATCATTTGCGAATCTAATATTTTTTGTGCTTTTTCATCGTTGCTAACAAATGATGGGCTGTTTGTGATTGTTGCAGGAATAATGCTTGGAACAATAACATCTTTTGCAGGTTGAGCCTTTTCGGGATTGTTGAAAGAAGGCTCGGGCAGTGTTGCGATGGCTTTTTTAAGTTTTCGATATTCTTTTTGATTTATCTTTTCACTTTCTTTCATTTTCCCCTCCTTATTTAGTTTGTGAGTCATAGATGTTTCTATACACTTCGCAGTTTTCAAGCAATTCTTTATGAGTTCCAATGCCAACTATGTTTGCATTGTCCATAACAATAATTGTTTTTGCGTTTCTAACAGTGTTAACCCGTTGCGAAACTAAAATTACAGTTGCATTAATATTTTCTTTAATTGCTTTTCTTAAATTTGCATCAGTTGCAAAGTCTAGGGCAGAAGCACTGTCGTCCATAATTAAAATTTCTGGGTCGCCAACAAGTGCCCTTGCAATAGTAAGCCTTTGTCTTTGTCCGCCCGAAAAGTTTTTTCCACCCGCTTGAACTTTTGTGTTAAATTTGTCGGGAAGTTCCATAACAAAGTCTTCACTTTGTGATATTTTTAGTGCTTTTTGCATCTCTTCTGGGCTTGCGTCTTTTTTTCTAAACTTCAAATTGTCTTTTATTGTGCCTTTAAATAAAACGGCTTTTTGTGGGACAATTCCAATTTTGCTTCTTAATTGGTTAAAACTATAATCTTTAACATTTATTCCGTCAACCAAAACTTGTCCGCTTTGACAATCATAAAATCTTGGAATTAAATTTATAACACTGCTTTTTCCACTTCCCGTTCCACCAATAATTCCAATAGTATCGCCAGGATATGCCACAAAACTTAAATTTTTAACCGCTGGTTTTGAACTCTTTGAATAAGAAAAACTAACATTTTTAAATTCAAGTTTTGGAATATCTTTATTTTTTTCAATTTCAATATTTTGAGTGTTGGTTTCAACCACTGATGGTTTTGTGTCAAAAACTTCGTTAATACGGCTTGCACAGTTAAATGCTTTGATAAAAGCAATAATCATGTTTGCAAGCGAAACAAGTGCAGCACCAATTTGAGTAAGATAATTTACAAATGCAATTATCTGCCCTTGCGAAAGTCCACCAATGTTAACTTGAATGCCACCAAACCAAATAACTGCAATAATTGCAAAATTTATGATTGTGCCAGTTAGTGGGTTCATAAGGGAAGAAACCGAAACAACTTTAACTGCCGATTTTCTTAATTTTTTTGTAGCAGTGTTAAATTTTTGTTCTTCATAGTCTTGCCTATTAAAAGCCCTAATTACTCTTGCTCCTTGCAAATTCTCTCGGGTAAGTTCCGAAACTTTGTCAAGGTCTTTTTGAGTTTTGTCATAAAGTGGCTCGGTTTTTTTTAATATAACAAACACTACAATCAAAATAAGTGGGGCAACAATCAAAAATAAAAGCGAAAGTTTTATGTCAATAATCATTGCCATAATGGTTGAGCCAATAATCAAAAATGGCGTTCGCATCACACTTCTTAAAAACATTCCAAGAGCGGTGTCAATTCGGGTTACATCGTGCGTTAAACGATTGTTTAGTGTTGCCGTTCCAAACTTGTCAAGTTCGGCGTGCGACAAAGTGTTTATGTGCGAATATAAATTTTTTCTTATTTCATAACTAATGCCAGAGCACGCTTTGCTTGATAGTTTTGCACAAATAATTGCACTAATAATTCCAACAAAATTTAGTGCCACCACCACAGCACCCCAAATTGCAATATATCTAACATCATGGTTTTTAACACCAATATCAATCATGTTGGCAACAATAAGCGGAATAACAATGTCGGTTATTGTTTCCAAAAATTTGAAAAGCGGTGCAGAAATCATTTGTTTTTTATAGCCTTTAAAAAAACGAAATAATTTTTTCAAAATTTTCTCCTTGAATATAATTTATCAAAAAAATTAAAAATTTGCAATTTATTTACACATATTAATATATTTTGTAATAATATAATATTTATTAACTTATTAATTAGTTTTTTGGTTATGTGAAAACTTATTTTTTTGGTTTTTGCAAAAATTGCATTGTTTTTTGATTAAACTTATAATAAAAAATCTTTTTCATAAACTAATTTTATGAAAGCAATTTTTTTGTGCGACCTAAACAATTTTTATGCAAGTTGCGAAGCGGTGAATGATAAAAAGTTAATTGGTTCGCCCGTTGCGGTTAGTGGAAGTGTTGAAGACCGTAAAGGTGTGGTTATTGCCTGCAACTATCAGGCAAAAGATTTTGGTGTTAAGGTTGGCGACATTGTTTTTGAAGCACGGCAAAAATGCCCTAATATTGTTATTAAAGAAGCAAATTTTGAATTGTATAACTATTATTCAAAAAAAGTTAGAGAAATTTATTTGAAATATACAAACTATGTTGAACCATTTTCTATTGACGAATGTTATTTAGATGTTACAAACTCAAAAATTTTTGGAAGTCCACTTTCTATTGCTCAAAAAATTAAAGACGAAGTGAAACAAAAAATTGGTTTAACCCTTTCAATAGGAATAAGTTTTAACAAAACTTTTGCAAAAATTGCAAGCGAGTTTAAAAAGCCTGATGCTATTAGCGAAGTGAATTTTAACGATTTCAAGCAAAAAATTTGGACGCTTGACATTTCAAAAATGATTGGTGTTGGAAAGCGACTTGAAGTTAGATTAAAAAAATGTAATATAAACACGATAGGCGACCTTGCAGGCGTTGATGAAAATTATATAAGTGGTTTGCTTGGAAAGGTGGGAAGAGATTTAAAGGCTTATGCAAGTGGTTTTGATAATAGACCTGTTGAACTTTATTCAAATTATATTAAGCCCAAAAGTGTTGGCAATAGCACCACTTTTTATCGAGATTTATCGTCAAAACAAGATTTGATGCTTGCATTTTTAATAATAAGTGAAAGCGTTGTTAGGCGAATGATAAAATATAACCTAAACGAAGCCAAAACCTTAAAAATTTATGCAAAATATACAAATTTAACAAAATTTTCAAAGCAAGTTTCGTTTTGTTATCCAACAAGAAATTCTGAAATTATAGCAAAAAAAGCATTGGAAACTTTTTATAAATTTTTTCCACAAAACCCAGTTCGAAGTTTGGGAATTAAGGTTTGCAATTTTGATAGTGGCTTTAAAACTCAATCTATTTTTGAAACAAAAAATGAAAAAAATGATGTTGATAAAGTGGTTTTTGAAATAAACAAAAAATTTAATAAAAAGGTAATTTTTAAGGCAAACAATTTGTTTGACCAAAAAATTGCCCAAAGTTTTGATAAAGAAGGCTTGCAAAAAAAAGAAGAAGAACCAAAAAACTAGCAAAAAAATCAAAATTTTGCTGGTTTTTTTTAAAATTTTAAACTATTTTTTCAAGAATTTGATTTATTAACAAAAAAAATATAAAAAAAATAACAATAATTTTAAAAAAAAGCCTTGACAAAATTTCAGGGGGGGGGGGGTATACTTTTTTATATATAATAAAAATTTTCGCTTAATATTTTGCACAAACAAAGAAAAATTTTGATTATAGAAAAACAAATGAATAAGGAGAAAAAAATGAAAAAAATAACAAAAGTTTTAACTTTCATGCTTTGCAGTTTGGTTTTGTGTTTTGGCGTGCTTTTTGCAGGTTGCAAAACAGACAATTCAAATTTTGAAAGTTTGCCACAAATCTATGAAATGGCAGTTGCAAATGGATATGAAGGCACTTATGAAGAATGGATTGCAAGTCTTAAAGGCGAAGCAGGAAAAGACGGCAAGGACGGTTTGAACGGCAAGGACGGCTTAAACGGAAAAGATGGAAAAGACGGGCTTAACGGACAAAATGGTCAAGACGGAAAAGACGGGAAAGACGGAAAAGATGGTTTGAACGGAAAATCAGCGTATGAAATTTATTGTTCATATAAGCCAAACTATACAAAAAGCGAAAGTGAATGGCTTAATGATTTGATTGCAAACAAAGTTGTTCCTGTTGCAACAGAAAATTTGGGTGATGTAAATTTAGACGGAAAAATTGATAATCATGATATTACTGCAATTCAAAAAATTTATAATGGAACTTTTGAATATAATGCACAATCTTATGCGCAAGCCGATGTTGATTTGAATGGCGTTATTGACAAAAGAGATATGTATGCGATAATGAGCAACGCTGCGGATTGGTTTGATGATTTGCCAGTTAAAAACAAATATGGCGATGTTAACCTTGACGGCGTTATTGACCAAAAAGATTATGATTTGATAAATAATCAAGAAGAATATAGTAAATTTACAGGTTATCAAAAATTTTTGGCAACACTAGGATATAAGTACTCTCGTGAACAAACTTTAACTTTGCTTAACGAATATCTAAACAACAGAATTGACAACCTTGACGAACAATATCATTTTGTTGAAATTGACCTAAATGGTTTCACTGCTGATATGCAAACTCGATATTTTGTTAAAGACAATACCAAACTTCAAATTACAGTTCCAGCCTCAATCACTTCAAGACAAGGCTTTGAATTTAAAGGTTGGGTTAAAAATAACGATTGGGATAATATAATAAGTGCCGATTATGAATTTGAATTTGATTATAATGATGGTTCAATCACATTAACTGCTTATTGGGAAGACCTTAATGCTTCACAAAACCTAGAATTTGATGAAAAAAATGTTTTGATTGGTTTGGGAACAAACACTGACACACACCTAATTATTCCAATGTATTATAAAGGCAAATTAGTTACTAATTTTAACTTAAATTATGTTAATTTTAATGTAACAACAATAACAATTCCAAGTTCAATTAATGCTGAAAAAAATAGTTGGTCACAATTCAATAATTTTAATTCGCTTGAAACTATTATATGTGATAGTCCAATGCTATTTGCTGAAACTGAACTTGTTGGAAAAGCAAATGCAAGGTCACTTAACTTTAACAACCTTCAAAAAATTTACACAAAAGTTTGTGATGATTTGAATGAATCTAATTTTGTGTTTGAAGATTTTGCAAAACAAGAAGTTTCAGACAAAGAAGGTTATGTTCTTTGGGCTTATGTTGAAACTAAAGCATAAATAAATTAAAAAACCTTAATTAATTTTAAGGTTTTTTTTATTTATATTTTGTAAGAATGTGACAAAATAAAAAACTATTATTTCACAAAATAAAAAACAATTATTTGCTATCAAAAATTTATAGCACAAAAAAAGAGCCAAAGGCTCTATTTTCCCAAAAATTTGTGGGTTAAATTCAAAAATGTTTTTAGTGGCAACAATTTGTAAGCAAAATAGAAAAGTTTATATTTAAACCCAATAATTTTCATTGGTTTTGGGTGTTTTTTGTAACTTTGTTTTAAAATAATATTAGCAACATATTCGGTTGGCATTCGTTTTTCTTCGGTTTGTTTCAAAGTTTGTGCGGCTGATGAAATTGTTGAACCATAACGCTCGTTGGTGTTAAGGTTTCGAATTCGGTTTTTGTTAAAATTGCTTTTGGTTTGACCTGGGCAAATTGTAACCACCGAAATTTTGCTGTTTTTAAGTTCCATATATTCAGTGAAACTTAAACTTGAAAGTGCGGCTTTGCTTGCACAATAAAAGCCACGATAACTTATTGGAAACAACGCACAAACCGAACTTATGTTGATAACTTTTGCACCACTTTTCATAAGCGGAAGGGCATATTTATAGCACAAAAAAGCCCCCATAAAGTTAACATTCATAATATTTTCAACAGTGGAAGAATTTTCAAGTTCAACCGCTCCACTAATTCCAAAACCTGCGTTGTTAATCAAGATGTCAATGTTGTGATATTTTTGCTGAATTTTTTTAAAACAATCAATAATCATTTCTTCGCTTGTAACATCACATTCATAAAAATTTTCAAGACCTATTTCATTTTTTCGAGCAAGACAAATTGGAATGTCGCCTTTTTCTTTATACATATTATAAAGGCAAAGCCCAATTCCGCTTGTAGCCCCAGTTATAACCACAATTTTGTTCATAAATTTCTCCTATAAAAACATTTTAGCATAAAAAATATTTTTTTAAAAATAAATTTAATCATTTTGTTTTGACCAATTAAAAATAAAAAGTTTAATTTTATCATTTTGCTTTCAAAATTTTAAAAAAAGATTTATATTATATTTATGAAATGTAACATTTGCCCACGAAATTGCAATATCAACCGAAATGAAAAAAGCGGTTTTTGTGGTCAACAAAATCTAAAAATTCAAAAAGCAATGGTCCACATATTTGAAGAGCCAATAATAAGCGGAACAAATGGAAGTGGGGCAATATTTTTTAGTGGGTGCAATTTAAAGTGTTTGTTTTGTCAAAACTATCAGTTAAGCCACCAAGGCAAGGGAACAGTTATTTCGGTTCAAAATTTGGTGGATATAATAAAAAAACTTGAAAGTAAAGGCGTTCACAACATAAATTTTGTTTCTCCAACGCATTTTTCAAATTTGATTGTTGAAGCACTTAAAATCTATAAACCAAAAGTTCCTATTGTGTGGAACACGGGCGGTTACGAAAAACCTGAAATAATTGAGAGTTTGAAAGGATATGTAGACATATTTTTGTTTGACATAAAATATTTTTCAAGTGATTTATCAAAAGAATATTCTGGTGCTCAAGATTATTTTAAATTTGCCATAGAAAGTTTAAAAAAAGCACGAGAAATTGTGCCACAAGACATTATTGAAAACGGAATAATGAAAAAAGGAATTATAATAAGGCATTTGGTGCTTCCTGGGGCAAGTTCAGATTCTGTTAAAATTTTGGACGAATTAAACAAAAATTTTGGAAACAAAATTATTATAAGTTTATTAAATCAATACACGCCGTGTTTCAAGGCAAAACAGCACAAAATATTAAAAAACAAGGTTACAAGCCTTGAATATAAAAGAGTTGTGTCTTATGCCATAAAACTTGGTTTTGTTAATGCTTATGTTCAAGAAAATACTTCTCAAACCGAAGAGTTTATTCCAAACTTTGATGAAGAATTTGATTTGAATGAGTTTTTGAACGATTAAATTTCAATTTTGTTGTTTAATCCTAACAAAGAGTCGATGCTTAAATTAAAAAATACAGAATAAGCAATTAATGTTTCAACATCGGGCATATTCAAACCTTTTTCAAGCCTAGCAATAGTTGCCCATTAAATATGAATTTCTTTTTCTAGTTGTCGTTGAGATAACCCCTTTTGCAATCTTAATTCTTTTATATATTCACTGAAATATTGTTTAACATTTTCCATATAATACATTATTGTATCAATTAATAAAATTTTTTGAAAGCATAAATAGATATTTTAATAAAAAATTTAATTTGCTAAAAATGTTTGACAAACATATTTTTATAGGTTAATATAATTGTATGATAAAAAGAAATTATTACTATTATTATAAATTTTAATTCTGGCTTTGGGCGGAAGTTTTTTTGCGATTAAAAACCTTCTAGCCAAGGTTTTTTTTAATTTTTATAGATGGGATATAATTATAAGGAGAAAGTTATGGATAAGAAAGATTTATTTAAAGTTCTTCAAGAGCGTGGATACATTTATCAAGCAACAAATTTGCAAGAAATTGAAAAAATGTTAACAAATGAAACAATTACTGCCTATGTTGGTATAGACCCAACTGCCGATAGTTTGCACATTGGGCATTGTTTTCCACTTATTATTGCACGATATTTGCAAGAAGCAGGACACAAAGTTATTGTTGTTTTGGGTGGGGCAACTGCCAAAATTGGCGACCCAAGTGGAAAGTCAACTATGAGGCAAATGGTTACTGACGAATTTGTTAACAACAATTATGATGCAATCAAAAATATTATTGGAAGATTTGTTGATTTAACTGGCGAAAACAAAGCAATAATTGTTAATAATGCTGAATGGTTTAAAGGCTATGATTATGTTAGTTTTATGCGTGATATTGGGGTTCATTTCAATGTTAGCAAAATGCTTGCAAGTGAAGCGTATCAAAAGCGTATTCAAGACGGCGGGCTTACATTTTTTGAAATGGGGTATATGCTTATGCAAGCCTATGACTTTGCTTATCTTAACAAAACTTATGGTTGCACTCTTGAATTTGGTGGTTCAGACCAATGGGGAAACATTGTTGCTGGAAAAGAATTAACTCGAAAACTTAATTTTAAAGACGGAGTAAGTGAAAAACCACTTGAAGGTTTTACTCATCCACTTTTAACAAACTATGAAGGCGTTAAAATGGGAAAAACCGAAAAAGGTGCTTTGTGGGTTGACGAAAACAAAACTTCACCTTATGAATTTTATCAATATTTTTATAATGTTGACGACCGTGATGTTGAAAATCTTATGAAACTTTTAACAAGGCTTTCTTTTGACGAAATAAAAACCTATCTTGCTGGCGATATAAGAAAAGCAAAACAAGTTATGGCTTATGAAATAACAAAACTTGTTCACGGAAAAGAAAAGGCTGACAAGGCATTAGAAACCGCTCAAAACATTTTTGCTAATGCAAATTTTGAAAATATGCCACAAATTGAAATTGAACTTGCTGGCGATATTAGTGTGCTTGACCTTCTTGACAAAACAAAATTGTTTTCATCAAAAGGTGATATAAGAAGAATGACCGAACAAGGGGCGGTTAGCATAGATGACGAAAAAATAACCGATGTTAACAAAATTTTAAATCATAAAAATGAATATATTGTTAAAAAAGGCAAAAAGAACTTCTTGAAAGTTATTGTGAAATAATATTATTAATTAACAAATTAATAATTTATTTATCATAAATAATTTAAAACTTTTTAAAAATTATTAAACTTGCTATAAAAATGAATATAATAATTTATAAAATTATTAACGAAAAAAAAGAGAAACATAAGTTTTATTGCTTCTCTTTTTTTATATCATATTTTTTTAATAAAATTTGTTTTTTTATATTTTTCTTTTAACATTTTATTTATTGCAATTTTAAAAAACAACCAAACACTCAAAGATAAAATAATTTATAAATAATATTTAAAGTTATCTAAATATTTGAAAACTTGCAAAAACTGTTTATTTTGGCAATTTTTTGCTTTGTTTTTGAAGATATTTTGCGTTATTTTTATAAAAATCCATTGTTTTTTCAAAGTTTTTTTCAAAGTCGGTTGGTTTAAATCCAAGTTTTGTTATTTTGTCAAAGTTAATGTTATATTCTTTGTCATCGTAAGGTCTTAAGTTTACAATTTTTATAAAATCATTTCTTAAATTTTTGTTTATATTTTGCTTAAAATATTGAGTGATTTTGTTAATCATTTCAAAATTTGTAAGCGTGGTGAAAGAACCTATATTATAAATTTCGCCAACTTTTCCTTTTTTTAAAACAAGGTTTATTGCACTAACATTGTCATTAACATAAAGCCAAGTGCGTTTGTTATATTTACTGTTTTTGTAAAGAGTGAATTGATCGTGGTTTTGGCAAGACAAAAACACTTTTGGAATTAACTTTTCGGGGTGTTGATATTCGCCAAAATTATTTGAACTTCGGGTTATTAAAACTGGAAGATTAAAATTTTTGTAAAACTGCATTGCAAGTTCTTCTCCGCAAGTTTTTGTTATCGCATAAGGAGAAGAGGGGTTATAAGGTGAATTTTCAAAACAAGGGGTTGAACACTCGCCATAAACTTCGTCTGTTGAAATTTGAATAAATCTTTTTTTAGAAAAATCTTTCCAAAAACTTACACAACAACAAAGCAGGCTTGCAACACCCAAAATATTTGTTTTTAGAAATTTTTGGGCATTCACAAAACTGTTGTCAACATGGCTTTCTGCTGCAAAATTTATAACATAATCAATATCAAATTCTTTAAAAACCTTTTCAAGTTGCTTTATGTTAGAAATGTCGCCTTTAATAAATTTGTAGTTTTTATATTCTAAAAAAATATCATCGTTTGAAGCATAAGTTTTTTTGTCAAAATTTATAATAAAATTATTTTTGTTATTAATTATGCTTTTAATATAATTTAAACCAATAAACCCAAGCCCACCAGTTACTAAATATGTTTTCATAAAGGCATTATAAAAAAAACAAAAAAATAAAGCAACTTTTTGCTTTATTTTTTTAAATCTTTTTCACTTTTTCCGTCATCAAGATTTAGTTTTTCAATTTTAACTTTTTGGGGTTTTTTTGAAACTTTAATTTTGTGTTTGTTTGCAATTTTGTCAACAATTTCTTCAATTTTTGATGAGTATTTTATGCTTAAAATAAACAAAACAACAATAAACAAAACAATAAACGCCCAAATTATCAAATAATATCCAGAATAAGGAATTAGTTTTCCGCTTCCCAAAAAGCATAAGCAAAAAATTCCAATCGGTCGTGTTATTAAATTTGTTATTGCAAAAAATTTTGTGCTCATGTTTGTAACACCCGCTGCAACGCACAAAATGTCGTCAGGAAAAGCAGGGAACAGCATCATCAAAAAAAATGCATATTTCCCATTTGTAAGTTTTTTTGTCCATTTGTTTGCATCTTCTTTTCCGCAAATCCAAACTAAAATTTTTTTTCCATAGCGTCTTCCAAGATAGAATGCAAACATACTTCCCAAAAAAATTGACACAAAACTTAAAATAAATGCAATGAATGGACCAAAAATTAAAGCCCCAGCAATGGTGGTCAGACACGCAGGAATTGGAAGAATTGTTACTTGCAAAAATTGAATAGCCACAAAAATAATCAGGCTATAATTTCCACCACTTAAAATAAATCTTTTTATATCTTCCAAACTTTGAAGTTTATCAAGACTTCCAGTTTGTTTAAGTGCAAAATAGATTGCCAGTCCAAGTGCTATAAAAATAAAACAAACAATAAAAAGTCTTAAAATTTTTCCACCTTTTGTTTTGTTTGAAATTTCAATTTTTTCAGTTTTAACTTTTTCGCCTTGTTTTGCAAGTGTTTCGTTTAGTTTTGCGTTGCATTCCATGTTTTTAATTTCAATTTGTTCGTTTTTATTTTCACAAAAAAATTCTTTGTTTTTAACAAATTCTTCTTTTTTTAACATTTCATTTTTGATTTTCTTCATTTATTTTATTTTATGATTATATTATTTATATATTCTTAATAAATTTTGATTAAAAAGATTAAAAAAAATTTTAACAAAAAAATGCAAAAGTCTTTCAATCATTCACAATTAATTTTTTTGTTTCATAAAAATTTTTATGATAGAAGCAAAATTTTTAAAAACTCTTACAAAACAAGGGGTGAAGGTTTTAGACCCCAATTCAACCACAATAGACAAAACTTGCAAAATAGGTGAAAATGTTGTGATTTTTCCTAACAATACAATTTTGGGCGAAACAAGCATTGGCAAAAATTGCATTTTGGAAAATAGCAACTTTATTGAAAATTGCAAAATTGGAGAAAACAATAAAATAAGTTTTAGTTATTTAAAAAACTCAACAATAAAAGCCAATAATCAAATTGGACCTTATTCAAGGTTAAGGCAAGCCGAAATTGAAAACAACACAAAAATTGGAAATTTTGTTGAAGTTAAAAAAAGTTTGATTGAAAATGGCGTGAAAGCAAGCCACCTAACATATATTGGTGATGCAATAGTTGGAAAAAACACAAACATTGGTTGTGGCGTTATTTTTTGCAATTATAACGGCAAAGAAAAATTTAAAACCATTGTTGGAGAAAATTGTTTTATTGGAAGCAACACAAATCTTGTTGCTCCGCTTTTGATTGGCGATAACACATTTATTGCGGCTGGAGCAACGGTTTATAAAAATATTGAAAGTGATAAATTTGTTATTGGCAATCGTGAACTTAAAGTTAAAGAAGATTATAAAAAAATTCACATAAAAAAGGAAAACTAATATGATATATTTTGGAACAGATGGCATAAGAGGAATTGTTGGAAAAGATTTAACTTGCGACCTTGCGTTTAAGTGCGGGTTGGCACTTACAAAAATAAAAGAAAAGCCAAAAATTTTAATAGCGGAAGATACACGCCCAAGCAATAATCTTGTGCTTTTTTCGTTTGTTAGCGGGGTGATTTCTAATGGGGGAATTGTTGAAGATGTGGGCATTGCACCAACAAGTTTAGTTTCGTGCTTACTTACAAAAATGGACTTTGATTTTGGTGTTGTTATTTCGGCATCACACAATCCAAGCGAATATAACGGAATAAAAATTTTTAATAACAAAGGCGAAAAAATTAATGAAAGCGTAGAGGCTGAAATTGAAAGTTACATAATTAATGCCAATCTTGGTGGAAATTTTTGTTTGGGAGAATATAGAAAAAACGAAAATTTGCAAAAAAAATATGTTGAACATATCTTATCATGCATAAACACAAGATTAAACGGTCTTAAAGTTGTTTTGGATTTGGCAAACGGAGCAAGTTTTAGGCTTGCACCAATTTTGTTTAAAAAACTTGGCGCAGATGTTGTTGTAATGAACAATTTTAATGGTGGGGTTATTAATGATAATTGTGGAAGTTTGCACCTTGATGCATTAAAAAAGCGTGTTTTGCTTGAATCGGCATCGCTAGGGCTTGCTTTTGATGGCGATGCGGATAGGGTTATGTGCATTGATAACGAAGGAAATATTGTTGACGGCGATGCGATAATTTATATTTTGGCGTGCAACATGAAAAAACAAAAACTATTAAAAAATAATGTTGTTGTTGGAACATCGCAAACAAATTTGAAGATTGAAAAGAAACTTAATCAAAAGGGCATAAATTTTGTTAGAACAGATGTTGGAGATAAGTTTGTTATTGAAAAACTTGACGAACTTGATGCATCTTTGGGCGGAGAACAAAGTGGGCATATTATTATAAAAGATGCTTTGCCAACTGGCGATGGAATGCTTGCTGGACTTAAACTTATGGAAGTTATGAAAAAAGAAAACAAATCATTAAAAGAACTTTTTAATGTTAAATTAATGCCACAAATTGCAACAAATATTGTGGTTAAAGACAAACAAAGAATAAAAAACAGTGAAGAACTTAATAATCTTGTGCAATCGCTTAAACAAAATTTTGATGGCAGAATTATTGTTAGAATGAGTGGGACTGAAAACAAAATTAGAATTTTGGTTGAAGGCGAAAGCAAAATGCAATTAAAATATATAACAAGCGAAATTGTAAAAAAAATAGATAAAATTAATATTTAGTTTGAAAATTTATTGTCAAAATGCTATAATAAAAAAGTGAATAATAGTTATAACGAAAAAGATAGTTCAATTTCATTTATATTAGCACTTTTTTTGCCAAGTGTTTTGGCAATTTTTTTCATTTTAATTTTATCGTTTTTTTATGGTGCAAATGAAATTCAAAATTCAATAATCTATAAACTTGTGTCAATAGTTATAAGCCAAATTGCATTTTTGCTTATATATTTTGTTTTAACAAAACAAAGAAAAATAAAATTTTCCGAAATAAAGCACAAAAAACTTAACATTTTGCAAATTTTTATTTTACTTTTAATTTCGGCTTGTTGTTTGTTTTTGATAAGTCCTATTATTAATGTTTATGACAGCGTGCTATCATTAATTGGCATAAAAGAGCAAACGCTTCCATTAAGTTTGGATAATCCACTTAATTTTGTTTATCTTATTTTTGCCATGGGCATAATTGCGCCAATCAGTGAAGAACTTTTGTTTAGGGGCATAATTTTGCAAGGTCTTGAAAAAAAAGGCACAACCAAAGCCGTTTTAATTTCGGCACTAATGTTTATGCTTATGCATTTAAGTTTGCACCAAACAATTTATCAATTTTTGCTTGGAATAATTATGGCTTTAATTGTTCTTTACACCCAAAGCATTTTTGCAAGTATTTTTGTGCATTTTGTTAATAATAGTGTTGTGCTTATCATAAATTATATTAATCCACAACTTTTTGAATATAGATATTTAACTTCAAACTATATCATTTTGGCGGTGGTGTTGTTTTTGTTTGCTTTGTTTGTTTTGTTCTATCTTTTAAAATGGCTAAAAAAAGTTGGCGAAAATAAAAAGTCGGTTAAAAATCTAGCCAAAGTGGAACTAACAGACAATAAAAATGAAAGCATTTTGCAAAAAAGTGAAATGCAAAACTTGGCAAATCAAAATGCAAGTGAACAAAAACCCACATCTCAAAATCTTAACAAAACTTTAACAAAAAAACCAAAAATAAGTTGGCTTTGTGCAAGTTTAATTTGCGGAGCGATTATTTGGATTTTAAATATAATTTTGTCTTTATAGGTGATTATGCAAAAAAAATCAAACTTTTTCAAAATAACTTTAATATATTTTATCTCTCTTGTGCTTTTTGTAGGCATAAGAATTATTTTTGGTCTTGGTTTTTTAAATAGTATCCCAGAACTATGGCAAGATATAATTTCAACAGTTTTAATTCAAATTGTTGTTATGTTTTTAGTTCCATTTTTGTTTTATATGCTTTTTTTCAAGAAAAAGCCAAAAGAAACTTTTTCAAATTTAGGCTTTAAAAAAATAACTTTAAAAGCCGTTTTAATTTGCCTTTTGATTGGCTTAATTGCATTTTTTTTGAATATTGTTGTAAGTTCAATTTTTAACGGAATAATTCAAGCATTTGGATATAAACAATCAGGTTCGTCAGGCTCGGGCGATTATTCAATTTTAAGTTTTTTTGTTAATGTTTTGTGCGTGGCAATTTTGCCTGCTTTGTGTGAAGAATTTTTGCATCGTGGGCTTTTGATGAGGGGACTATTTAACAGCATAAGTGTTAAACACGCACTAATTATAAGTTCGCTTTGCTTTGGGCTTATGCACCTTAACATTGTTCAGTTTTTTTATGCAACAATTCTTGGCGTTTTGATTGGCTTTGTTTCGATTGTTGGAAAAAGCATTTGGCCAGCAATTATAATTCATTTTGTTAACAACTTTGTTAATGTTTATTTAAGTTTTGCTTCAAAAAAT
The DNA here is from genome assembly GCA_934757845.1 of uncultured Clostridia bacterium. Taxonomy (GTDB): domain Bacteria; phylum Bacillota; class Clostridia; order Christensenellales; family UBA1242; genus UBA7868. Next base: position 19,960 of record CAKVLQ010000006.1, read on the forward strand.
AATTGGTTTTTGGGAAATTTCTATGAAGCCATTGGGAATTTTGTTTCAAACAACTTTTTAATAAGCTTGATTATGATTATAATTTTGATTTTGGCACTTTTATATTTGCTTGTAAGATTAATATTTGCCCTTTTAAAAATAACAAGTTTTGAAAGTTTTAAAAATGTTATTCTAAAACTTAAAGGCACGCTTAACAAAGATGTTGTTAACTATAACACGCAAGAAGAAATAAATGAAATGCACTATATTAATGATTTAGAGCCAATTATTCTTGACAATATGCAAGAGCCAAAAAATATGCTTGATTTGTTTTTGCAAGATATTTATCCAAAAGAAAAATTGTTTGTTTGGGATAAAATATTTTTGATTGCAAGTTGGTTTTTGGGCATTATTATTACAATTTTTACATTTGTGTGGGGAATTTTATGACAATAAATTTAATTTGCGTTGGAAATTTGAAAGAAAGTTTTTGGAAAGAAGCGGTAGCAGAATATCAAAAAAGGCTAAAACCTTTTTGTAATTTTAACATTATTGAACTTAAAGAAACAAATTTTGAATGTCCAACAAAAAGCGAAATTGAAAAAATAAAAGTTGAAGAAGGCAAACTTATTTTGAAAAAACTAAAAAAAAATAATATTTTGCTTATGATTGACGCAAAACAATTTTCAAGCACAGAATTTGCCGAATTTATAAAACAAAAAAGTGTTGGTGGAAGTAGTGAGTTTAATTTTGTTATTGGTGGAAGTTATGGCGTGAGCAGTGAAGTTGAAAAAGCGTGTGAAACAAAAATTTCATTTTCAAAATTAACATTTCCGCATCAACTTATGAGAGTTATTTTTTGTGAACAAATTTATCGGGCTTTCACAATTTTAAATAATAAAAGTTATCACAAATAAAAGGCTAATAAAGTTTTAAATTTATTAAAAAAATTAATAATTTAATTTAAAATAATTGGTGTTAAAATTATTTTGTCATTATAATGCTTTAAATAGTTATAGTTTACTAAATAAAAAAACAAAAATATTTGTCAAAAAATTTATAAGTTAAACTTTTTTGGGTTTGACTTTTTTTTGTTTTGTTTTATAATATTATATATAAAAATTAAAATTATTAATAATTATTTGCATTTTGGTTTGCCAGTTTATTTGTTATTAAAACAAATGGTGGCTTAAATTAATGATTAAAATTTAAGGAGAAATTTATGATTGATTTGCTTGAAAAAACTTTTGAAGAAAAATATTGCAACAAACAGCCTTCTTTGGCACAAAGTTTGCTTGAAGGCATAAGTTTGGAAGACGATTATAAAAACATTTTGGTTTTGATATTAAGACCAAATTATAGCGTTGATTATTCTAACATAGAAATGTTTTCAATAAGAGGCATTGATTATATTATAAATGCGTGCACTAATTTTGAAACAAAAGTGGTTGATTTTGATTTGAAAGATGATGTTATTGAAGTTATCAAACAAAATGTTAATCAAAAAAAATATGTTCTTGCATTTTTTTCAGACACTCCGCTTTTAACAAAAAAAACTGTGCTTGAAATTGTTGATTACTTTTTAATAAAAAAACTTTGCAGTTTAAAATTTAATCGTGGCTATATGTTTGAAACTGAATATCTTAAAAACCAAAACAAAATTTATAATCCATTAGAGCAAAACTTTTTTGAAGAAGATTTTGTTAAAGTTTGTGATAGTGCAAGTTTTTCGCACGCATTAAATATTTTAAAACACAGAATTATATCATATCATCAAGCCAATGGAGTTTTGTTTTTAGACCCATCATCTTGCTTTGTTGATGCATTGGCAAATATAGAAAAAAATGTTGTTATTGGTGAAAATGTTAAAATTTGTGGCAAAAGCATCATAAAAGAATTTTCTCGACTTGAAAATTGCAAACTAAACAAAGTTATTGCACAAAATGGTGTGGAAATTGAAAATTCGATTGTTGAAAACAGTGTGTTGATGCAAAATTCAAAAGTTACAGACTTTTCAGTTATAAAAAATCAAACGATAAACGAAAATGAAATTGTTTGCAACAAAACAATTATTTAAGGAGAAATTATGCTTATAATTTTTGGGCTTGGAAATGTAGGAAAAGAATATGAAAACACATATCATAATATGGGATTTATGTGCTTAAATAATTTTTTGCAAAAAAATAATCTTAAACTTAACAAATCAAAATATTTTGGAAACTTTTGCGAAACTATTATTAATGGCGAAAAAGTTGTTTTTGTTGAGCCTACCACTTTTATGAATAATAGCGGAACTTGTGTTAAAACCTTTATGAAAAAATTTGATGCAACTGAAAATGATATTTTGGTTGTTTTTGACGATTATGATTTGCCGATTGGGGAAGTTAGGTTTAGAAAAAACGGAAGCACAGGCACGCATAATGGAATGAGAGATATAAAAAATCAAATCAAAACCGATAATTTTAAAAGATTAAGAATTGGAATTAAAAATCCTAATATCAACATTCCTTTAATAAATTATGTTTTAAGCAAATGCAAAACAAGCGATTTTGAAAATGTTTTTGAAAAAACAAATGCGTTTTTGGAAGAATTTATTTCTAAAAGCGGAAATGTGGAAAATGTAAGTTTATGATTGATATTTTAAAAAATTTTAATACTGAAAGCAAATATGCACAATTAATTGATAGTTTGTTAAAGGGCAAAAATTGCTCTTGTTTTGGCTTAACATTCAATGAAATATCGTTTTTGGCTAGTGGAATAAAAAAACAAAAAATATTGGTTGCCGTTTCAAATCAACAAGCATTAAATTATTCTTCTCAACTTGAAAGTTTGGGGCTTAAAACTTTTGTTTTGCAAAGCAAAATTGAAAACTATACTTATTCTTATTTTGACGACCCAGATAGTATGCAAAATTTATCGCTTGCACTTTTTAAACTTCTAAAACAAGAAATTGATGTTTTGATTGTTCTTGATAAAGTTTTGGTTCAAAAGGTTATTAATCCAAAAATCTTTTTGAAAAACATTTTAACACTTGAAGTGAATAAAGAAACTGATTTTGAAACTTTTTTGCAAAATTTGATAATGGCTGGATACAAAAAGGTTGATGAAATAACAAAATCGGGTGAATTTTGTGTTAGGGGAGATTTGGTTAGCGTTTTTGCGATTAATCAAAATTACCCAATTAGAATAAGTTTTTTTGATAGTTTGGTTGAAAAAATTTCGCAATTTTCGCTTAATACTTATGAAACTTTGAAAGAAGAAAGCAAAATCAGCATTTGTCCATGCAATTTTTATTTTTCAAGTGAGAAAGTTGAAGAAAAAGTTTTTGATGAGATTTTAAAAGAAACAAAAAAAAGCAAAAATAATGACCAAATTTTGGGGCTAACAAAATTAAAAGCCGAACTTGAAAACCGAACTTCAAGACAAATTAACTCAAATTTTATTCTTCCTTTTTTAGATGGCTTTGATAGTTCAATTTTTGATTATTTAATTGACGGGGTTGAAATTTTTTTGGAGCCTAAACTTATTTTTGACAATTTGTCAAGTGAGTATGTTAACATAATTTCAACAACAAATTCACTTATTTTTGAAGGCAGACTTTTGGAAAGCCACAAAAATTGTTTTGTTAAAAAAGAAGATTTGTTTGCTTCAATAAACACAAAACTTGCTTTTTTGAACCTTAACACAAGCAATAGAATTTTTGAAAGCAATGAAGTTTATAGTTTTTTATCAAGTTTTGTTAAAAATTATAACAATAATTTTAACTTGTTGCTTGAAGACATAAGAAGTTTTGTGGGGCAAAATTTTAATGTCGTTTTGTGTGCAGATTCAAACGAAAAAGCCGTTTATCTTAACAATTTTTTAACTGAAAATAGTGTTTTTTCTTCAATTATAACAAACAAAAATCAAATTAAAGAAAAAAAAGTATATATTTTTGTAAGTTCAATTTTGAATGGTGCCAATTTTGTTGAAGACAAATTTGTTGTTCTTGGTAATTATAATATTTATGGCACAAAAAAAGTTGAAGAAACTTCAAACAAAATAAAAAAAGTGTTTTTCACGCCAAAGGTTGGTGATTATGTTGTTCATGATACTTTTGGAATTTGTTTGTGCAAAGAAACACAAAAAATTGAATTTAATGGTGCTTTAAAAGACTATTTTGTGCTTGAATTTTTTGGTGGAGATTTGCTTTATCTTCCAAGCGAAAAAGCAAACTTAATTTCAAAATATGTTGGAGAAACTGAAACTCCAAAATTAAATAAACTTGGAACTGACGAGTTTAACAAAGAAAAAGAAAAAGTTAAAGCAAAAGTTAAAACTCTTGCATTTGATTTAATTGAACTTTATGCAAAACGAAGCAAAATTAAAGGTTTTGTTTATGCAAAAGATGATATTGTTCAACAAGAATTTGAAAATGCTTTTCCATTTCCATTAACCATAGACCAAGAAAAAGCCGTTTGCGAAATTAAAAAAGATATGGAAAGTGAAAAAGTTATGGACAGGCTTGTTTGTGGCGATGTTGGTTATGGTAAAACCGAGGTTGCCATGCGGGCAATTTTTAAGGCAATATTAAGCGGAAAACAAGTGGCTTTTTTGTGTCCAACAACAATATTGTGTCAGCAACATTACAAAACTTGTCTTGCCAGAATGCAAAATTTCATGGTTAATGTTCAAAGTTTAAGCAGATTTAACACTTCAAAAGAAACAAAAAAGATTTTGGAAGAACTAAAAAATGGGAAAATAAATTTGATTTGTGGAACTCACAGGTTATTATCAAAAGATGTTGAATTTAATAATCTTGGGCTTTTGGTGCTTGATGAAGAACAACGATTTGGTGTTTCAGACAAAGAAAAAATAAAAAACTTAAAACAAAATATTGATGTTTTAACCTTATCGGCAACACCAATTCCACGAACGCTAAATATGAGTTTAATTGGTGTTAGGGATATTTCAATAATTGACACTCCACCAAAAAATCGAATTCCAGTTCAAAGTATAGTAACCGAATATTCGCCTTCGCTTATTAAAGACGCAATTCAAAAAGAACTTAACAGAAACGGGCAAGTTTTGATAGTTTATAACAGGGTTGAAACAATTAATCAGTTTGCAAAAACAATTTCCGATTATTTTCCTGATGTTAATATTGGGGTGGCACACGGGCAAATGGACAAAAAACAACTTGAAAATGTTATTATTAAAGTTTATAACCAAGAAATTTCAATTTTGGTGTCTACTGTTTTGATTGAAAACGGCATAGACCTTCCGCTTGCAAATACTATTATTGTTATTAACAGCGATAAACTTGGATTAAGCCAACTTTATCAATTAAGGGGACGAGTTGGAAGAAGTGATAGAGAAGCGTTTGCATATTTTACCTATCAAAGCAATCAGGCTTTAACCGAAGTTGGGTATAAAAGACTTGCGTGTTTAAGTGAATTTGGTGGTCTTGGCGGGGGCTTTAAAATTGCAATGCGAGATTTGGAAATTAGAGGCGCAGGTTCAATTTTTGGGGCGGAACAAAGCGGGCATATTGAAAAGGTTGGAATTGATATGTATAACAGGCTTTTGAAAGAGGCTGTTGACGAACTTAAAGGAGCGAAATTTAAGGAAGTTAAAGACCTTAAACTTGATGTTAACCTTGATTGCTTTATCCCAAAAAATTATATTGAAAACGAAGAAAGTAGGTTTGAAATTTATGAACAAATTTCAAAACTTAAAAACCTAAAAGAAAAAGACGAACTTGAAATGCTTCTTCAAAAAAAGTTTGGGGAAGTTCCAAGCGAAATAACAAATTTAATGTTTGTTGGTGTTTTAAAAAATGTTATGCAAAATTATAATGCAAAACGAGTTGTTATTAATAATGAGAAATGTTTTATTGAATTTTATGACAAAGCAAGCATTGATAATGAAGAAGTTTTGAATTTAATTAGCAAAAACAAACGGCTAATAAGTTTAAAAATTAAAACATTACCAATAATTGAATTAAATTTTTCGGGTAAAATTTTAGATAAAATAAAACAAGTTATTAATATTTTTATAAAATCATAAAAATATTTGCAAAAATTATTTAATTATTATATAATTAATCATAATGCAATAAATCTGTTAAAAGAATTTGTTGCCAAAGGAGAATTATCTGTGAAAAAAATACTAACTGCAATTACTCTTATACTTTTGATAGGCGTTAACTGCCTTCTTTCTGCGTGCAATTTAATAACTATTAATAATCAAAAATATTTAAGTCAAACCGTTGCGAGTGTTGATGATATAAAAATTTCAATGGAAGATTTGCTTCTTGGTTATAACAGTTTTGGATATAATTATGTCGAGCAACAATCAATGTCAACCGAAGAAGCGGTTAAAAAAACATTAGAAACTTTGATAGACCGAGAACTTGTTTTGAAAAAAGCAAAAGAAAAATTTGGAGATTTGTCTATTACAAAACAAAACGAAGTTTGGAAAGAAGTTTATGATTATGTTAATCAGCAAGTAAAAACTTATGCTGACGAAATAATCAAAAATGAAAATTGGAATATACCTTCACAAGAAGATGAAACAAAAACAACTGCAACAAAGTTTACTCCTTATGAAAAGAAAGTTGAAAGAACAAAAAATGCTGATGGTTCTTATACTTATTCAAGAATAGTTGACAAAGAAGAAGAAACTGACACTGAACTTATAAAATTTGAACTTAACGAATTTGGAAATGAAGAAATAACTAAAAAAGCATATTCAAAATATATAACAAAAATTAAGAAAAGCCGAGATGAATATTCAAAACTTTCAAATGACGAAGTTTTTGAAAAAGAAACAAAACGAATTTATGATATTTATGAAAAAAATAAATATCTAACTATGTTCCAAGAAGATTATGAAAACAACATGGCAGTTGATGTTCAAAAAATTAAAGATAAATATATTGAACTTGTAAAAAATAGTGCTTTCACTTATGCTCTAGACAAAAGTGCTTATGACACAAAAATGCAAAGCACTTCAAGTGGGGCAGGCGAAGTTTATTATCACCCATTTGAAGAAAGCAAAGGATATATTGGCGTTGCCCATATTTTGTTAAAATATTCTGACGAACAATCAAGTCAAATTAAAGAACTTGAAACAAAACTTTCAAATGGCTCAATCACTCCAGAGCAATATCAACACGAACTTGAAAAGGTTGCAAATTCTATTGTTGTTAAAAACAAACAAGACGAAAATGCACCTGCAAAAAGTGTTAATGAAGTGTTTGCAGAAATTAGCAATGCTTTGAATGCTTGTGGAAATGATGAAGATGCAAGAGTAAAAACTTTTATTAAATATATTGAAATGTATAATGACGATGACGGAATTATGAGTGCTCTTAATAGTTATAGTCAATATTATGCAATCAATCTTGACACAAGTGTAACAGACACAATGATAAAAGAATTTGCTGATGCAAGCCGAAGTTTTTATACTGAAAACAAAGAAACTTACACAATTTATGAAAGCCCAGTTTTGGGAAGTTATGGTTATCACATAATCTTTAATATGGGTGTTTATAAAAATGACATTCCACTTAATGATATTGATAAAGTTACTGAAACATATTTGTTTGAAACAGAATGCATGAAAGGAACAAACAAAAGTTTGTTTGACAAAATGCTTGAACTTGTTGATTCAAGCACATATAGTGAATATCAAACTTCACTTATAAAAGACTTGCGTGCTGGAAAAACAATTAACTATAACAAAACTGCTTATGAAAGATTATATAAATAATTGCTAGAATAATGTTTTAAATTTAAAAATGCCCTAGTTTAATACTGGGGCTTTTTATTATTTTAAAATAAAATTTGTGGCATTATGTCAAAAACAAGTTTATTTGAAGTTAAGAGATTGACATTTTTTGAATTTTTTGTTACTATTTAATTATGTTAGGAAAAAGAAAACTAAAAAAAGGAATTTTAAAAAGTTTTGGGCTTTTAAAGAAATCTTGTTTAAGTGGCAAGATTTTTCAAACTACTTTTAGTTGTTCTTTAAAAAATAAATATATTGAAGATGACCTTAAAAAGGCTGACGAAAAACTTGCATTAAGAAAGCAAAAAAAGAAAAAAATAACAAACATTTTGCTTTTGGTGGCAAATCTTCTTATTGTTGTTGGCATAATGATTTATTATGCTTTAACAAGCGGAATTGAAAGTTTTAAAAGTTTGATTTTTCAAAATGTTGCCTATCAATATTTGCTTGTGGCACTTGGATTGTTTTTGGCTGGCATTTTGATTGAAACATTAAAATATTATCAACTTATCAAAAAATCAACAGGGAAACGAAGATTTATAACAAGTTTAAACACGCATTTAACGGGAAGATATTATGATTGTATCACTCCGTTTGCGGTTGGTGGTCAACCTTTTCAAATTTTTTATTTGCACAAAAAAGGTATTTCTGGAAGCAAAGCAACAAGCATTCCACTTGTAAAACACTTTTTTAGTATGATTGCTTTGTCTTTAATTTCCATTGTGGTGTTAATTTCTCAATTTTTTGTTACCGAACCTATAAGCCCTATTATAATAACAATAGCAATTATTGCAATTATAGCAAATTTATTGGTGGTTTTGGCAATATTACTATTTAGCGTTTCAAAACGAATTGCACCAGCACTTGTTATTAAGATTTTGAAACTTCTTAATAAAATGCATATTATAAAAAACTATAAAACAACATTTTTTAAAGTTTCAAGATTTGTAAAAAGTTATCAACGAAGCATGAAAGATTTTTCAAAAAGTGCGTGGACAATTATAGTTCAGTTGGTGCTTGCCACTTTAAGTTATGTTGCCATATATTCGATTGCATACTTTATTTATCTTGCATTTTTGCCACTAAATTCAAATCCACAACCTGTTAGTTTTGCAAGCATATTTTGTTTTGCTGTTTTGTGTGATTTATGCTCTGGAATTATGCCACTTCCAGGTGGAACGGGGCTTGCAGAAATTAGTTTTGATAGTTTGTTTAAAAATTTGTTTTCTCAAAAAAATGTTTTCCCTTGGGCGCTTTTGATTTGGAGGGTATTGACATATTTTGCCTTTGTTGTGATTGGCGGGGTTAGAATTGTTGTTTCGTTTTTTAGAAACAACAAACAAAATAAAAAATCAATAAAAAAATTAAAAAAATAATTTGCTTTTGCAAATTATTTTTTTATTATCAATTTTAGTTTTAAAGTGGTAAATTAAAGCAGATATGTTTCTATTTTATTATTTTTTTCGATTGCTTTTTGCAAATATCAAAACAAATCTTAAAAGATTTAGCAAACTGTAAAGAAAACTTGCAACATAGGTTAGTGCAGCCGCACTCAAAACTTCTTTAACTTTGCCAGTTTCTTCGCTTGACAAAATGTTATTTTCTTGCAAAATTTTTATTGCTCGCTTGCTTGCGTTAAATTCAACGGGAAGTGTTATTAAACTTGCAAGAAAACTTAATCCAAACACAGACATTCCGCAAATTAAAATAATGTTTGCAATGTTGGGTGCAAGCCAAACAAAATCAAATAGCAAACCAAGAATAATAATTGGCATAAGAAGAGTTGAAGAAATATTATAGGTTTTTATAACAAAATTTCTTATTTTGTTTGGGAAATAATGTTGTTTGTCTTGAATTGCGTGCCCACATTCATGAGCAGTTACGCCCAAACTTGAAATTGATGTTGAGTTATAATTATCTTTACTTAATGCCAAAATTTTGTTTTTGCTGTCGTAATAATCATTAAGTTTTCCGTCAATTTCTTTAATTTGAACATCGTGAATATCATAAGCAGTTAAAATTTGTTTTGCAAGTTCACAGCCTTTGATGTTTTTTTGTGAAAATTCGGTTGAATATTTGTTATAACTTGAATTTACTTTTGCTTCGGCATAAATTGCAAGGATTATTGCGGGAAGCAAAATTATTCCTAAAATATAATATGTTAAATACATTTAAAACCCCCTTAAAATTTTTTTGAAAAATTTTCTGTATCCTTTAAAAAATCCACCAACATAAGTAAAACAAGCAAGATTAAGCAGTTTTTTTGCAATTTTAAGTTCGTTGTTTGTTAGAATGCTGTTCTTTTTAAGCAAGTTTATTGCTTTGTTGCTGGCATCTTTTTCAACGGGAATTATTATTAATCGAACAAAAAAATTTATAATATAAAAACATAATAAAATAATAAGAGCAATTTTGATATAGAAAGTTTCCAAGAACAAACTTATAATTAAAAAAATTATTGCAGGGAATAACAAAACAGATGTTATTTTGTTAACAAAACTTAAAAAAATAAAAATTTTGAACAATTTGTTTTTGCTTTGATGCTGAATTGCGTGCCCAAGTTCGTGCATAGAAACGGCAATAGCACCCACGCTTGAATTATTAAAAACATCTTTTGAAAGCCTTATTAAATTTTCACTTGTTGAATAACTATTGTCAAGATAATCTCCGCATTCAGTTATTTTTGTGTTTAGGTTTAATAATTTAATAAAAAAAATAATAAGTTCATGACTTTTTATATGCCCAAAATTTTCAATTTCGTTTGCTTTGTTAAAATAATTAATAACAAGTTTGTTGCTTGTTATGTTTAAAATCATTCCCAAAACAATTATTGAAATTATTATTATGCAATATATCACAAACTTATTATATCAAAAATTTTGCAATTTTTTAATTAAAAAACATTAATTTTTGAAATTTTATTAAAAGAAAAATCAAAAGAGAAGATTTTGTGAGTTTTGTCGGAATAAAACAAAACATAATTTTCACCGTCAAGGTCAATGCGTTTAAAATCTCCAAAAAACGAATTTAAACTTTCTTTTGTGGCAATATCGCTTAAATGTTGTGTTAAATAATGTTTTGCAAGATTAATATTGTCAACTTTTAGGGCTTGCAAAAATGCTATTGGAATTATTTTTTTGCAATTTGTTAGCATTGGGTGAGAGAACTGATAAACTGTTTTTTTGTTTATATTATTGTTTGTAATCGTTGTTATAATTGAGTGTTTTGCAATGTCATTAAGATTGGTTAAAATTTCAATATTTCCATTTTTAATGTTAATGCCGTTATAATAATCATTAAACAAAATTTGATTGTTTGATGAAAACACAAAACAATAATTATTATCAAAAGAAAGTATTGTGTTTTGACCATTTTTTTGACATTCTGCGTTTCCAAATAATTTTGGAAGAGCGATGGTTTGATTTTGCAAGGTTATATTTGTGCAAAAAGTGTTAAAAACCGAATAATTTTGATTTGACAAAATAACTTTCATGTTTTTAACAACTTCAACTTTTTCAAGGGTGATTAAATAAACATTTTTATAACTGATAATTTCTGCACTGCTAGATTCAACAACAAGCCCATTTCCTGAATTTTTTATATATACATTATAGGGCAAAATCAAATTTTCAGATTTTGTAATTGGTTCAACAAAAAGTGTTAGATTTTCATTTTCGTTTAAAGTTAATTTGAATGTTTGAAAACTATTTTCACATAGTTTTCGTCTATTAAAATTGTTTAAACTTATCATACAATCAAATTTTGTTTTTATTTTTAAAATATAATCCATATAATAGTTTATTTTGAATTAATCAAAATTATGTTATAAATTTGCTTGAATAAACTTTTAAGAATTTTGTTTTAAAAATTGGATTTTATAAAAAATGTTTTTAATATTTTGTGTTTAAAAATTTTTTGTTTGTTAAAAATTGATTTATGCAAAATATTATAAATTTTAGTGATTTTAATAAAAAGAAAAGTTTAAGCGATGATGAGATAAAGAGTTTATTTTTGGGGCTTGTTAATTTAATAAAATCAAATGCGATTGATGATTTTAGTGGAAAAATAAAAATTGAATATGAAAAAAAATCTTTGCAACTAAACTCTACACTTTTGGAACTGAAAGTTAAAGACGAAATTATATCCGACCTTAAAAAAGAAAATTTGGTTTTGAAGAGTAAAACGAATGATTTAATTAACAAAATTAATCAATTATCAACTCTTGTTGATGTCAATAAATTACCATAAAAACTAATATAAAAAATTTTTAAAACAAATTTAATATTATAATAAATAAAGATTAAATAAAAAATAAGTATTTTTAATTATTAAACTACAAATTAATAATGCAAAACAACAAAAAGCACCAAACAAAAATTGGTGTTTTTTGGTTATTAAATTAATTGAAAAATTTGCAAAAAAATGTTATAATTTTTTATGCAAAAAATTTTTGTGGACAAAACGAATGTTTATGCTTTCAAAAAAATGTTAAAAAGCATAAATGAAAATGAAAACAATATTATTATTGTTCCAGACAAATTTAGTTTAAACAGTGAGCAAATGTTTTTTGAAGAAAACAATCTTTCTGTTAGTTTTTCTACGCAAACTTATAGTTTAACAAAACTTGCTTCCAAGATTTTGGAAAAGAAGTTGAGAACAAAAAAGTTAATTGACAAAAACATTTCAGTTATGATAATTTCGCAAATTATAACTGAAAAAAAAGATGAGTTTTTATATTTTAAAAACATAAGAGATTTTGGGAAAATAAGCGAAGATATTTATAATTTTATAAGTCAAGTTTTAAGTTCGGAAATTTCAAGTTTTAATGATAATATTCCTATTGAACTTAAAAACAAAATTAGCGACATAAACCTTGTTTTGAATGAATATAAAAAAAGAATTAGAACTGGTCTTGTTGATTCGAGTTTTAAGTTTGAACTTTTCTTGAATGAAATTAAAAATTCAGATTTAATAAAAAATTCTAATTTTTATTTTGGAATGTTTGATAGTTTAACAAACCAAGTTAAAAGTTTGATAAAAGAGATTTCAAAATATGCAAAAAGTGTTTCGTTTTCGGCAAGCGTTATTGAAAACAAAGTGAATAACAATCAAATTTTTGACTTTTATAAAAGTTTAAACAAAAATTGTGAAATTGTTAAATCAAATTCGCTTGACGATTTTTCAAGTTTTTTAAGTTTGAATTTCTTTTCATCAAATAATAAAAAGTTTGAAATTAAAAATGACAGGCTTGTTTTGTTTGAGACAAAAAATATAGACGATGAAATTGATAACTTGGTTTATGAAATTAAAAAAGATGTTTTTTTGAATAATTTAAGATTTAAAGACATTGCTGTGTGTTTGAGTGATTTTAATGGATATTGTGAAAAACTTAAAGTGAAATTTTTGAAAGCAAAAATTAATATTTTTGTTGATGAAAATCAAAAATTAATAAGCACGGGCTATGCAAGATTTTTGCTTTTAATTCTTAATGCATTTGAATTTTTTGATATACAAGATGCACTTAACATTTTGAAAAGCGGTTATGTTGAAATAGAGTTAAAAAAGATTGAAAATTTTGAAAGTTTTGCAAAAAAAATTAAACTTCAATCGTTATTTGAAACAGACAAATTTAAGTGCTTTTGCGATGACGAATTGTTTGAAGATTTTAATTTTGTTTTTAATAATTTTGTAAAATTAATATTTGATTTTAAAAATAATATTGAAAGTGAAAGTGCTAATGAGTTCTTTTTGAAATTTGATAACTTACTTGATAAGTTGGGTTCAAAAAAATTGTTAAAGCAAAAAATTGAAGATTATAAAAAAACGGATATTTTGCTTTATAAAAAGTATTGTCAACTTGAAACAAAAATTGACAGTTGTTTTGAGAGCATAAAAGAATTTTATAATCAAAAATTTGATTTAAAAAAACTTATTTATTTTGTTAATCTTTGTTTTGATAACACAACAATTAGTTTAGCCCCTGTTAGTGTTGATTCGGTTTTTGTGGGTGATAGTGAAAATTCTGAATATAAAAGTTACAAAAAAATTTATGTTTTGGGAGCAAACTCAAATTTTCCAAAATTAACCCCCGATAATGCAATTTTTTGTGAAAATGAACTTAAAATGCTTGAAATGGAAGAAGAAATTAATCCAAAACCTAGTTTGGTTAACAAAATAAGTTTTTACAAATGCTTCGAAATTTTGTTAAATTCAAGCCAAAATTTGGTTTTAAGTTATTCGGCTAAAAGTGAAAATTCACAAAATTATCCTTCAATTTTTGTTAAAAATTGTTTGAAACATTTTGTTAAAGATGGAAAACCTATTAATTTTCTAAAAATAAATCTTGATGTGTTAAACACCTTTGATTATAATCAAATTTTGGCGGTTTTATCTGTTAAATTTCAAGATATTGATGATTTTGTTAAAAATTATTATCTTCAAGAAGATGGGAAGTTGAAACAAGTTTTAAACCAGGTGGTAACAAACAAATCTAATTGGAGTTTTGAAACCAAAAACGAGGAGATTGACAAAAATTTGATTGAAACAAATGTTTTTTCTTCATCTTCGCTTGAAGATTATTTTGGTTGTTCAAAAAGGTATTTTTATAGAGATATTTTGAAACTTAAACCAAACGACCAGATTGATTTTGATGCAAGAATTGTTGGAAATATTGTGCATAGTTGTTGCAAAAAGTTGGCAGACAAAATTATTAAACAAACTGAAATTATGGAAAAAGATAAAAAAGAAATTGTTGACTTTGTGTTTGCAGAAAAAAAATATAATTTTTTGAAAACAACTGAAAATGGAGATAGTAAAATCAAAAATTTGAAAAATGAAATTTTTAAGTTGTTTGATTTTGTTTTGGACACACAAAAACAAAGCGAGTTTAAAATTTGCAAGGCTGAATATGGGTTTTTGCAAAATGTTGATGGAGTTAAATTTAAAGGCTTTGTTGACCGAATTGATGAAACTAATGATGAATTTATTATTGTTGATTATAAAACTGGCAAAACGAAAATTGATTATTGCGACATAATTGTTGGAACAAAAATTCAACTTTTGTTATATGCAAAAATACTTGAACAAATTTTAAACAAAAAGTGTATGGGAGTTTATTATCTTTCGGTTAGTGATGAATATTCAACGCAGAAGAAACAAAAAATTTATTTTAATGGAATTACTGTTAATGAAAATAATGTTATAAATAGGCTGTCAAAAAATGAAACAGATTTTGAGTTTAAAGAAAAATATCTTTTAACAAGAAATCAATTTGATAAACTAAAAAATTATGTTTTTGAAAAAATAACAAATGCGATAAAAAGCATTAAAAATGCCGAATTTTTTGAAAATCCAGTTTGCGTTAATGACTTTTCTTGCTGTGAATATTGCGAATTTGGTGAAGTTTGTTTGCAAAAAAATGAAAAAATTATTGAATTTGATGAAAATATGATAAAGGAAATTTTTGATGATTAATTATACTCAAAATCAACTTGAAGCAATAAATTATTTTGATAGCGATTTAATTATTTCGGCATCGGCTGGAAGTGGTAAGACGCAAGTTTTGCTTGAAAAAGTGGTTAATTTAATATCAAAAGGCTATAAAATTGAAGATATGCTGGTGGTTACATTTACTAATCTTGCATCAAGCGAAATGAAAACAAAACTTGAAAATATGCTTGAAGCAAAATTTTGTGAAACAAAAGACATCAAATTTTTTGATGCTCTTAAAGATTTGAATACAAGCGATATTTCAACTATACATTCATTTTGTCAAAAAATTATAAAAAAATATTATTATTGTATTAATGTTGACCCAAATTTTGAAATAAAAGACGATAATTTTTTGTTTTATCTTAAAAATTTGGCTTTAGACCAAACTTTTAAACAATTTTTAAATACGCAAGATGAAGAATTTGTAAATTTGTCAAACCTATTTGTTTTTAAGCGAGATTATAAATTGTTTAAAGAAGAAATTTTGGCTTTTTATGAATTTTTGGTTAGTAAACCAAACAAATATGACTTTATAAAAAATATAATAAATCAAAACTATGAAACTAATATTGATAAAAATGTTTTGTTTGACAAGTTTAGGGTATATTGCCAAAAAGTTTTTGAAAATTTGAAGCAACAAGTTTTGTGCTTAAAAACCAAAAGCAATCAAATTTCAAATGAAAAACTTGATTTTTTGTGTGATGAAATTTTAAATTTAATGAATTTTGATTTTTCAACTAGCCAAAAGTTTATAAAAACATTTTTAAATGATTTTGTATTTCCACGAATTATGATTTCAAGCAAAAGCGAAGTTGAAGCAGTTATGCTTAAAGAAGATTTGCAAAAATGCGTTAAGCAAATAAAAGACTTTGTTAAAGAAATTAAAAGTGTTTTTTGTTTTGAAAAAATTGAAGATTTGAATGTTGATATTGAAAAAAGCAAAAAACTTTTAATCAAGTTTGTTGAAGTGGTTGAAACTTTTGAAGAAAACTTTAAAAACATGAAACTAAAATATAATTGTTTAGATTTTAACGACCTTGAAGTTTTGACGCTTAAATTATTTGAAAATCAAAGTGTGTTAAATGAAATTTCAAAAAAATATAAGTTTATTTTTGTTGACGAATATCAAGATACAAACCTTGTTCAAGAAGAAATTTTGCAAAAAATATCCAAAAATTCAAAACGCATTATGGTTGGAGATTTGAAACAAAGCATTTATGCGTTTAGAGAATGCAATCCAAAAATTTTGAATGATAAAATGAAAGATTTTAAAACCAATAATTTGGGAAAAGTTATTGAACTTAACAAAAATTTTAGAAGCAGATTTGAAATTTTAGATTTTTCTAACAACATTTTTTCAAATTTGATGCGAAAAGAAAATTGTGATTATGAATATAAAACAAGTGGAATGTTTGTTTGTGGAAGGAAAGAGGAGAGTGATGACAAAACTCCTATTGAAATTTTGGCTCTTAACAAAGAAAGCGAAAATTTTGAACAATTAAAACATAATGAAAATTTGCTTGTTTTGAACGCTATTAATAATTTGCTTGAAAAGACTATTGTTGAAAATGGCGTTAGACGAAAATTAACTTATTCGGACATTGCAATTATTTCAAGAAAGCGAAGTGCGAAATTTAATTCGCTTTGCAAATTTTTGGAAGAAAATAAAGTGCCAACTAATGTTAAGTTTTTTGAAAAAATTTATAGTTCATTTGAAGTTAAACTTATATTTGCTTATCTAAAACTAATTAACAATTTTGATGACGACATTGCCCTGGTTAGCGTTTTGAAAAATATTTATGATTTTAGTGATAATGAAATTATTACCATAAAAACTAATACCACTTTAATAAAAAGTGTTTTGAATTATAATAAAAATGATGAAATTTTGAAAAAAATTAACAAATTTTTTGAAGATTTGCACAAATTTGAAAGTTTGGCATTTGAAAAAGATGTTAAAAGTTTGATTTTGGAAATTATTAAGCAAACAAAACTTGACCTTATTTTGTTAAAACATTTTGGCAAAATATCTGCTAGCAGGCTTGAAGTTTTTTTAACTAGCATTCAAGAAAACCAATTTAACCTTAATGAATTTTTAAATTATTCAAGCAAAATTGTTGATAAGAATTTTGAAGTGAGAAAGGTTGATGGGGAAAACAGCGTTGTTTGTGATACTTTTCACAGCACAAAAGGACTTGAATATAATGCTGTAATTATTGCCTTTGCGGGGGACGGGATTTTTTCTAAAAATAAATCTAATCTTATTTATAATGCAAATTTGGGTGTTGGAATTTATAATTTTGATGAAGAAAACCGAACAAAAAGCCCAAATATTGTTTATTCGATGATAAAAATTTTGAATAGGCAAGAAGAATTTAATGAAGAAAGCAGGCTTTGCTATGTTGCATTAACAAGGGCAAAAAATTTTATGACAATTTGTGGCGTTGAAAAAGCAAGCAATTTGAAGACCGAAACCAATCCGCTTAACTTTTTGAGTTTTTCAAGTTATTTGAGTTTGATTTGTTCAAATGGTTTAAAAAACTATGTTAATCTTCAAATTGTTGATGAAAAGTCAAACTTATTTAAAAATGAAAATGATGATTTGCAAAAAGAAAAAGCAAACGAAATTATTAATTTAGACTATAAAGTTTTTGATAATTTGTTTAATAAAGAATATTCTTTTAATAGCAGTGAATTTATTCAACTTAAAAACAGTGTTACAAGTTTAAGTGAAGAAGATAATTTAATTTATAATATAACTAATTTTAAAGTAACCGACAACGACAATGAAGATTATATTGCGGTTGGAAATGCTTATCACCACACATTTGAAAAACTGCCTTTTTCATTAAAAAGCAAGGTTGAAGTTCATAACAAAATTATAAGTTTGATTGAAAATGGTGAACTAGAAGAAAATGTTTATAGTTATATTGACGATGAAAAAATTTTTAAGGCAATATCTCAAATTTCAAAATTGATTGATAAAAATGACAAAATTTTTAAAGAAAAAGTTTTTTTAATGAATATTAAATATAAAGATATTGTTGGAAAGAATATTGACGATAAAATTTTAATTCAGGGAATTATTGACCTTATGGTTGAAAAAGAAGATGAAATTATTTTGATTGACTATAAAACGAGTAGGTTAAATGATATTAATTTAATAAAAAAATATAGTTTGCAATTATCTCTTTATGAAAAAGCAATAAGTGAAAAGTTTGCTGGAAAAAAGATTTCTAAATTTATTTATTCAATTTTTTTGGATAAACTGATTAATGTTGTTTAATTGTTTGACAAAAAATTTTGAAAATTTTATAATAAGAAAAATGTTTAAAGTTTTAAAACATTAAAACACAAAAGGGGAATTTTATGAAATTATTGTTAAGCAATTTTTGGGACACTGTTGTTAATACATTTTCAAATATTTTTGTTTCAATAGGGCAAACATTAAGAGATAACGCACTTGTTGCTGTTATAACTTTTGCAATTTTGCTTGGGCTTATTATTTATCGAATTATCAAAAGTCGATATTCAACAGAAATTAAAACTTACAAGGCTATTACAAAAATAAACGAATATCTTGCAAAAAATCCGTTTATCACTGACGACAATCTTGTTGAGTTTAATAGGCTTATGATGAGAGCACCAAAAACATTAAGATTTCAGTGGCAAAGATATATTATAAATCGTGATAAAAAACCAAGTGATTTTTTAAGCGAAGAAAATTGTATTTCAAAGCCTATAAGAACTAATAGTTATAAACAAGGGCTAAAAAACTTTAAAATGAGTTTATTCCTTCTTTGCAGTTTTAGTGCAATTTTTGTTGTGGCATCACAAGTTATTGCTGGAACTAGCAATGATGGAATTGTTCCAACACTTATTTTAAGTTTAACAACACCAGTGCTTACATTCTTTGTTGGATATATTTATCTAATATTTGGAAATATACTTTATAACGCTGTTATGACCGATTTGTTTTATAGTTTTACAAACTTTCAAAAAGCCATTGACAGAGCGGTTATTAATTTGCCAGAAGCCATTGACTATGAAATTATTTTTACTCCAAAAGAAATTCAAAACAATATTCCCGCTCTTCAAGAATTTTTGGAACAACGTGCACTTTATGACGAAGAGCAATTAAGAAAAGCACAAGAAAGTGAAGTTGAACATGAATCATACAACTTTGACGAACTTGGCGTTGATGGAAGCCTTGTTATGCAAAGGGCTTTGAAAGAAAGTGAAACATATTTGGGCAACCGAAGACGACTGCTTGCTGAAATTGATACTATTCAAACTGAAAAAGCTTCTGTTACAAAAGATTTTGACGAAGAAAACAAAAACTATCAACGAAATTTGCGTGATATTAGAGAAGAAATTTCAAGTTTGAAAGCAAAAATTGAAACCGTTACAAACGAAATTACACGAAGTTCTTTAAGGCGTCAACAATCAGCAGAGGTTGAAAAAGAACAAAATATTGAAAAAGAAATTGAGAAAGCAACAAATAAATTTAATGCAAGAATTGAAAAACTTAATGCAGAAATTGATAAAAAGAGAAAAGAGATTGACGAAAGCAAAATTGTTGCAGAAAAATCTCTTACTGACGAATTTAGGCATTTTTCGGATAAAACATTTAAAGATTTGAAAAAGATTGCCGACAATGAAGTTAAAGAAAAAATTGATAATTTAACAAATGACAATAACGCACTAGCGCATGAACTTGAAGAAAAAGACAAAATGATGGCAGAAAAACTTTCTCTTTATGAAGACAAAGCACAAAATTATGATAGTTTGAATGCCGAAGTTCAAGAAAACAGGCTTGTTATTGACGATTTGAAAAATCAAATTAGTTCATTAAATGATGACCTAGAAGCAAGAAATCAAGAGATTTTTGAAGTTAAACAAGAACTTGAAAGCCGAAAACGGGAAATTATCAAAAAAGACGAAACTATTGATAACTTTAAAAAGAAAAAGGCTGTTGAAGTTTATAGATATTTTGATGCTAATGGAACTGAATTCTATTTTGACGACAATGAAAATGCTTATTATCTTGATGCTGATGGCAATGCTGTTTATTATGATACGCCAGCAAAACCTGTTGAAGAAAATGCTGAAATTGAACCAGAAGAGAATGCAACAATTTTAACTGAAAATGAAAATTCCGAAAATACAAATTCTGAAAATGAAAATGTTGAAAGCGAAAATAATGTAGAGCCTGTTGAAATTGAAGAAGAAGTTAAACCAAAAAAGAAAAAAGGAAAAAAATCAAAAAAGGCTGAAGAAGAAGTTAAAGAAGAAATTGAACAAACAGCACCAGAAGGTGAAGAAATCTTCAATGAAAGCAATGATGAAAATGCTGAAAATGAAAACGAAAATGAAGAGAATAAAGAACCAGAAGGCTATAAAGGCATTCAAGACACTTTGAATAAACTTGCGAAAGCTGCCGAAGAAAAAATGAAAGAAAATGCTGATAAAAAAGAAGAACAAACTTCAAAAAAGAAAAAGAAAAAATAATTAATTAAATTTGTAAAAAAAAATATGAATTTTGTTTGATTATTTATAAAATAAAAAACGCCAGTTGGCGTTTTTTTTGTGATAATAATGTTTTTTAAAATTAATAAAAGATATGAAAAGTAGGGAAATTAAAATTAACTTTTTAAACATAATAAATGTTTTAAAATAAATTAAATAATTAAAGTAATTTGCTAAATCTCAATTTTATTGTTGCTTTAATGAACCGCTTTTCATGCTATAAATTTGTTGAACATTTAAAACCGATGTTAGATATTCATTAGACTTATTTAAGGCATATATTATACTTGCATCTTTGCTTAAATTCTCACTTAAAACTTGGGCGATTTTTTTGTTTGTTATTTGGTCAAATTTGAAAATATCATCAATTAGATATATATCTGCATCTCGAAGCAAACTTCTTGCAATGTTGATTATTGCTTTTTCATTGTCGGACAATTTTTTAATTTTTTCTTCTTTAAGGCCTTCAACCCCAAGAGAATCTAAAGCCCGATTAATTTTTTTGTTTATCATTTCTTCAGAAAAGCCACGAATTTTTAGGGGATAAGCAAGATTATAGTGGACTGTTTTGTTATTAAAAAATATTGGAGTTGCTGAAAGATAAACAAGGTTTAGGTCTTTTTTGAAATTTATGTTTTTTAGATTGGTTTTGTTAAGATAAATTTCACCTTTGTTATAGTTTTCAAGCCCGCAGATTGTGCGAAGAAGCGTTGTTTTGCCACTTTCAGGCTCTCCAACAATGGCAACCTTTTCAGCGTCATTTACGGTTAAATTGATGTTATAAAGTGCGTAATATTCTTTTATATAATTTAGATATAAGTTTTTAATTTCAATCATAAAAACTCCTTTAAAGATGATTTTTGTTTGTGATAATTTTGTTAATGATATAAACAAATAATACAATTTTTTTGCTAATTTTTCAACAAAAATGGCACTAAAACTTTTTTTTGTTAAAATTGTGGGGTATAATGTTGTCGAATTAAAAATTATTTGCAAAATGCTTGATGTTTTTAATTCTAATAACTGGTTATTATTTTATTTTTTGATTTATCTTTTTTAAATTTTATAGCAATAATAATTAAAACAATTATGCAAATTGTGCTTAAAATTATGGTTAGGGGGATTGTAAAATTGTTTTGTGGTGTGATGAATTTTGAATCTATAAATCCCGTTGTGATTTGATTTTGAAACATAAATTCAATTTGGGCCGTTGTGCCGTCATTTGAAATTAATTTTACATTAATTTGATTTGAAAATTCTGTTAAAATTTTGGTTTTTTGTGCATCGTTATAAATTATAACATTTTGACCTTTAAAAGGTGATATAGTTGCGTTTGTTATTAAATAAGAATTTATATATTTATAATTTTCATCAATTAATTCAAAATTTTTAACATAAACAACAGATTCTTCAAGGTTTATTTCATAAAATAATTCGTCATTTATTGTTATTAATTTTGAACTTTGATAAGTTTTGTTTTGTGAAAGAGCGGAGATTTTAAAACTTTCATTGCTGTTTGGATATTTATAATAATAAACATCATTTCTTGTTGGAATTAATGAAAGATTTTGGTCAGGGAATTCTTGTTTTGTTAGGAATTTTTGTTCAATATATCCAAAATAGTTTTGAGATGCTGACTTATAAAGCACATAACAAAAATTGGTTTCAAAAGAATTTGAGTTTGCAAGCAAAATAACTTGTTGATTTTGCTCTATTTGCAAAATTGTTTTGTTTGAATATGGGCTGTTTAACAAAGATATATTTTGAGTTGTAAGTTGAATTTCTGCCGAAGATGAAAGAGGAATTTTGTCAAAGGCGTTAACAGGAGGCTCTTGATTTTCTATGTTTGTTGCAAAGTTTTCAATCGTTTCAATTTTTCCATTATAAAGAGAAAAAATTGTGCCTGTTTCTAAATTTATTGAGTAATAATTTCCGTTTTCTATTTGTTTTGAATCGGTTAGAGTTAAATTTGCATTATATTTTTCTATTTTATCTTCAAAAACCACATACACAAAGTTTTTTGCATCTGAAAAAATTGCTTTTGGAGTGCTGTCAAGTGTGATTGAAATGTCTTTGATTGAAAGAGAATTTTGATTTTGAATTGCAAAATCTTTTGTGCTGTTTAAAAAGGTAAATTTCGCGTTTTCTGAAACTGAAGTTTGAGATATAATTTCAAAATTTGGGAGTGTAGAATTTGCTTTTAAAATTAAATTCAAAGAACTGTCAAGAAGATATACATTTGAATATATGTCTGATGTAATGTCGGTTATATTTTCAAGCGATTTTAAAGAAGTTTGAGAAGATGAAGGCATTTGTATTGTCCTTACTTCATTTATAAACTTAAAATCATTTGAATAAAACAAAAGTTTGTTTAGGTTTTTGTCATAAATTACAATTTCGCCATTTTTTAGTATTAATAGATTTTGAACTTGTGTGTATTGCGAAGTTTGGTCTCCGATTGCACTAAAACTTGATGTTGTTCCATTGTTATAGTGAATGATTTGTTGTGTTTCTGTGTTAAGGCAATAAAATTCAGTTTCACTTTGTATAACAAAATTTGAACATATTGAAATGTCTAAATTTTCAATTTCATAACTATCTGCAAAAACAGCCACCATTGATATTGGGGCAATAAGCAGAGCCAAGGTTAAGAAAAATAATGAAATATATTTTTTCATAATTATATTATAACAAATATATTTATAAAAGTATATATTTTTTTTAAAATTAACAAAATTAAACAAATTTTTGAGTTTTAATATTTGAGTTTGTGCAGTTTATTTCTAAAGAAGAAATTGCTAAAAACCCTAAAAGTCGATTTTTAAAAGTTTTTGTAAAAAAATGTAATTTTTTACAAAATTTTGGCACTAAACTTTGACATTGTAAAATTTCATACCTTATAATTATTGCGTAAGGCAAAGAAAATTGCTTTAAAACGCAAGGATTTAGGAGGGCGTAATGAGAATAAAAGTTTGGAGTAAAACTCTGCTTAATGTTTATGATTGTTTGTTTAATTTGACAAATGAAATTGATAAAATCGTTGAAAATTTTGCACTTAATAGTTGCAATTTTTATGGGTTTAACAAAACATTTCAAGACATTCAAAAAATTATTGATTTGACTGATAGGAAGGTAACACTTATTAATGTAAAAGTGCTTATTGAAAATATTTTGCTAGACCTTGACGATGTGTCATGCAAAATTTTAACACTTAAATTTGTGGACAAAATGCCACACGATATGGTGATGGAAGTTTTAAATATTAAAAGACGCACTTATTTTAGAAAATACAACGAGGCAGTTAGTAGTTTTGCTTGCAAACTTTTAACAATGGGGTTTGATGAAGAAAAAATTATAAAATTAATTAAAAATGAAAAATGGATTTTGTTTTTGTTTAATGAATATTTTGAAAAAGAAACTTCAAAAAAACAAGAACCAGAAATTTCAAATTCTAGCATATTAAGTTTGGCTATTCATAATTATAAACTTAACAGAAAATATAGTTATGTTTAGTGAAATAGATTTTATTAAAGTTTTTTAAATTTTTAGTTTTATAAGTTATAAAAATTTGAATAAAAATGCTAACAAAGTTATTAAACTTTTTTGAAACCTTTTAGGAATATAAAAAGAAGAAATAAAACTGGCAAACTTATAATTAGAATTATTATTGATTGAGTTGAAAAATTTAGGTTTAGCAAATTTTGAACATTTGTTTTGGAAACATATTTTGTTGATATTTCATTGTTTGGTGTGATTGGGGAAAGGTTGTTTGTTTGGCTTGAATGAACATAACCAAAAATTTTGTTTTCATCAAAATTTACACTGCAATAATACCAAACATTGCCTGAATTTTCAAAAATTTCATCTGCGAAAATTTTACCATAATAACTAATAGTTTTGTCTTTTTGAAGTGAAATTGTTTGAAAATTTTGATTATTTTTTGGTTCTTTATATAAAAAACTATCTTTTGCGATGTTAAAAGTAATGTTTGTTAAATAAGGATTTTGAATATTTTCGTTTACAAGTTCAACCTGATTTGCTTTTACATAACCAAAAACATCTTGATATTTTACATGATAAAAATCGTTTTGAGAGATGTCAAGAACTTTTACGAAATAACTTTCTTCAAGCAAAAACAAAACATTTGAACTATCTGAAAGATTGGTGCAAGTTTTGTATAAACAAACATTATTTTGAGTTATTTTTGCAAACATTGTTTGACTTGCTGATGTTTCAAAATTTTCTTGACTTTTTTGATAAAGTAAAAATCCACCAACAAATACATAAATTAAAAGTGCAAAAACGATTAAGTGCTTTTTCATTTTACCTCTTTTTATATAATACGAACATTTAATATATTTTATACAATTTTTGAATTTTAAAACGGAGAAACTATGCGAGAATTATTAAAAAAATTGGAACTTGTTAACAATGAAATTTTAAGACGAAATAATAACAATAAATTAAAAAAATATAATAGTGGAAAATTGGTTCATGAAAAACAGTTGTTGTTTCATAAATGCACAAAGAAAAACAGGTGGGTGTTTGGTGGAAATCGAACTGGAAAAACAGAATGTGGGGCGGTTGAAGTGGTTTATCTTGCAAGAGGTATTCACCCCTACAAACCTAACAAGCCTTGCAGTGGTTGGGTGGTTAGTTTGTCAACGCAAGTTCAACGAGATGTTGCTCAAAGCAAAATTTTGAATTATCTTAATCCTGACTGGATTGAAGATATTGTGATGATTAGTGGAAGAAAAGACAGTTTGGGTTCGGGCGTAATTGACAAAATTGTGATTAGAAATGTGTTTGGAAGTTTGAGCACAATCGGCTTTAAAAGTTGTGACCAAGGAAGAGAGAAGTTTCAAGGGACAAGCCTTGATTATGTTTGGTTTGATGAAGAGCCTCCTTATGATATTTATCTTGAATGCAAAATGCGGGTTATTGACCGCTGTGGTGAAATTTTTGGAACAATGACACCACTTAAAGGACTTACTTGGGTTTATAACACTATTTATTTGAATGAGAAAAACGACCCTGATGTGTGGTGTGAATTTGTTAGTTGGAAAGATAATCCGTTTTTGGATGAAAAGGAGATTGAAGCACTTAAAAAAAGTTTGAGTGCTGATGAACTTGATGCAAGATGCTTTGGTAATTTTGGTTCTGCTGTGGGACTTGTTTATAACAATTTTGATGAAACGCTTAATGTGATTGACCCATTTGATGTTCCAAAAGAGTGGTTTGACAATGTTAGCATAGACCCCGGGTTTAGAAATCCGTTGTCATGCCATTTTTATGCGGTTGACTTTGACGGAAATATTTATGTTATTGCTGAACATTATGACAGCGATAAAGATATTGAATATCACAGCAAAAAAATTTTGGAAATTGCAGATAGTTTGGGTTGGCCTAGGCTTTCAAACGGAAACTTATCCGCTTTGATTGATAGTGCGGCAAATCAACGAACTTTGGCGTGCAACAAAAGTGTGGCAAATTTGTTTTTTGATTTTAACATATCGGTTAATACAAATGTTAATAAAGATGTGTTTAGCGGAATTTCAAGAGTGAAGAACCTTATTTGCAACGCTAATGGCGAAAGACGACTTTTTATTTTTAGAAACTGCGTTAACATGATAAGAGAAATTAAAAGTTATTTTTGGGGTGGTGGCGATAGCCCGATTAAAAAGGACGACCATGCGATGGACGAACTTCGATATTATGTTATGACTAAACCTGAAAATCACACCATTAAAGTTAAAAACACTATTCAAAAGGACAAAGAAAGATTATTTTATAAGGCGAAAAAAGAAAGATATGGAAAAAGATTTGGACTATAACAAAAAACTGAATAAGGCATTAATTAAGCGGGCTCTTGGATATTTGAACAAGGAAGTTACAGAAGAATTTTGCAAAGAAGATGAAGGTCAAAAAATGATTTTGACAAAACGAAAGGTTACAAAAAAGAACATTCCGCCAGACATGACCGCCGTTAGGGTTTTGCTTGAAATGCAACAAGAAAGTAAGGAAATTGATTTTGCAAACATGAGTGATGAAGAACTTTTGATTGAGCGAGATAAATTGATTGAAAAACTTAAAGAAAATGATGAAATTTAAAGGAGAAAATATGAAAAAGATTTCTAAAAAAGTTATTGACAAATATAAAGAAAACTTGGTTAAAGAAACTATTGAAGATTTTAAAAACAGACAAATTGAACGAAAACCTATTGAAGCACAGTGGCTTTTGAACATTAATTTTTTGTATGGCAACCAATATTGTGGAATTAACAATTATGATGTTGAAGACTATGAAAAGCAGTTTTATTGGCAAGAAAGAGAAGTGTTTAATCACATTGCTCCGATTGTGGAAAGCCGAATTGCAAAACTTGGGCAAATAAGACCAATTATGAGTGTTGTTCCAGCAACAAATAGTGATGAAGATATTTCAACGGCTAAAGTGTCTAAAAACCTTATAAACTGTGCTTATCACAAACTTAATGTTAGCGACAAAATTGTTAGTTGCACGCATTTTAGTGAAGTGTGTGGAACTGGGTTTTATAAAGTTTTTTGGAACAGCAAGAAAGGAAAACTTGTTGGAAATATTGACGGCGAAGATGTTTTTGAAGGTGATGTTGATGTTGAAGTTGTGTCGCCGTTTGAAATTTTCCCAGATAGCACAAGTTATGAAAATGTTGACGACTGCATGAGCATTATTCACGCAAAAAGTTATCACCGTGATGTTGTTAAAAAAATATGGGGCGTTGAAGAACTTGGAAGCGATATTGATGTTTTTGGGCTTGATAGTTTTGGAAATTCTGGCGGATATGGCATTATGAGTTCGTCAACAAAAGTTAAACCAACAATTAAACACGACCAAGTGCTTGTTATTGAAAAATATGTTGCACCAACAAATGAATACCCTGACGGAAGACTTATCATTGTTGCGGGCAACACTTTGGTGTTTGATGGAACTCTTCCTTTTGTGAACAGGGAAGACGGAAAAAGAGGATTTCCGTTTGTAAAACAAGTTTCACTTAAACAACCTAATTGCTTTTTTGGAACAAGTGTTATTGAAAGAATTATTCCTGTTCAAAGAAGTTATAATGCTGTTAAAAATCGAAAACATGAATATTTAAACAGACTTTCTATGGGCGTGCTTACGGTTGAAGATGGTTCGGTTGACTGTGATAATTTGGAAGAAGAAGGTTTGTGTCCTGGTAAAGTTTTGGTTTATAGACAAGGAAGTAATGCACCAAAATTTATGGATAATGGAAGCATTCCTAATGATTTTAGTGAAGAAGAAGATAAACTTTTGGAAGAATTTACTCAAATAAGTGGTGTTTCCGACCTTATGATTAACAACTTTAATAATAAGAACTTATCGGGTGTTACACTAGAACTTTTGCTTGAACAAGATTCAAACAGGCTTAATGTTACTTCTGACCAAATTAAGTTTGCAATTAAAAATATTGCTTCAAACATTTTAAGGCTTTATAAACAATTTGTTTCGGCAACCAGAATTGCAAAAGTTATTGGAAAAGACGGAAGCATTGAAATGTTTTATTTTGGGAAAAGTGATATTTCAAGTGATGATATTGTTTTTCAAACTGAAAATGAAATTGGCGAAACAAAAGCACAAAAACGAAGTTTGATTTTTGAACTTTTGGACAAAGGCTTGTTGCAAAATGAAGACGGAAAACTTACAACAAGAATTAAGGCAAAAACGCTTGAAATGCTTGGATTTGGAATGTGGGATAGTCAATATGACCTTGAAGAATTGCACATGAAAAAAGCGGGAAAAGAAAATCTTTCTCTTGTTCAAAACAAATGCGTTGAAGAACCACTTATTATTGATAATCATGAACTTCATATTGATGAACATATTGCTTTTATGCTGAGTGAAGAATATATTAAACGAGAAAAAATTGAACCAGAAATTAAGGATATTATGCTTTGTCATATTGAAAAACACAAAGAATTTTTGAAGAAAGAAAAACAAGAAGAAAAACAAATTTAAGGAGATTTTATTATGAATGAAAATAACGAAGAACAACTTATGGGCAATGATGCTAACCAAGAGTGTGGAACACAAAATGAAAATAATGAAATAGCGAGCAAAGAGTTGCCTATCGGCTCTTCAAAATTTAAAAGCACAGAAGAACTTTTGAAGGCTTATGAAAATTTGGAAAAAGAATTTACAAAAAAGTGTCAAAAGTTAAGTGCACTTTCGGGCGACAATAAAACTGATGCTAATAAAAAAAATAATGAAAGCGAAGTTTTACCGCAATATGAAAGAGAAGACTGGCTTAAAAAAACCAGCAAATTTTTGGCAGAAAATGAAAATGCCAAAAACTATGTTAAACAAATTGCCGAAATTTTGATTGAAGATGAAGATTTGGCAAAAAAAGAAGATGCTTTGGAACTTGCTTACTCGAAGGTGTTGAAACAAAATTTTGTTACCAAAGAACAATTAGCGAGTGATGAAGACTTTTTGAATGAATTTGTTTACGGAAATGAAAAAATTAAAGACAAAATTATAAAAGATTATTTATTAGAACTTCAAAATGGGAAAAATGTTCCACTTATTAGTG
Organism: uncultured Clostridia bacterium; assembly: GCA_934757845.1. Lineage (GTDB taxonomy): Bacteria > Bacillota > Clostridia > Christensenellales > UBA1242 > UBA7868. Next base: position 49,317 of record CAKVLQ010000006.1, read on the forward strand.
GCGGACTTGGAACTAACAGTGTTTTAAGTTCTAAATTTGCCCCAAAAGATTTGAACGAAGCAGGCAAATTTGCTCTTCACATTTTGAAGAAATAAGGAGAGAATATGGTTACTATTGAAAATGCTCAAAACGCATTGAAAGATGCTTATTTAGGCGTTGTTAGTGAAGCTTTGAATATTAAAGCTAATCCACTTCTTGCAAAAATAAGTCAAACTTCAAATGATGTTTGGGGAAAAGAAATTATTAAACTTACAACTTTTGGCGTTAACGGTGGTGTTGGTGCTGGAACAGAAACTGGCGCACTTCCTACAAGTGCAGGCAATAAATATGTTAAATTTGTTTCTAGCTTAAAAAACCTTTATGGTGTTATTGAACTTTCTGACAAAGCAATAAGAGCAAGTGAAACTAATGTTGGTTCGTTTGTTAATTTGCTAAATAGCGAAATGGAAGGATTGATTAAAGCATCTAACTTTAACTTTTCAAGAATGTTGTTTGGAAACGGAACTGGTAAACTTGCAAATGTAAGTGCAATCGCTTCAACAAATATTACTGTTGACAGCGTTAAAAACTTAATGGAAGGTCAAGTTATTGATTTGTATAAAACAGGAAATGATGCTCCTTCTCTTACTGCAAGAATAACTAAAATTGATAGAGCAAATAAAAAAGTTTATTTAAGTGCAACAAATTCTATTACTATTGGAGAAAAAGAAACTTATTTTATTACTTTACAAAACAGCAAAGACCAAGAAATTACAGGAATAGGTGCTTTGTTTGATAGTTCTGTTACTTCACTTTATGGTGTTACAAAAGCAGATTATAACTGGATGAGCCCTGTAACAAAAACTGCAACAGACGGAACTTTAACCGAAGATTTAATGCAAAATTGCATTGATGACATTGATGAAGTTGGCGGAAGTGTTGTTGATTATATTACTTGTTCAAACAATGTTAGAAGAATTTATCAAAAATTGTTAACTGCAACAAGGTCTAATATTGATGTTATGGACCTTCAAGGAGGCTTTAAAGCACTTTCTTATAATGGCATTCCTGTTGTTGCTGACAGATTTATTGAAGATGGAAATATGTATTTACTATCTACAAAAGATTTTGCATTACATCAACTTTGTGATTGGCGTTGGCTTGAAGATGAAGGTGGTAAAATTATTCGTCAAAAACCTGGCTATCCTGCATTTACTGCAACACTTGTTAAATATGCTGATTTAATTTGCTCTAAACCTTGTGGTCAAGCAAAAATTAGCGGAATAACAAAATAACTATTTAATTTTCTTATTGTTTTTGCCCAATATTTTTTGGGCAATGAACAATATGCGGAGAAAATATGATTGAAATTAAAAACGATTTATTTGATATTGTTAAAAAAATTAAAGAAATTAATTCTAATTATAGGGTTTTTAGAAATATTGTTAAACATAGGTTTGAAATTTATTTTTTGCGTGGTGTGAATTTAACGCTTGAACTGGTTTGTCCGTTTGATAAACTAGATTATAGAATTATTAATCTTCTTAACAAAACAAAAGTTGAAAACGCCGATGAAATTTTTGACGAAATTGAAAAATCTAATGCTAAATTGTGTGGAGGAAATTTGATATGAAATTAAGAGATGTTGTGAAATTGTCTGCCACGATGCTTTCGCTTGATGACATTTTAAATGCGAGTAAAATTTATGATGCAACTTTTGACATAACAAAAGAATATAATGTAGTAACCGAAGGAAATGAAAAAACCGAAGAAGAAAAATTGATTGAACTTTTGGTTAGGTGCTTTAATTTGGTTTATTCCGAACTTGCAACTGATTATATTCCTTTGGTTGTTTGCGAAAATATTGCTGTTTTGAAGGGGAGTTTTAATTTAACTGGCCTTGATAATAAATTTTATAAACTTATAAAACTTGTTGATAATTTTGGACTTGAAGTTAAGTGTGAAATTTTTGACAATGTTTTGTATGCCAAAAACGGCGAATATAAAATTATTTATTGCTATAAACCAGAATTTGCAACTTTGAATAGTGATTTGAACGATTTTAACGGGAAAATTACAGACAGAGTTTTTGCACTTGGGCTTTGCAAAGAATATTGTTATATTTGCGGTCAATATGAAGAAAGCAAAGATTATAAACAAAAATTTGAAGACAGTTTGATTTCTTGTGAAAAAAACAAGAAAAACATCGTTATGCCCAAAAGAAGGTGGCTATAATGATTGAGAAGAAATCTGACACAATTATTAAACCAAAAAAACTTGTTGTTAAAATTGAAGATTTTTCAAAAGGGCTTAATCTTGACAAAGACCAAAATGTTTTAAATCCAAATTATTGCGTTAGCGTTTATAACTATGCTTTGAATAAAGGTGCTTTAACCGAAAGTTATGGGCTTAAAAATTTGGAATGCCCTAACTATGCCAACGATGAAATTAACAACATGGAACAAGACTGGGAAAGCACTTGGGTTGATCTTAAAAATGTTTGGTTTTATAAAATGTATGACAAGTATGGAAGGGCTGACAAACTTATGTTTTATGGCGGTGATAAGGGGCTTTATTTTAGCCATATCATAACCGAAAGCCCATCTATTACGGGTTATTTTGAAAACAAATATGCCGAGAAACCAACATTTTGTTATAACATTAAATATAACAATGTTGACTATAATTTATTTGGCTCTGAAAACATGGGTGTTTATAAAGTTTTTAATAATAAAGTTCCTGTTTTGATGGAGGATTTTCCAAATTTAAGCAGTATGTGTGAAGACAAAGAAAAACTTTTTGGCTGTGGTTATGGCGAAAGAAATTTTGTTTATTATCATACAAATAAAAACTTTTTGGGTTGGACAACAACCGATGAAGATAGTGGTAAAATTGAAATGAATGACGAACGGGGCAAAATTAATAGAGTAATTCCATTTTTTGGTTATGTGTTTGCAATAAGAGATTATGGAATTTCTAAAATTATTAATTATGAAAATAAAACCGATTTTGATGTTGTTCATTTAAGTTTGTCGGGAAGCAAAATTTATGAAAACACGGCTTCTATTTGTGGCGACAAAATGATTTATCTTTCAAAAGACGGGCTTTGCAGTTTTAATGGCGTTTCGAGCAAAATATTGCCAGTTAGTGTTAATGATATGTTTATTAATCAAAACAACGATAATGCTATTGGCGTGTTTTATTCGGGCAAATATTATTTGGCTTGCAGGCTTGATTTTGAAGATAACAACAAAGTTGGCTGTGAAAATGAAGCGAACTTTAAAAATAATGCACTTTTAATTTTGAATACCGAAACAAACAAGTTTGAAATTTTGCGTGGACTTGATATTGCAAGTATGTGTGCCGTTCAATTTAACAGCATGGATAAAATTGCGATAATTCTTAACAGTATTCAAACACAAAGAGTTTTTGAACTTGACAAAAGTGGAAAACTTTATAACACAATATTGACAAAAGAATGGATTTCTCCTTTAACTGACCTTGGATATTCTGACAAAATTAAGTTTGTTAGAGATTTGAGTGTGCTTTCAAGATTTGATGCTTTTGTTACAATTTTTACTGAAAAAGAAAGCAAAACTTTTAAGATTTTGGGAAGTGATATGCTTAACAAAATAAGAGTTAATGTTAAGGGAAAACAAATTGGAATTAAAATTAAGAGCGTAACGGATAAAGCATATATTGCAAACTTAAATTTGAATATAGACCTGCTTGAATATGGATTTAATAGCAAAAAATAAAATTAAAAATGAACTTAAAAAAAAGTATTATTTATGCTTTTTGGACGAAAAAGAATTTATGCAAAAAGACCTTGATAAAATTTTGAACAGTTTGGGCTTTGTTGAAGAAAAAAAAGAAAACGACCCTAAAAAAGATTTGATTAAAGAAAAAAACGAAGCAATTAACTGTTTGGATATTAAAAAAATTAAAACTTTAAATTTTGAAATTAACAATGTTGATTAGGCGATTTTATGTGGGAAAAAATAGTTAACTTGGCTATTTCTAATGGACTTTTTGCGGTTTTGTTTTTGGGATTGTTGATTTATTTGTTAAAAGACAGTTCTAAACGAGAAAAAAAATATCAGCAAACTATTGAATGCTTGAACAAGCATTTAGATGTTGTTGAGGATATTGAAAAGAATGTTGAAGAAATTAAAACCGAAGTGAAAAGTTCAAAAACAAGAGCAAAAAACAAAACGAAAGCAATTTAAGGAAAAAAATATGAAAAAATTTTTGAACTATAAATTCTTGATGACAGTTTTGGCTGCGGTTGTTGTTTTGTTGGAAGTTTTGATGGATGTTTTTAAGATTAATCTTAACATTGAAGCAGTAATTTCTGTGTCTGTGGCAATAATTGGGCTGATGGTTACTATTGGCGTTGTTGACAAAGATAAAACTGACAAAGATGTTAAAACAAGGGAAGACCTTAAAGATTTTGAAAAAAATAATAAAACAGAAGAAAATAACGATAAAACGGCTGAAAACGATAAAACTGAAACCGAAAGCATTGAATTGATTGATGCTGATGAAAATTCAGTTTTGGATAAAAAGGACAATGACAAAGAATAATAAAAAAATAGGCAACTATTTGTTGCCTATTTTTAATAGTCTTTTGATGAAACTTGCACACATAGTTTTGGATATGAATTTGTTAAAATTTTTTGTTTAAAATTTTGATTTTTAACTATTAACAAATATATAACAAAAATTTTAATTAATGAGAGAACTTTACAAGTTCACGAGTTTTGTTGAACATTCGGGCTTTTATAATTGTGTCGGTTGTGATTTTTGTGTTCTTTTTTGCAATTAGTTCGTTGTTTGCTGAATATATGTTTTGTTCAAGTTTTCGACCAATTAAAAATTCAAAATTTGATATTACTAGCCCTGGTTGAGAAGGGGTTTCAGTTAGGCTATATTTTGTTTTTGGTTTTGCATTAATGCTAACTATTTCGTTTGAAAAATTGTTTTGCGAAGTTGTTAGCAAATTTGTTTGATTTGTTAAAATTTCGGTTTTAATTTGTTCGTTATCAAGGCTTGGCTCAATCGCTTTTATTGGTGTTTCCTCTGTTTTTGGTTCGGTTTTTGCAGGTTTTTCGGCATTTTGTGAGTTTAAAATATAAACTTTGTTGGCGTTTGTAACTTTTATGTCTTGAATTTTTACGCAATTAGACTTTCGAGATTTTAAACTTGAAATTTTGGCTTTTTGATTTTCGTCTTGAACTATTACAATGCTGTTTCCGCAAGAGATTATGTCGGCAGTCATTATTTCTTTTTCATCAACCATAATTGAGTGTACAAAAAAGGTGTCGGTTAAAACAACATCGCTAACTTTTCCAAGATATTTTCCCAAAAAAGTGAACACACTTGAATTTATAGGCGATGGCTTGTCTAAAACATTTGTTGTTGCACCAAGTGGTGTTAAATATTGGTCGTCTTTTATTATAATTGCATTTTCGCCATTTGAATAAATTGAATTAATTTGCAAAACTTTATCTTCAAAATCTTCTTCGTTATCAAACAAAACAAGATATTTTAGCCTTTTAAAATTTTGATTAAAAACGCCCGTTTTTACAATTCCTTCATTTTTGCAACAGTTTAGGCTTAAAACGGGTTTTGTTAATATGTCGGTTAATTTTATCATTGAAATCCTCCTAGAATTTATTATACAATATGCTTTGATTTAAAATTTTATTAACACTTTTTGGTTTTGTGTTTGAATTTGAGGGCGATTGTGCTATAATTTGTGCATGGGATTGTTTAAACTTTTTAAAAAGAAAACTCAAAAGTTTGAAATAAACAAAATTAATGAAGATAATTTGGTGGTTATGCTTTGCCCAAAAAACAAAATTAAACTTGGGGCAAAAATTGTTGTTCCTGAAAATTTTTGTGCGGTTGTGTTAAGTAAAGAAAAACTTTTGGACGAGTTTCCTAGCGGAGAATTTGAAATTGGCGGGCTTACTTGCCCAAAGGTTTGCAAACTTAACAAACTTGACAAGCCAACAAAAGATGGGTATAAAACCGAATTTGGTGCTGATTTTTATTTTGTTAATTTGAAAGAGAATGTTGTTAAAAATTCATTTTTTGTTAAAAAATATAAAACGGAAGTTGAAATTTTGCTGTTATATAAAGTTGAAGATTGCAAAAAGTTTTTGAATTTTTTGAAAGATGAACAAGCGGTGTTTGAAAATGATTTTGCTCAAAATGAACTTAAATTTTATGCAAGCCAAATTGTTTATTATTATGCTTTGGATAACAAGACTTTTGATAAAAACAAAATAGAAATTGCGTTAAGAGAAAAACTTAACAAAATTGGAATTTTGCTTGAAAATTTTGAAATGAAAACAAATGCTTATCAAGATGGGGTTGATGAAAAAGATAACAAAAAAACAATGAATGTTAATAATTTTGAAAATATTAAAAACGAAGAAAACGAAAAGAGTTTGAGTAATTTTGATGGTTTGGTTAATCAAACAAGTGAAGATTTGAAAGAATGCGAGCATGGTGAAAAAGAAAATGCAAACATTGGTTTTGAAAAGAAACGAAGTTCGGTGGTTGACCTTGATGATATTAAAACTTCAAACATAACCTTTTTTGCTTGTCCAAAATGCGGAACAAGGCTTGCAGAAAACGCAAGCAAATGTTTTGTTTGCGGAGAAAGTTTTGTTGAAAAAAATTTGTGTGAAAATTGCGGAAGGGAAATTTCAAAGCAAGATTATGTTTGCCCTTATTGCAAAAGTGTTATAATATGGCAAAAATAATGAAAAATTTTGAGCCAGTATTGACAAAAATATGATTTAATTATATAATAAAAAAGTAAAGGAGATTATATTATGGAAAAATTTATTGTTACAAAAGACACTATTTTGGCAGATATTCTTGATTTTGTTGATGACGCTGAACCAATTTTGCTTGGTTTTGGAATGCATTGTTTGCATTGTCCACACTCTGTGATGGAAACTTTGGAAGAAGCGTGCCAAACTCATGGAATTGACATTAATTTGGTGCTTGAAAAACTTAATGAAAACAAATAGGAGAAAACATGAAAAAAATTGTTAAACTTTTGATTGTTTTGATTGTTTTGTGCGGTCTTGGGTTTGTGATTTACAAAGTTGTGGACAAGCCTGAAACATTGAACATGAACGAATACGTTAGCAGTCAAAATGAAAAAATAAACAAAACAAATGGCGATTTGACAAATATCAAAGCCAAATTTAATATGTCGGGTGAAAACTATTCAAAAGTTTCGCTTGAAAGCAATTTGTTTGAAGAAATTAACAGCGCAACAAGTTTTTATTTTGATTTGCTTGGTGATATTCAACTTGATAAAAATGACATTAAAAAAATAAAAAGTATTTCAACAAAATTTGAAAGTGCTTTGAGTGAACTTGACGAGGCTATTACATCACTTGATAATTATTTAAAACTTGAAAACAAAAATGATAGTGAAATTTTTGAAAGAGAGAAAAAAATTGGTGAAAAACTTGAAATTTTGAACAATTTGAGTTTTGAATTGAATGAAATTTTTGAAAATTTTTGTGAAAACAAAATTTTTGCAGGAAAGAGTTTTGACCTTGGGTTTAAACTTGTTGAATGCAAAACTATGATGATAAAATCATGCAAAAATGCGGGAGGAAACAATTTTGCGTTTTTAACCGCAGTTGAAAACAAAATTTCAGATTTTTTTGCTAATAATCAAAATGCAGATAACGAAATGATAAAATTTGTTATCTTGTTCAACAACTTTGAAAAAAGTGATTGGCAACATTGTTTTGATGCTTATTTTGAAAGTGGAAATGTTGCGTCTTATAACAAAATTTCACAAACTGATTTTAACAATCTTTTAAATTGCCTTAATAAGGAGAGTTATTATGAAAAAGTTTAGTTCAATTTTGGTTTGTTTTATGCTAATGCTTGTAGTGCTTTTGGGTGGTTGCTCGAAGGCGGATAATGCAAGTTTGCTTGATATTAGGCAAAAATATAGTGATATAAGTTCAAGTTTTGAAGGTTTGTTTGTTGGTGATGCTTTTAATCCAAGTTATTGCGACCAAATGCTTAATGCAACAAAAAGTGCCGAAACTGGCAAATTTTATTATTTGAAATCGGACAATAGTGAATATTCTTTTGAAAATCGAAATGTATATGGGCTTTTATTTAGGTCTACAAATTCAACATTTATGACTTGTGAAAGCACTTTTAAAATTAATGCTTATAATAACCTAGCAAACAAGCAAAACAAAAAAAATATGTATTTAAGTTTGGAAAGTTTGCAAAACAATTTAAATAAACTTGTGTCTTCTAAAAAGAACCTTGAAGATTGTTTCGTTTATGGTTCAAAATCTTATTTGGATATTGCAAAAGATTCCACTACAAACGAATTTTTAAAAGTTTATTTGGAAGATTTGAATAATTGTTTGAATGATTTTTTGATTTTTAATGAAAATTTTGACCAAATTTTGAAAAATAATATTTATAAAGAACTTGGTCTTTATTCGCAAATAAATTTGAATGAACTTTTGTATGCTTCGCCAGTTACTGAAATTAATATGTTATCTAATCAAGAATTAATTAATAGTTGCAATATTTTAATTTCTAACTATTTGTTAAATTATTCTTATGCACAAAAAGGCGATATTAATGAAAATGAAAATCTTGTGAACAACTTGAAAAGTTTGGTTAATCTTGAAATTTCATTTAATAAAGATAATGTTAGTGAAAGTTCAAAAATTGAAACTTACAAAATTTTGAAAACTCTTGAAGACGGGCTTTTAAAACAAAAAGATTTGTTTAATCAAAAAGCAAAAAGTGAAAGTGAAATTGACAAAAATTTTGTTAGCAATTATTCAATCAATTTGTTGAATTATTCAAGCAAACTTATAGAATATTTAAAAAGTTTATAACTTTATGGGCAACATTAGTTGCCTTTTTTGTTTTTTTGGGTTAAAATAAAAAAATAAATTAGGAGAAATTATGGATTACGAAAAATTAGCGGAAATGTTATTTCCAAACATAGACAAAGATATTGAATATTATTTGAACAAATATCCAAAAAGAAATTTGCCTGAAAATGCACTTGTTACAAGAGTTGCACCAAGTCCAACAGGCTATTTGCATATTGGAACGGTTTATCAAGCACTTTTGAACAAAACACTTGCCGAGCAAAGTGGTGGTGTGTTTATTTTGAGAATTGAAGACACCGATGAAAAACGAGAAGTTAAAGGTGCAGCAGATATTATGTATCCTTGCCTTAAAGACTTTGGCGTTGAACCAACAGAAGGTTATGTTTCAAGCGAAATGCAAATTGGGGATTATGGACCTTATAAACAAAGTGAACGAAAGCAAATTTATCAAGCATTTTGCAAAGAACTGGTTAAAAAAGGAAAGGCATATCCTTGTTTTTGCAGTGGCGATGATGAAGATGATGAATGTGATTATAGAAAAGAACAAAAAAGGCTTGGGCTTCAAACTGGCTATTATGGCGAATGGGCAAAATGCAGGCATTTGACCATTGAAGAAGTTGAAGAAAATTTGAAACAACACAAACCTTTTAAAATAAGAATAAAAGCCGATGGGGACGGTGAACAAAGAATTGTTTTTGTTGACGAGTTAAGGGGCAAAATTTCGCTTCCAAAAAACTTTATCGACTATGTTTTGTTAAAAGAAGACGGGCAAGCAGTTTATCATCTTGCTCATCTTGTTGACGATACATTGATGCATACATCACTTGTGGTTAGAGATGAAAGTTGGCTTCCATCTGTTCCACTTCATATGCAACTGTTTGAATTTGCTGGGCTTAAACACCCAAAATATTTGCACACAGCACAAATTTTAACAATAGACGAAAAAACTGGCAATGCTAGAAAAGTTAGCAAGCGTTATGATCCTTGGGCTGACAGCCGAAAATTTTTGGAAGCAGGCATTCCTAGTGAAGCGATAAGAGAATATTTGATGATTTTGTTAAATTCAAATTTTGAAACATTTAGAATTAACAATCCGCAAGCGGACATGAAAGATTATCAATTTAAAATTTCTAACATGAACAAAAGTGGGGCACAATTTGACCACGAAAAATTAAATTTTATTTCAAGAAATATTATTTCAAGATTTAGTGCAGAAAAAGTTTATAGTGATGTTTTGGCTTATGCTAAACTTTATGACAACGAACTTTTTGAACTTATTTGCGATAAGAAAGACTATTGCACAAAAATGTTTGCAATAGAGCGTGGAACAAAAAAACCTAGAAAAGATATTTCTAGTTATAAAGACATTAAAACTTTGTATTATTACTTTTTTAATAATTTGTTTGACCAAAAAACAACTTATGAATTTGAAGACAGGTTTAACAAAAATGATATTAAAACTTTGCTTTCAAGATATTGCGAAAGTTATAATGAAACCGATGAAAAAGATGTGTGGTTCTCTAAAATAAAAACGCTTGGAGAAGACATTGGTTTTGCAAGCGATATGAAAGTTTATAAAGAAAACCCTGACAAATTTGTTGGAAGTTATGCTGACATTGCAGGGATAATAAGAATGGCATTAACCAAAGAAAAAAATACCCCAGACCTTTATGAAATTTGCAAAATTTTGGGGAAAGATGAAATTAAAAGAAGAATTGATTTGTTATAAATCAATTTTTTCTTAAAAAGTTAATTAAGTTTTTAAATTTTAATTAAAATTATTGTAATTTATGTTTTTTTGTTATATAATTAAGGAAGGAAGTTAAAGATGCGTTATATAAAACTAACTTTTAAATATTGTGTTAAAAACATATTGTTTTTGTTTTTAATGAGTTTAATCCCCGCAGTTTTTATTGGAAGTTTGTTAAGCCCCTTTAAGTTTTTGGAATTTATCAACAACTACGCAAAAATAACTGTTGTTAATTTTGGAGATATTTTTTATTCTATTATTGACATTAGTTGGCTAAAAATATTGTTTTATATTTTGGCTTTTGCTATTTTAAGTTTGTTTTTAAGTGTTATTGTTGGTGAGATTGAAAACCATTTTAGAAGTGGCAAAAAAAACTATTTTAATGTTAAACATTATATTAATAACAATATCTTAACTATTTTGTTAAATCTTCTTATTTTTGTAGTGATTAATTTTATAGTTTCATTTTTGTGTGGAACATTAATTTATTTGTTCCATGTTATGCTTTGTGGGTTAAACTCTACGGCTTCGGTGGCTTGCGTTATTATTGCTATTGTGTTGTTCACACTATATTTTTGTGTGATTTGTTTAAGCGGTCTTGCAATTTTAATTAACACACCAAATATGTTGTTTAATGGATATAATTTTAAACAAGCAATTTCAAGCACAATCAATTTGATTGGAAAAGATTTCTTTAATTTGGTGCTTGCTTATTTGCTTCCATTTGTGCTTATCATTCCATTAATTTCAATATTTAATTTTAGTTCTGTTGCATTGCACATTGTAAGCACTGTGTGCATTATAATTTCTGTTATTTACTATTCTTCTTTTGCATTAACTGCATATTTTGATTTGTCAAACATTGCAAGATATGACGAAAGAAAATACTTTCAAATAAAGTAAGGAAAAATTTTTATGATTTTTAAAAATTCGTTTAAACTTTTGTTAACAAATTTTAGTTTAACTTATAAGGTTTTTTTGCACAAACTTATTGCTTTGGTTCTATCTCTTGGAATTGCAGGAACTATTGGTATGCCATTTTTATCACATCTAAATGACATTGGCTTTTACACTTTTTTTGGCGATAAATTTGTTAACATGTTTGAAAGTTTTAATATTTCTAACATTTTTGTTGGAATGAAAGACATTTTTTTGAAAATTATTGAAATTTTTTCATCATTGCAAAACAATATCAGGCTAAACGCAATTTTGGCAATAAGCGTGTTTATTGTTATTTTTGTGCTTTTTGGTTCGCTTGACGAACTTGCTGTTATTGATTTGTTAAATGCAAATTTAACCAGCAAAACCAAACTATCATTTTTTAAAAGCATGGTTGGAAAAACCTTTAAAAGTATGCTTAAAAGCATTATAAAATTTGTTGTAAGTTTGCCTTATTATGCTGTTATGTTTTTTGTTTTGTATTATGGTTTTACACTTTATGACGGGGCAGTTACGGCTTTTAAAATTTTAATTCCTATGCTAATGTTTTTGCTAATTGTGATTGTTAGCGGAATATATTTAAGTTTAATTGCAGGGTTTAGCCCAAGCATAATTGTTAATGGTGAAGGGGTTTTTAAAAGTTTAAAAACTGGTCTTAAAACCATAAGCAAAAAATATTTTAGGCTTTTAAGTTCAAGCATAATGATTGTGTTTGTTGTTTTAACTTGCAATGTATTTTTAAGCATTTACAGTTTTTTTGCAGGGCTTGTTATAACAATTCCAATTACGATTGTTTTGTTTGATTTGTTCAAAATAATTGCATATTATGAATGCGGTGGAATGAGATATTATGTTGGTGATGAAATAAGGTCGCCAATGCGAAAAGAAGAATTGGATAAAATAAATAAATTAAAGTATATAGTATAAAATTTAAGGAGATATAATGGAAAAAGAAAACGAAAAAAAGGTTGATTTAACCCGTGTTTTTGTTAATGATGAATCAAACAAAATGGCGAGTTTTTCAACTGAAAATGTAAATAAAAAAAATAATTTTAGAAAAAAGAATTTTAACAACAAAAAAAATAATAAAAGAAATGAAAATAATAAAAACGCTGAAAATTTGGAAACAAATGTTGAAAACAAAAACATTAAAGTTTTAACCGATTTTTATCAAATGGAAGATGAAAATTTGGAAAAACAAGACATCTTGAAAGTTTCAAACAAACGAGCAAACAACAACCTTAAAGTTATGTTTTTGGGTGGTGTCGGCGAGATTGGAAAAAACATGATGGTGCTTGAATATGCAAACGATATTGTGGTTATCGACTGCGGGGCAACATTCCCATCTGACGATATGCCAGGGATTGATTTGGTTATTCCAGATATCACATATTTAAAAGCAAATCGAGATAAAATTAGGGGCATTGTTTTAACGCATGGGCATGAAGACCATATTGGGGCAATACCTTATGTTTTGGGCGAAATTAATGCACCAATTTATGGTTCAAGACTTGCACTTGGGCTTGTTGAAAACAAACTTAAAGAATATCCAAAAATCAAAGCAAAAATGATAAGCGTGAAACCAAAACAAGTTATAAAACTTGGTTGTTTTTCTATTGAGTTTATTCATGTTAACCACTCAATTCCAGGTTCGCTAGCGTTTGCAATTACAACTCCTGTTGGGCTTATGGTTCACACGGGCGACTTTAAAATTGACTTTGAAAGCATGGACGGAAAACCAACCGACCTTGGAAGATTTGCTGAACTTGGAAAGAAAGGTGTTTTGCTTTTAACTTGTGAAAGCACCAATGTTGAAAAAGACGGCTATTCTATGAGCGAAAAGAAAGTTGCTCAAAACCTTGATGTTTTGTTTGGAAAATATGCTGAAAAACGAATTTTGGTTGCAAGTTTTGCAAGCAATGTTTTAAGGCTTCAACAAATTTTGGACCTTGCTGAAAAACACAAACGAAAGGTTGTTTTTACGGGAAGAAGCATGCAAAATGTTGCAGAAACTGCTTATAAGATTGGCGAACTTAAATTTGACAAAAATAATATTTTGGATATAGACAAAATTGGAAATTATAAAGATAGTGAACTTTTGATTGTTTCAACTGGAAGCCAAGGTGAACCAATGAGTGCACTAACTCGAATGGCAAACAATGATTTTCATAAAATTAAACTTGGTGAAAATGATGTTATTATCATGAGTGCTTCACCAATTCCTGGCAACGAAAGAAATGTTAATAATGTTATGAACAATTTGTATAAACTAGGTTGCGAAATTGTTTATCACAGTTTGGCAGAAATTCATGCTTCAGGCCACGCTTACAAAGAAGAACTTAAAATTATTCACAACCTTGTTAAACCAAAGTTTTTCATGCCTGTTCACGGCGAATTTAGGCATCAAAAGTTCCACAAAGATTTGGCAATGAATTTGGGAATGCCAGAAAGAAATATATTGATTTGTGAAAATGGAAACCGAGTTGAAGTTAACAAAAACACATTTAAACTTGGTCCAAACATTATTGCGGGTGAAAGGCTTGTTGACGGAAACGGCATGGGCGACATTGAAAGTGTTGTTATTCGTGATCGAAAACAACTTGCCGAAGAAGGCGTTTTGGTTTCTATTATTATGCTTGACAAATTAACGGGCGAAATTGTTGGCGAACCTGAAATTATTTCAAGAGGATTAATTTACACTAACGAAGCACAAAAATTGGTTGGTGAAGCAAGACACGCAATAAGGGAAGCCCTTGATGCGGTTAGTTTGAAAGAAAATGATTTGAGTGCTGTAAAAAACAATGTTAGAAAATTTTTGGCAAATTTCTTCTATAAAAAGATGAAAAGAAGACCAATGATTTTGACAATTATTGTGGAGAACTAATGAACGAAGAAGCGTTTAGAGAGTTTGCTGAAAAAAACTATGTTCCAGTTGTTCGCAAGCAAACAAGCAAACTTTTGATTGAAAAAATAAAACAAACAAATCCAAAACAAATTTTGGAGATTGGAACGGCGATTGGCTTTTCGGGCATATTGATGCTTGAAAATTCAACTGCTGTTTTAACCACGCTTGAAAAAGACCCAAAAATGTTTGAAATGGCAAAACAAAATTTTGAAAATGCAGGGCTAAAATCAAGAGTTAATCTTGTTCTTTGTGATGCGTTTGATTTTTTGAAAAATACAAATCAAAAATTTGATTTTGTGTTTTTGGACGGACCAAAAGGGCAGTATGCAAAATATTTGCCTTATTTGTTAAACCTTTTGTCAAATGGCGGGCTTTTGTTTTGCGATAATGTGCTTTTTGGTGGGCTTATAGAAGATTATTCTAAAATTCCCGAAAAAAAGCACCGCACAATAGTTAACAATTTAAGAACATTTTTGAAAATGGTGCAAGAAAATGAAAATTTAGATAGTGAATTGATAAGAATGGAAGACGGAATTTGCCTGATAAAATTTAGATAATTTTATTGGGCTTTTTTGTTTTGTAATAATTTTTGATTTTTATTTGATAATAAATATATATAATATATTTAGATTTTGAAAAACTTGCTTAAATTAGTAGACTTTTTTTAAAAAATATTTTATTATATAAATAAATTGGAGAAAAATGTTGAAAACAAAAAATTTTAAATTAACAAATCGACATTATGGCTTTGTATTCCTAGTTATGATAATTTGTGCACTAGGAACAATTTTTAGCGTCTCTCTTGCATATTTCAGCGGAAGCCTTAAAGGTTCGTCAGAATCAAGCAACCCTTATGTTAGTGCAAAATTCTATTATAATAACACCGAAATTTCAGCAAATTCAATAACTGGGTCAATAAGCGAAGCAGGAGTGGTTAGTCTAAAAGTTGGTAGCACAACTATCACTGCAAGTTCAAATTCTTTCAGTTTGCCTATTTACATAAAAAATGTGGGCAATGTTGATGCAAATCTTAAAAGTTTGTCTGCGGTTATCACTTTTAAAAACGGAAGCACAATAACAGCCGTTGATAACACCTGTGGCGGAAACAAATATTATTTGCAACTTTCTTCACCAAATTTTTCAATAACAAACAACAATCAATTTGAAATTAGTGGAACTCAAACTTTAACAAGTGGCGGGGCAAACTCAATTCAAATTTTGGATAGTTTGAAATTGAATGGCGTAATCACAACAAGTGAACTTTGCGGAAAAAGTTTTGTTATAAACTTATCAGCCACTATTGCTCAAAACGGAATTGAAAATTTAATTTCAAACATTTAAGGTATATTCAAAAATTTGTTTATACTTTATTTGTTTTTAAAAAGATTAAGGAGAATTGGTTATGACCAAAAATCAAAAAAGGAATAGAATAATTGGTTTAATAAGCATGATTATTATGCTGGTTGCTTGTTTTTCTCTGCTAATAAGTTTTGCTTGGTATAGCGATACAAAATCAGCGGATATGAACATAACAGTTGCAAGCGGTGAAGGCACGGCAAATATCACAGCCAGTTTGCTTCCACAAGATTTGATTGCTGGCAATTATTTTGAAAAAGAAATTTCAGTAAATTTTAAAACCACAAAAAATATTAATTTCCGAACTGCGGCAAGCGTTATAACCCAGGCAACAAATTCAAAAGGAGAACAAATTTCCAGAAACGATGTTGTAACACTTGTTGGCGTTAACAGCACAATCAAAGGTGCTGACAATATGTTTTATTATTCAACAACAAACTCAACCACATTAACAAATGTTGCAAGCGGAACTGTTAAACTTAAATTTGGTTTTGTTGTAACCGACAAAATTGGGGACGAGCAGTTAAGAAACTCTGACGGAACACTTTTAACAACTCTTAAAACAATAATAACATATGTTGTTGATTATGCCGAAACCGATGCTTTAAGCACATGGGGAAGTTCACTTTCTGGCAAAACAAGTTATTTGGCAGAATTTAAAAGCGGTGATGATATTTTAAAAATTGAATATGTTGAAGCGGGAAAAACTCCAACCGCACCAACAAATGTTACAAAACCTGCAACAAGCACAGTTGAATATACTTTTAGTGGGTGGAGCCCAGCACTTTCTGCAATATCAGCAAACACAACTTTCACTGCAAGTTTTACTGAAGCAAGCACTGTTGCAGAGTTTAAAACCACTTGGCGTGGAGAAATTAATTCTGCACTAGGTTTAACTGAAATTACAACTGCAAGTGATATTACTGGAATAAGATTTGATTATCCAAACACAGTTCCATCAGAATATCAATATAATGGCAAAAAACTTGCAAGTGGCATAAAGATTTATCAATCAGCATCAAAACCAACAGATATTGCATTTGTGCTTGGAAAAATAAAAGCACCTGCAAGTTGCAGTCAAATGTTTAGGCTTACAACCGATGGCACAAATGCTGTTGCATTAACAAATTTAACAACGCTTATTTTTAAAAACTTTGACACTTCTAACACAAATGGCTTTTATATGTTTTTATACTCTTACGGCAGTGGTGTTACTAGTGCACTAACAAAACTTGATATGTCGTGCTTTAACACAAGCAAAGTTACTAGTATGGCTTATATGTTTACTTACTGCACAAAATTAACTGAACTTGATGTTTCAAATTTTGATACCTTAAATGTTACATCATTTACTAGTATGTTTCACGCACTTAAAAGTTTAACAAAACTTAATGTTTCAAACTTTAACACAGAAAAAGCAACAAGTTTTAATGGAATGTTTAGAGAATCAACAAATTTGAAAAGTTTAGACTTATCAAACTTTAAATCAAGTTTGGGCGTTGATATGACTAATATGTTTTATAATTGCACAAATCTTGAAAGTGTTAAGTTTAGAAACGCAATTAGTGCAAAAAATATGGCATCAATGTTTAAAAGTTGTAAAAATTTAAAATCTGTTGATTTTACAGGTATAAACACAAGTTCTTGCACGGATATGTCAAGTATGTTTCTTGATTGTGAAAAATTAACCAGTTTAGATTTGTCAAATTTCAACACAAGTAATGTTACAACCATGAGCAATATGTTTGGTGGGTGCAAAGAACTTACATCTATCAAAATAACTCCTTCAACTTTTCTAGTTTCAAAAGTTACAAGTTTCAATCATATGTTCTTTAATTGTTACAAACTTCAATCGCTTGACCTATCTGGCTTTGTAACAACTGCTGCGACTGATATGGGCGGAATGTTCCAAAACTGCTATGAACTTTCAAATGTTAATCTTTCAGGATTTAACACAAGCAAAGTTACAGGAATGCAATATATGTTTTGGAATAACAACAAAAATCTTACAAAACTTGATTTGTCAACATTCAACCTTGGTGCAATAACAAGTGATATTGATAATATGATTGGTTTATGTACTTCATTGGTTGAAATCAAACTTCCAGCCACTATGAATGACACTTATAAAATAACTTTGCCTACGCCAGGGGCCTCAAGAAAGTGGTATGACAATGGCGCTGAACAAATAAATTCTGGCATTGCACTTGGAACTGATTTTAACGGACACACCCTAAAAACTTCGCAAGATGCATTGACTTTCAGTGTTAATTGGCGTGATGAATTTGCAGGGCTTGCAATAAGTGAATGTGCAACGCCAAGCGTTATAACTTCAATCAGATTTGATTCACCTTCAACACTAGACACAAATTCTTACACCGACACCACAAAATCATTTGCAAGCGGAATAAGAGTTTGGCAAGGGAAAACAACAAAAACAGACCTTGCATTCGTTGCCGAAAAAATTATGGCACCAGAAGATTGTTACAGAATGTTTAGAAGTAATTTAACACATGATGGAACTTCGGAAACATCGCTAGGGTTAGGCAAGTTAAAAACAATAATATTTAATAATTTTGACACAACAAATACAATTAATATGGGCGATATGTTTATGTTATGCAGCGCTATTGAAAATTTGGATATTTCAAGTTTTAATACTTCAAAAGTTGAAAATATCGCATATTTGTTCTATGGTTGCAGCACTATAAAATATCCAAATATGACTGGTTTAGACTTATCAAAAGTGAAAGAAGCTCAAAATGCATTTATTTATTGTCCAAGTTTGAGAAGCGTTGACATAACAACCTTAACAAGTTCAACATTGTCTAATGTTAAAGGAATGTTTATGAATTGCGGTAACTTAACATCTCTTGACCTTTCAAATCTTAATTTGACTTCTGTTACTGCACAAGCCAATGTTGCTCATATGTTAACTAGTTGCACAAGCCTATTAGAACTTAAAGCACCAAAGAACATTCAAAGTGGAATTTCTATTGCACTTCCAACAAAAACAGGGTATAGTTGGTATGAAAAAGGAACTACAACGGCTTTAACTGAATTAAAAACCGCTCAAAGTGGAAAGACCTTGGAATTTTGCGTAACCAAACAAAACACAAGTGAACCTACTGTTCAAAATTTAACATTTGAAAAAGATTGGAAAACTCAAATAGTTGAAAAAGGTCTTGGATTTACGGATATAAGTGCAATTAAAAGCATAAGATTTGATACATTAAAAACAATTCCAACGGGATACACTCAAAAGGCAACTTTAACAAGCGGAATAAAAATTTATGGCAATGGAACTGCTGGATATATTTCATTTGTGGCAGACAAAATTAGCGCACCACAAAGCAGTCAAGAATTATTTAAAAATTGCACTGCTATGACCGAAATTATTTTCAACAACTTTGACACTTCAACAACTACGGATATAAGTGGAATGTTTCACACTTGCTCGGCACTTGTAAGTGTTGACTTATCAAGTTTTGATGTTAGCCACATAAATGGTGGTGGACTTATGGGATCATTATTTGCAAACTGTGGAAATCTTGAAAGTGTTAACATAACAGGCTGGAATGTTTCCAACACAAAATGGTTTCCAAGTATGTTCTATGGTTGTTCAAAACTAAAAAGCATTGATTTGTCAAGTTTTGATAATTCTATTGTAATAAATGTTTCATCTATGTTTAATGGTTGCAGTTCACTAACCAGTCTTGACCTTTCAAAATTTGATTTAACGAATGTTACAACGCAATCTTCTGCGGACTATATGGTTAATGGTTGCACAAGTCTAATGGAACTTAAAGCACCAAAGAATATCCAAAGTGGAATTTCAATTACACTTCCAACAAAAACTGGATACGCTTGGTATGAAAAAGGCTCAACCACTGCTATAACTGCACTTACAAGTGCACAAAGCGGAAAAACATTAGAGTTTTGCCTTATTAAATAAAAAGTTTTAAAACAAAAAATCTCAACAAAATGTTGAGATTTTTTTTGCTTTTAAGGCTTGATATTATGTAAGCAACTATTCCCGTTTTGAAATATATATTCCCGTTTTGAAAATTAATAACCAATTAAATTTTATATGAGTGTTTGAAATTATATAACCCCGTGAAATATATAACCCCGTGATGCCCATTTGTTAAAACGGGTTTGCGACAGCAAATTTGATTTGCGAGCGGGGGCGAGCGAAGCAAGGCATCACGGGGGATAACGACAATAAAAAAACGCAGTGGAAAAACCTGCGTTTTAAGATGAATTACCGAAAAAATATTAATAAAACATTTGAAAAAATTTTAAAAACATAAAAAAGATTAAATAAGAAAAACAGTAATTCATCGTAGAGTTATTCTCTACATGATAATAATATCACAAAATAACAAAAAAATCAATAGATTTTCTAAAAAAAATTCAAAAATTTTCAAAAAATTTAATATTTTTTTATTATCCAACTTAATTTCGCACAAAAGTAGTAAAACTGACCAAAATTAATAAAATTGCAGTAAAAACATATATTATATGATATATATATTTATTAATTATATAATTAAAAAAAATAACAAAAATAAAAGTTAAAAAAAACGGGCAAAAAAGCCCGAGAATTTTTATTTATTAGACAATATGTTTTTGAACGCTAAAATAGCACCAAGGAGCATCGTTAAGCGGTGGTTCAGCAACAAATGTCATAAGTTTTTTTGTGGTTGGGTGAGTGAATTTAAGTTTGTAAGCAAACAATGCAAGATTAACATCTTTAACGCCTTTCCCATACTTAAAATCGGCAAAAACAGGGGTTTTGTTGGCACTCATTTGAACTCTAATTTGGTGGCTTCTTCCAGTTTCCAAATCAATTTCAACTAAACTATATTTTTCGTTATATTCCAAAACTTTAAAATTTAGTGTGGCAAGTTTGCTTCCTTCTTCACTTTGGGTTGCCAAACGAACAGTGTTTGTTTTTTCGTCTTTTTTCAAATAGTTTTCAAGCCGTCCAGATTTTTGTTTTGGAACTCCGCTTAAAACTGCAATATATTTCTTTTCAAAGTTGTGATTTTGAATATCCTCACAAAGCCTACTTGCAGCCTTGCTTGTTTTGGCAAAAACCATTATTCCACCAGTGGGGCGGTCTAGCCTGTGAACAAGACCAACATAAACATTGCCCGGTTTGTTATATTTTTGTTTAATATAATCTTTAACCATATCAAGCAAACTTTCATCATTGCTTGAATCTTTTTGAGTTGGAACATTGAAAGGTTTTTTGACAACAATAATATGATTGTCTTCGTAAATAATTTCTAACATATATTTTCCTTTAAGTAATTTTTTTGATTTAATAATTATCCAAAATTTTGTTAATATCCAAAATATCGCCAACGGATACTATTCCCACTGGCATTTCAAGATAATTTCCATTTGGAGTGATTAGAATAACGAGCAACTTTCGATTTTCATAAAACATATTTAATGCTTCGTTGATAGTTAAACTTTTTGGTGCTATTGCATAAAAATTTTGGTCATTTGAAATAACATCTTCAATTTTTGTGTTGTGAATAAACTCGCAAACATTTTGATGATTGTTGATAACATTTCCAAGAGTATTCAAAATTTTTTGTCCGTTTGCAACACCCAAAATTTCGCCATTTTTGTATACTGGCAAGTTGCTATATCCACTTTTTGCAATTAAACTGATAGTTTCACAAACACTAACTGTGTTTTCAACGCACAAAACATCTTTTCGGCAAACTGTGTCATAAACTCGTGGTGGGGTGCAAATAAGTTTTGTGATGTGTTCAAGTTTTTCAACAACTTCTTTTTTGGGAACAGCAATAATTTCATCACTATTTTGTGTTGAATGAACTATTGCGTTTCGTAGCCTTGAATAGTCAACAAGTTCATCTTCAAACTTTCGGATAACGCTGTTTAATGGAACGGCCCTTCTTATGCAATCTGAAAATGGCATTCCGCGTTTAAAGTTATACAGATTTTTTATTGTATAATCAAGTTGATTATAGGCTTTTATAAATCTTTCTGCGTAATTTTCCATAAAATCTCCTAATTTTATTTTATCACAATTATATATAAAATAAAAATAAAAAATGTCATTTTAAAAATCTTTAACTTTAAATTAAATCTTGCTTATTGATTTTTTAATTAGAAATTATTAGTTTTTGCTTTGTTTGGGTGCCCATGTGTTATTAAAACAAATGTTTTTAAGAAAAATTTTTCAAATTTTTCTTACAATTTTAGCGGGGCTAAAATTGAATAACACATGGGGGATATAAAACAACGAAAAATTTGTTTTAGCATAAAAAAATCACGCAAGCGAGATTGTAACCTTATCCCATATAATTTTGTGGTAGACAACTCCTACAAAGCCACCTTATGGCACATAGTTAGGTTTGCTTAATGCTGCTTCCGTCAAGACCTGACATGGTTCGCAATTAACTATTGCATAAGACTTTATACTCAACATCTCTTGCCACAAAAAATATATAAAATAAAAATTCCGACTTCGCCGTTCGGCCCTGCTATAGCGGTTTGCAGGTTCAGGGCACCGCTAACTCCCCACCCAGCGTGATAATAAAATATAACACAAAAAACATGGTTTGTAAAGTTTTTTTCAAATTAAATTATTGTTTTATTAAAAAATAACAAAAATTTGTAAATATTTTTTTATTGTGATATAATTTATTTATGGAATTTAAACATATCCCAATTTTAAAAAACGAAATTATTGAACTTTTGAACATTAATGATAGTGGCGTTTATGTTGATTGCACTGTTGGTGGGGCAGGACATAGCAGTGCTATTTGCCAAAAACTTTCAAAAAATGGAACTTTAATTTGCTTTGACAAAGACGAAGAAGCATTAGAAATAAGTAAACAACGGCTTGAAAAATTTGACTGCAAAAAAATTTTTGTTCACAGTGATTTTCATAATTATAAAAAAGTTTTGTTTGAATTTGGCATTTCAAAAGTTGATGGGGTTTTGATTGACCTTGGCGTGTCAAGTTATCAACTTGATTGTGCCGAAAGGGGATTTTCATATATGCAAAACGCAAAACTTGATATGAGAATGGATAGCAGTGCAAAACTTTCGGCTTATGATGTTGTAAATGCATATTCTTGCCAAAATTTAACAAAAGTTTTGTTTGATTATGGTGAAGAACCCTTTACAAAAAATATTGTTCGTAATATAATTAAACAAAGAGAAATAAAACCAATAGAAACAACCAGCGAACTTGTTGAAATTATAAATTCAAGTGTTCCAGCAAAAGTTAGAATTGACAAATCAAGCCTAAAACGAGTTTTTCAAGCAATAAGAATTGAAGTTAATGGCGAACTTTTGGGGCTTAAAGAAACTTTGATGGATATAATTAATTCGCTAAATAAAAATGGTAGGTTTGCAGTGTTAACCTTTCATAGCCTTGAAGACCGAATTGTTAAAACTGTTTTTAAAACCGAGAGCATGGGTTGTTTGTGTGATAAAAAACTTCCTATTTGTGTTTGCGGGCACAAGCAAAGCATAAAACTTATCACAAAAAAACCTATTGTTGCAGGCGAAGACGAAATAAAACAAAATTCCCGAAGCAAAAGTGCAAAATTAAGAGTGATTGAAAAATTGTTCTAAAATAAAAATTAAAGGAGTAAAATATGGAAAGCGACAAAACAACTATTATTGATAATGAAACCCAAGATATTAGCGTTAATTCTGAAATTGTTGAAGACAATTCATTTGAAATTAGTGATGAAGCGAAACAGCAAAGTCGCAAGTTTTTCAAGTTTGGACAAAAACCAAAAAGAGAAAAACGAAAATTTGAAAGTTTTGAAATTGTAAAAACTTTCACTCCAAAAGAAAAAAATAAAACGAGTAGTGATTTTGATAAAATTTTAGAAATTTCAAATTCGGGTAATGTAGATGAAAGTGTTATAACAACAGCCTCAACCACAAAACAACAAAAAGTTAAAATGAAATTAAGACCCCGTGGAAAACTGATTTTGATTGCAATTTCAGCGGTTATAATTTTACTTTCGTCCCTTTGCATTTCTAATGCGGTAAAAATTAATCGTCTTAATAGCGATATAACCAATGTAAGCCAACAAATTGATATTGAAGACCTTAAAATTGACACAGCAATAAAAAAATTGGGGTCGCTTACTGATGAAGCAAAAAGCGATGACACCGCTTTAAGGCTTGAACTTGACAAATGCACTGACTTTAATGAAGTTGAACTTTATGAAAGACAAACTCAAACAAAGCCAAATGCAAAATCAAATTGGTTTGATAAATTTTGCAACTTTATTTCTAAAATTTTTGGGGGATAAAGAAATTACAAAACAATATAATATTTTTTCAATTCAAAAGAGGTTATTAGTTTTTTTGTTGCTAATAACCTTTATTTTTTCGGCTTTATGCATAAGACTTTTTTATGTTCAGGTTATTAATGCCGAAACCCTTTTAAAAAGGGGAGAATCGCAATGGGTTAGAGATTTGCCACTTAATGCAAAAAGGGGCACGATTTTTGATACAAATGGTGTGCCACTTGCCGTGTCTTACACAAGTTATAACATTTATGTTAGAGCAATAAGTGTTAAAGATGCACATACAGTTACAAAAGCATTATGCGAAGAACTTGATGTTGACTTTGAAAAAACTTACGCAAAAGTAACCAATAGATTTGTTAGTGAAAGTTTAATTAAAATGCAAGCAACAAGTGAACAAGTGGTTAATTTAAAAGCAAGAAATCTTGAAGGAATTTATTATAGCGAAAATAACAAAAGATATTATCCCTATGGCAACTTTTTAAGCCAAATTTTGGGATATACAACTATAGATAATATCGGGCAAAGCGGAATTGAACTTTATTATAACAAATTTTTAACTGGAATTGATGGATATTATAATAAGCAAACAACAATAAAAGGCGAAGAACTTTTAAACACGCTTGATAGTTTTGTTCCGTCAGTTAGCGGAAATAATATTTATCTTACTATTGACTATAATATTCAAAAACTGGCAGAAGAAATGTGTGAAAAAATTATGCAAAACGAAAAGCCAAAAAGTTGTCAAATTATTGTTATGAATCCAAAAACTGGTGAAATTTTGGCGAACGGCATAAAACCAAGTTTAGACCTTAACGAACTTCCTCGAAATGATATTTCAAAATTAAATGAACAATCAAAAAATTTAAGTTTGGTTGATGTTTATGAGCCTGGTTCAACATTTAAGGTTTTAACAACTGCAATGGCACTTGAAGAAGGCTTAACAAATCCAAATGATAGATTTTATGACCCTGGTTTTAGAATTGTTGACGGACAAAAAATAAAGTGTTGGCGACTTCATGGACATGGCTCTCAAAACATGACCGAAGGCTTGTGCAACAGTTGCAATTCGGTTTTTGTAGATTTGGCACTTCGTCTTGGGGAAGATAAACTTTATGAATATTTTGACAAATTTGGCTTTGGCGAGAGTTTGGGAGTTGATTTTCCTGGCGAGAGTGGTGGAATTGTTATGAATAGAGAAACTGCCCAAAAGGTAGACCTTGCAAGAATGGGGTTTGGGCAGGCAATAGCGGTTACTCCAATTCAACTTATTAATGCAATTTGTTGTGTAGTTAATGGTGGAACACTTTTAAAACCTTATTATTGCAGTAAAATAACAAACAGCAATAATATGGTGATAAGTGAAAATTCAAAAACCGAAGTTAGCAAAGTTATCTCAACCCAAACAAGCGACACCATTAAAATGATGTTTGAAGAAGTTATTAAAAAAGCAAATGGTGTTAATGCGTTTATTCCAGGATATAGAGTGGCTGGGAAAACAGGCACAAGTCAAAAATATGAAAATGGAAAAATAAATGGAAAATATGTTTCATCTTTTGTTGGTGGTTTTCCAGCAGATGACCCAGAATATATATGCCTAGTTGTGGTTGATGAACCATCAAGCGGGGCATATTATGGAAGCATAGTTGCAACGCCTTATGCAAAAGAAGTTTTTGAAGGCATAATAGAATATAAAAATATTTTGCCTACTGGCGATGTTGAAAATGACCAAAAACTTTGCGAAGAAAATATTACTATGCCAAATTTGGTTGGAAAAAGTTTGGCGGAAGCGGTTTCAATTTTGAGCACACTAAATTTGCAATATGAACTTGACGGCGATGGTGGAATTGTTTTGAAACAAACTCCAGCACCAAACACAAAAGTAAGAGAGCGGGCAATTATTTTGTTGGAGACTGAACATGAAAGTTGAAAAAATAATTGATGGAATAAAAGTTAAAAAATGTGTAAATTTTGATGAAAAAACATTAAAAATTGATATAAAAACTTTGTGCGACAACACAAAAAGCAAAAAAATTGCAAATAGTTTGTTTGTGTGCATAGAAGGTTTTAATTTCGACAGCCACAATTTGGCAAGTAAATTTGAAGTTTTGGGTGTAAAGTTTGTTGTTTGTGAAAAAGAAATTGACACTAATCTTCCTTATATTATTGTTGAAAGCACAAGAAGTGCACTTTCAAAACTATGCGATAATTTTTATAATCACCCAACAAAAAGTTTTAAACTTATTGGTGTTATTGGCACAAACGGAAAAACAAGCACAACATATTTTATTAAACAATTTATAGAAAAAAATAACAAAAAATGTTCGGTTATTGGAACAAGTGGAGTTTATATTAATAACAAAAAATTAAAAGAAACTTTAACCACACCAGACCCGCTTGTTCTTTATAAACTTTTTGATAAGGCAAAAAAAGCAAAAAGTGATGTTGTGGTTATGGAAATTTCAGCCCATGCAATAAGTTTAAAAAAAGTTGAAAATTTAAAGTGCGATATTGTTTGTTTCACAAATTTTTCGCAAGACCATTTGGATTTTTTTAAAACAATGGAAAACTATAAACAAACAAAATTTTCATTTTTTAACGCATTAAACACAAAAAAAGCCATAATAAATATTGATTGCATTGAAGGTGAAGAACTTTATAGTATTATTTATGGTAAAATTGATGCGAAAACCTTTTCTTTGCAAAAAAAAGCCGATTTTTGTGCAAAAAATGTTAAAACCACACTTCAAAAAAGTGTTTTTGAACTTATATTTGAGGGCTTTTGCAAAAAAGTTGAAGTTTTTGTGCCTTGCTTATTTAATGTTTATAACATATTGTGTGCTATTTCAGTTTGCAAAGAATTAGGATTTGTTGTTAATCAAAAAATTCTTTCTTCTATAAAACCAGTAAAAGGGCGATTTGATGTTTTTTGCCTTAAAGATAACAAATATATAATAATTGATTATGCTCACACGCCAGAGAGTTTAAAAACAGTTTTTTTAAGCATAAAAAGTTTGGGGAATAATAAAATTATTGCTCTTTTTGGTTGCCCTGGAAACCGAGATGAAACAAAGCGAGAAATTATGGGCAAAATCGCAAAAGATTTTTGCGAAAAAGTTATTATTACTTCCGACAACCCAAAATTTGAAAATCCGCTTATAATTTGCGAAGAAATTTTGTGGGGAGCAAAAGGAAAGGGAATTATTATTGAAGACCGAGAAAAAGCCATTGACTTTGCAATAAAAAATTTAAAGCCAAATGAAGTTTTGTGCATAATTGGAAAAGGCACAGAAGAATATCAAGACATTAACAACAAAAAGATAAAATATAGTGATTATTTTGTTGTTTCAAAACGAATAAAAAACCTATAAAAACAATAAAATAAAGTATGGACAAATTCTTTTTAGCAATAACTATTAGTTTTATTGTTTGTTTAATAATTTCACCACTTGTTATTAAAATAACAAAAAAAATGAAGGTTAGTCAGCCACTTTATGAATATGTTGATATGCATGACAAAAAAACTGGCACGCCAACAATGGGTGGAATTATTTTTTTGATTGGAATAATTTTAACTTCGTTTATATTTATTAACGGCAATGCAAAACTTTCTCTTTTAACTTTGGGTGTGTTTGTTTGCTTTGGTCTTGTTGGATTTTTAGATGATTTTTTGAAAATAAAACATAAGCATAATTTGGGGCTAAAACCTTATCAAAAAATAATTTTTCAAATTGCAATAAGTTTAATTGTTTCATATTTTGCTTTTTCAAGTTCGCTTGTTGGAAGTAGTATTTATGTTCCATTTTTTAATATTGAATTAAATTTGGGTGTTTTTTATATTCCTTTTACTGTTTTGGTGTTCTTGGCGGTTACTAATAGTGTTAATTTAACTGATGGGCTTGACGGACTAGCGGGCGGGGTTAGTTTGAGTTATATAACAAGTTTTGCAGTTATCTTTTTTACTATTTTTGTTAGTCTAAAAAACATGGGGACAAGCCTAATTATTATGGAAGAATACAAAAATTTATTTTTTGTTATGGCTTCTTCTATAGGTTCACTTTTGGCGTATTTGTTGTTCAACAGTTTCCCAGCAAAAATTTTTATGGGCGACACGGGGTCTCTTGCACTTGGGGCACTTATAGCGTGTTTAAATATTTTTACAAAACAAACTTTGCTTATTCCAATTTTAGGGGTTATGTTTGTTGTTTCAAGTGTTAGCGTTATTTTGCAAGTTGCAAAATTTAAACTAACAAAAAAACGAATGTTTTTGATGGCACCTTTTCATCATCATTTAGAAAAAAAAGGTATTCATGAAACCAAGATTGTTGCCATATATATAATTATAACAATTATGGTTGGAGTGATTTGTGAGGTATTGCAAATAATTTTCTTCTAACCGAAAGGAAGTTATGATTTTATTTAATAAAAAAGTTTTGGTATATGGTTTAAAAGAAAGTGGGCTTGGTGCAATAAAACTGTTAAAAAAGCACAAAGCCAAAGTTTATTGCTATGACGACAACAAAGAAAATTTTTCAAATTTACCAAATTTTTGTGATGACATTGTTAAAGTTGAAGCGATAACTGAAAATTTACTTTCGTTCATTGACCTTATTGTTGTAAGCCCGTCAATTAGTTTAACAAACAAAAATTTGATTTTGGCTCAAATTTTGGGCAAAAAAATTATAAGCGAAATTGAACTTGCATATTTGTTTAAAAAAGGCAAAATAATATCGGTTACGGGAAGCAACGGCAAAAGCACAACAGTAAGTTTGATTTATCACATTTTATGTCATGCAGGCAAAAAAACAAGTTTGGTTGGGAATATAGGCAATAGTTTTGCAAAAGAAGTTAGTTTATCAAAACGAAAAACTTATGTTGTTGAAGTGTCAAGTTTTCAACTTGAAGCAAGCCAAAAATATCGAAGCAATATTGCGTGCTTTTTAAATTTTTGCGAAAACCACCTTGACAGGCATTTTTCACTTGCTGAATATTTTAATGCAAAAAAGAAATTGTTTGACAATCAAAAAAGTTCAGATTTTGCTGTTTTAAATTTTGATGAAGAAAAAATAAAAAATATAAAAACCAAAGCAAAAAAATTTTATTTTAGTTTAAAAAATAAAGTTAAAGGTGCATTTTTAGATGGCGGTAAAATTTATTTTAATAATGGTGTTTGCGAAGAAGTTTTAACTCTTTCCAGCATAAAACTTAAAGGCGAGCATAACATTCAAAATGTTTTGTGTGCTGTGGTGGCTTGCAAACTTTTTGGAATAAGTAATGAGCAAATAAAAGGGGGCGTGGAAACTTTTTTTGGGCTTTCTCACCGCATAGAATTTGTTGATAATATTGATGGAATAAGTTTTTATAACGACAGCAAATCTACAACAACAAAATCAACGCTAACAGCCTTAAATTGCTTTGAAAACAACAATGTGTTGTTAATTTTGGGTGGAAGTGATAAAAATTGTGATTTTTCAAATTTGTTTCCAATAAACAGTTGTGTTAAAAAAATTTTTGCGATAGGCAAGACTAAAGACAAAATTATGCTTTGTGCAAAACAAAATGGCTTTTTGAATGTTGAAGTATTTGACAATTTTAAGTTTATGGTTGAAGCAAGTTTGAATTTTGCCAAAGCTGAAAATTTGAATGTTGTTTTGTTAAGTCCTGCAACGGCAAGTTTTGATATGTTCAAAAATTTTGAAGAGCGTGGCGATGTTTTTAAAAATTGTGTTAAGGAATTGAAAAGTGAAAAATAAAATAAAAATAAAAAATATTTTTATAAAAAACAAAAAAACAAATATTTGGCTTTTGTTAAGCACTCTTTTGCTTGTTGTTATTGGATTTATTTTTGTTTATAGTGCGTCAAGTTATTCGGCAGAAATTAATTATGGAAACAAATATTATTTTTTGACAAAACAAATAATAGGAGCAATAATTGGACTTGCTGCATTGATACTTACCAGCAAAATAGACTATAAACTTTATGAAAAATATAAAATTCCAATTTTGTTTGTGGGAATAATCTTGCTTGCAATAGTATTTATTCCTGGTCTTGGCGTTTCAAATTATGGGGCACAAAGGTGGATAAGACTTCCAGGTTTTACAATTCAACCAAGTGAAATTGCAAAATTTTGTTTTGTTGTTTTTTGTGCTGGTTATCTTGCCAAAAACAAAGATATTATAAAAACCTTTAAGGGCATAATTCCTATTTTGTGTGTTGGGGCAGTTTTTTGTGTTTTGATTATGCTTGAACCAAACATGAGCATAACAATCTGTGTGGGGCTTACAATGTTTTTGATGCTTTTTGTCGGTGGGGCAAAAATAAAACATTTTCTTATTTTGGGTGTTCCTGTAATTTGTCTTGGAGTTTTGCTTATTGTTATTGAGCCATATCGAATGGAAAGACTTGTTGCGTTTATCAACCCTTGGGCAAATCCCCAAGGCGAAGGTTATCAACTTATTCAAAGTTTGTATAGTTTGTCTAGTGGTGGACTTTTTGGTGTGGGGTTATTTAATTCAAGGCAAAAATATCTCTTTCTTCCATTTTCTGAAAGTGATTTTATATTTTCAATAATTGGCGAAGAAACAGGCTTTTTTGGGTGTTTTTTGTTAATGCTTATATTTGGAGTGTTAATTTATCAAGGAATAAAAATTGCTTTTCATGCAAAAGACCGATTTGGTTGCTATCTTGCAAGCGGAATAATCTCGATTATTGCAACCCAAGTTTTAATCAACATTGCGGTTGTAACAGGAAGTATTCCACCAACAGGAGTGCCACTTCCATTCATTTCGGCTGGGTCAACTGCACTTGTTGTTTTTATGGCGGGGATAGGAATTTTGATTAATATTCATAAACAAAGTTGTTAAAATTTAAAAAAATTAAAAAAAATAGGTTGTATTTAACCTATTTTTTGTTTATAATATTAATAAGGAGATATTATGAAAATTGATACAAAAAATTTAGTTTCAATAACAGACGCAAATCAAAATTTTTCAAAAGTTGTTAAAAGTGTTGAACAAAATGGTGATGTTATTATTTTAAAAAACAACAAACCTAAATATGTTATTTCAAAAATAGAAAAAAGTGAAGGTGAAAATGAGTTGATTACTATTGTTGCAAATATGATATTAACGGAACATGAAAAAGCGTTTAAGGAGCTTGCAAAATGATTAAATTTGACAAAGAAAAAGTTTTGCTTTTGCAACAACTTGTAATAAAGTCGTCAGGCGGAACAGCGGGCGTAAGAGATTTTGGACTTTTAGATTCTGCTATTGAGAGCGTATATCAAACATTTGATGGCGTTGAATTATATCCAAGTAAAGAAGAAAAAGGGGCAAGACTGGGATTTTGTTTGGTGTCTAATCATGCTTTTGTTGACGGAAACAAAAGAATTGGTTTGCTTGTAATGTTATCTTTTTTTGCAATTAATGGCATAAAAATGAAATATTCTGATGATGAATTAATAGAGATTGGATTATCGCTTGCAGATGGAAAAATGAAATATGAAGATTTGCTTGGTTGGGTTAAAAAACCATAAAATAGATTAAAATGTGATGATTACATTTTAGTTGATTGTGCAAATGTTTGTGGGGTTATATGGTGTTAAATTAAAAATAAAAAAATCAGCATTTTGCTGATTTTTTTGTTGTTATGTGAATAGCGGGAAATAACAACTATTTTTTTTAATCAATTAAAACTCAAAAAGAAAAATTGAGAAAAAACTTAATCTTTTGTTTAAATTCTATTCACATTTACATTATGGTGTCAGATAGACACATTGTCAAGTATTTTTTTTAAAAATATTAAAATAATTATATTATGAAAAGTTTATTTGGACAAAGATTGAAAAAATTAAGGCTTGAAAGAAATTTGTCGCAAGAAAAATTGGCTGAAAGTTTTCACCTAACTCGAACCGCTGTTACTGATTGGGAAACAAGGGGAAAAGAGCCGTCTTTTGGAATGCTTATGGATATTGCCAAATTTTTTAATGTTACAACTGATTATTTATTAGGGCTTGTTGATGAAATTTAAACCAAATTAATTTTGGTTTTTTCTTTTTTTATGTTAAAATAAAACTATGGAAGAAAAAAATGAAAATAAAGAAAAAATTAAGCCTAAAAACAAAAAAAATAAAATAAATTTTGTTTTTTCCACAACTTATTGGATAATTCTAATTATCTTTTTAGCATTAACTATTTTTGAAAGCAGGTTGCCGGTTGGGGATAGTGGGAAAAAGATAGTTTATATTATTGTTCTAGTTATATTGGAAATTTTGTTTATTTTAATGTTTGTTCAAAATCTTATTCAAACCAAAAACAAAAAGAAAATAATTTTAAGTTTTTTATGTTATATTATTAACGCTGTAATTTCGGTTTTCTTTTGGCTTTTTAAAACCGATATAACTTATGTTATTTTGTTTGCTTATAACACAATTTTGTTAATATATTTGTTAATTGATTTTTGGCTTTACAAAACTAAATATAAAACTGCAAAGTTTTTTGACAAAAAAATGCCTATAACTATTTGTTTTATTTTTATTGTATTTTTTGTAAATCTTATAAGTCATTCTTATTTAAACGATAAAATTTTTCTTTATTCCTTAATTCCTTTTGGAATAATTATGATTATATTCTTTATTTTAGGTTTTACAATATTTAGGCAAATATTTCAAATTTTTGCAAAAAATGTTTGGACAAAAATTGGTGTTGTAATAATTGCTTTGGTGTTGTCGTATAGTTATAGTTTGCTTTTTATTGATATTTTGAACACAAGTTTTAATAAAAATTTTGTAAGGCAAGAATATGTAATTGTTGATAAAAGGGTGAGCCGTTCTAATAGGGGAATGACGACGCATTATAAACTTTATATAGTTGTTGATGAGCAAAAAATTTCGATTGAAGTGTCAAAAGATACTTATTATTCAAAAGAAATTAATGACACATTGCTTATAAAATATAATAATGGTAATTTGAAATTAAATTATTTAGAAAGTCTTGAATAAATTTTGTTAAAATAAAAAAATCGGCAAAACCCGATTTTTTTATTCTTTTGCAAAGGTTTTTAGGTTTAAAACCAAATAGTTATAAAATTTCTTTTCAATTTCAGATTGTTCAATTTGTGTTTGGCTTATAACAATTTCTCGCTTGCATATAGGATTTTTTATTTTTAATAATTTAATATGTTTTTTATCAATTTCGCCCCACGAAAATTTTGGCCAAAAAGCAATTCCAATTCCTGCCGAAATTAAGTTTTTTATTGCAATAACCGAATCGCTTTCAAAAGTGATTTTTGGGTGAAATCCAGACATAGCACAAAAAGTGTCACAAAGGGGTCTAAATTGCTTTGAACCTAAAAGTGCAATAAAATTTTGCATTTTTAGTTCGGTTAAATCAACTTCATCTTTTTTTGCTATTTCGCTATCTTTTGGGACGGCAATAAAAATTTCTTCTTCAATAATATCAAATTTATCGGTTTTAATTTTTTTAACATCATCTTTTGAAGTTGTGTTTATAATAATATTATTGTTTAATTCGTTTTTTTGTTGTGATATTTTAAAAACAACTTGTGGGTTTTCTTGCTTAAATTTTGTTATTATGTTTGTGATAACTGTTGATGCTGCAAGAACATTCAAACAAATTTGATTTTTGTTTGTGTTAGCCAAATTTTCAATTTCATTTTGCAACGAATCAAGTTCTTGCAAAATCGGTTTAAGTTTGTCTTTCAAAAATTTGCCATAATCGGTTAATTTTATTTGCCTTCCAATTCTATAAAAAAGTTTAACGCCAAGTTCAGTTTCTAAACTTTTAATTGATTTTGAAAGGGCTGGCTGGGCAATATGCAATTTTTCTGCCGCTTTGGTGATATGTTCAATTTGTGCAACGCAATAAAAATATCTTAAATTTGTTAATTCCATAATACATTCCTAAAAGTTATTAATTTTATAAATAATATATATTATACATTATGATTTGTCAAGTGATATAATACTTAAAAAGGAGAAAAATATTATGGCACAAATTTTTGAAGTTGCAATGCTTGTTTGCTTTGGTTTGTCTTGGCCAATTTCAGTTATTAAAGGGATAAAATCAAAATCAACTAATGGAAAGAGTTTGGTGTTTACGCTTGTTATTATTTTGGGCTATATTTGTGGGCTTGCAAGCAAAATATTATCAGGAAACATAACTTATGTTATGTGGCTATATCTTTTTAACCTTGTGGTTATTAGTGTTGATATGGTGGTTTGGATAATAAATCATAATAGGGAAGTTAAGCAAATTAAAAAAGCAAACAACACAGAACTTGAAACAAGTTTAAACAAAATATCTTAATTAAAAATAATAAACCAAAATTGTTATGGTTTATTTTTTTATTTTGATATAATTAAGATATGGAATTTGAAAATTATAACGACTTTTTAAAGTTTTTAGAAGATAACAGAAGTATAAACAAGAGTGAGTTTGATAAAAAACTAATTAGCACAAAATTTAAAATTTTGGGGCTAAAAATTCCTTTTTTGCGAAGTTTGGCAAAAGAAATTGTAAAAAGTGGTTGTGAAAATTTAATTTTAAGCCAAACAATGTTTTGCTATTATGAAGAAATTTTGGTCTTTGGGTTTGTTTTGGCTGGAACAAAAATGGACGAAGCGAAAAGAATTTCTAAAATTGATGAATATATAAATATTTTTGATAATTGGAGTGTTGTTGACAGTTTTTGTTCAAGTTTGAAATGTGTTGGCAAAAATAAAAGATTATATTTTGATTATATAAAAAAATGTTTGAAAAACAAAAATGATTTTATTGTTCGCTTTGGGATAGTTTTATTGATGGACTATTATATAGATGAACCAAATATAGAAAAAATTTTAATGTTAACATTATCAAGCCAAAAAGAAAGTTATTATATTCAAATGGCAATTTCTTGGCTTATTGCCACAAGCCTTGCCAAAAACTTTAAAGATACAATTAAGTTTTTAGAAAAGAATAGTAATGAATTTTTAGAAAAAACAAAAAAGATGATTGTTTCAAAAAGCCGAGATAGTTTTAGGATAAAAAGTGAAGATAAAATTTTGATAAAAGAAATTCTTTTGTAAAATAAAAATCAAACGCAAAACCTTATAAAAATTGATAAAATAATATTTATTTTTTAAGAGTAATTAAAATCTGCTTGCATACAATAATATTGTATGTGGGAATTTTGTTTGTATTTTAATCAAAATCAACTTAAATATATTTTGCCTTTAAGAAAACACTTAAAGCGGGTTTTTAAAACAAGCAAAGGCGTGGTTGTTTTGTTTGAAAAAAATGGAAAACTTTTGATTGCAACCGAGCAAAACGAAAAAATGTTTATAAAAGTTTATAAATATATATATAATTATATTGTTAATATTATATATAACTATTATAAAACCGAAATTTTAAACTCGCTTTCGGCAAATTTATTTAATAATGAAATTTTTGAACTTATGGTTAAACAAACATTATTTTGCTTTGACGAAGAATATGACAAAAATTTGATAAGGCAAGCATTGATGCTTAACGAAACATTAAGTTTAGATGGATTTTTTAATTTTAAACTTATTAGCCTAAAAGAAAAATGGCTTCATTTGGTTGAACTTATAAAAAACAATGCAAGTTTGTTAAAAGTTTATGCAATAAATTTAGACTTAACAAGATATTTGCTATCAGAACTTGAAAGCAATGTTGATAAAGTTTGTTTGTTTAGTGAAGGAAAGAAATATTTTTTGAAAACTATAAACAACGAAAAAATAACTTATAAAAAAATTAATTATAGCAAAAAGCAAAATTTTAAAGATTTGCTTAAAAGTTTAATAATACTTTCACCCAAAAGCATAATTCTTTGCAGTGAAATTAAAAAAGAAGATTTTAATATTTTTAAAGATATTTTTATAGATAAACTAAATTAAATAATAATTTTAATATAATATAAAAAAAATTTTTTAACATATAATTTGCTAAAACCCTTATAAATAAAGGGTTTTTTGTTATGAAAATAAGAAAAATGAAAAAAAATAAAAAAATTTTAAAAAATTTGTAAAAAATGCTTGATTTTTATTTTTTAATGAGTATAATAGTCTTTGCGTTCAATCGCAGAAGGCAATTTGAAATTGTCATGAAACTAGCAAAAAAATGGTTAAAAAATTAGTTTAAAAAAATTTTAAAAAAAATTTAAAAAACTTTTAAAAAACTGTTGACAAGTTAATTTCATTGTGATAGAATAGCAAAGTCAAACCAAAAAACGGGGCGACAAAAGCACATTGACAACTGCATATTATTAGATAGAACGATATCAAATATCAAAATGTTATAACAATAACGTGTAAATAGAGTATCTTCAAAATTTTAAAGGTAATTGCCTTTTTAATTGCGAAACAATTTACGCTGAGTTAATTAAATTAACAATAATATCTAAAAGCAAATTATTTATTATAATTGCTAAGGATGAACGTATACGATCAAGCTATAAAGAGCGTATGGTGGATGCCTTGGCACTTGGCGCCGAAGAAAGACGTGATAAGCTGCGATAAGCTACGGGGAGTTGCAAATGAACTTTGATCCGTAGATGTCTGAATGGGGAAACCCACTAGCATTAATCTGCTAGTGTCATCTACACGAATACATAGTGTAATGAAGGGAACGCGGGGAACTGAAACATCTAAGTACCCGTAGGAAAAGAAAATAAATTAATGATTGCCTGAGTAGTGGTGAGCGAAAGGGTAAGAGCCCAAACCAAATTTGCTTGTCAAATTTGGGGTTAGGACTAACACACGGACTGAACAAAAATAGTTGAACATTGCTGGAAAGCAAGACGAAACAGAGTAATAGTCTCGTAAGCGAAATTTTTGTTTTACCTGTTAGTATCCAGAGTAGCACAGGACACGAGAAATCCGGTGTGAATGTGGGAGGACCATCTCCTAAGGCTAAATACGACCAAGTGACCGATAGCGTATAGTACTGTGAAGGAAAGTTGAAAAGAACCCCGGGAGGGGAGTGAAATAGAACCTGAAACCATATGCTTACAAGCTGAGAAAGCACTACGGTAGCAATACCAGTGTGATCTCGTACTTTTTGTAGAACGGGCCGGCGAGTTATGATATGTAGCAAGGTTAAGGAATTAAGTTCTGGAGCCGAAGCGAAAGCGAGTTTTAATTGAGCGACTAGTTGCATATTGTAGACCCGAAACCTGGCGATCTATCCATGAGCAGGTTGAAGCAAGGGTAACACCTTGTGGAGGACCGAACACACGCCTGTTGAAATAGTCGGTGATGACTTGTGGATAGCGGAGAAATTCTAATCGAGCTGGGATATAGCTGGTTCTCCTCGAAATAGCTTTAGGGCTAGCCTCTGTTAAAAGATTGTTGGGGGTAGAGCACTGAATGGGCTAGGGGGCTTCACCGCCTACCGAACCTTATCAAACTTCGAATACCAACCAATTGTTTTCAGGGAGTCAGACAGTGTGAGATAAGTCTCATTGTCAAAACGGAAACAGCCGAGATCTACAACTAAGGTCCCAAAGTATAAGTTAAGTGGTAAAGGATGTCTTGTTACTTAAACAACCAGGATGTTGGCTCAGAAGCAGCCACTCATTTAAAGAGTGCGTAATAGCTCACTGGTCGAGTGACAGGGCGCCGAAGATTACCGGGGCTAAAACTTATCACCGAAGTTTAGGGATAGTAGTAATACTATCGGTAGAGGAGCAATGTATGTGGGCAGAAGCAGTATCGAAAGGGGCTGTGGACTGCATACAAGAGAGAATGCCGGCATGAGTAGCGAGAGTGTAGCGAGAAACTACACGGTCGAATGTTCAAGGTTTTCTGGGGAAGGTTAATCCACCCAGAGTTAGTCAGGACCTAAGGCGAGGCCGAAAGGCGTAGTCGATGGACAACAGGTAGATATTCCTGTACCACCGTATATCGATTAAGAGTCGATGCAGGGACGCAGAAGGATAGTTGGACCACACGAATGGAGATGTGTGGCTAAGTAATTAGGGTTACAAGTAGTGAAGTACGCTTGTAGAAAAGCCTGAGTTACGATGGCAAGCGAATTTAGTAGTAAAGCCAATGAATCCACGCTGACGAGAAAAGCTGCTAGATAGATATAAGGTGCCTGTACCGCAAACCGACACAGGTGAACGATGAGAGAATCATAAGACCGACGGGATAACCATTGTTAAGGAACTCGGCAAAATGACCCCGTAACTTCGGGAGAAGGGGTGCCACCAGTAATGGTGGTCGCAGTAAAACGGCCCAAGCAACTGTTTATCAAAAACACAGGTTTCTGCTAAAGCGCAAGCTGAAGTATAGGAGCTGACGCCTGCCCGGTGCTGGAAGGTCATGAGGAAGTGTTAGGAGCAATCCGAAGCACCGAATTTAAGCCCCAGTGAACGGCGGCCGTAACTATAACGGTCCTAAGGTAGCGAAATTCCTTGTCAGGTAAGTTCTG
>CAKVLQ010000007.1 GCA_934757845.1 uncultured Clostridia bacterium
ATGAGCAAGTGGAAACACTTGTAAGGTGAAAGACAAGGAAAGGTCTTACCAATTTAGATTCAGATATTAAACCACTCGATAGAGTGGTTTTTTTATGCAAACTTTTTTAAATAAATTTTAAAGTTATGCCAAAAACATTTAAGTGCAATTATGAACTTTGCACTTATCACTTATTAAAATAAAAAATAAAATAATTTTTAAAAATATTCTAATTTCATTTGAGTGCCACAGGCACATTGAAAAGGATATAAGAAAAAATAAAATATTTTTTAAAAAATATTCTAATTTCGTTTGACAAGAATATGCCAAATATGGCATATTTTTTAATGGATAGAGAAAGACTAAATATATAAAGAAACGAAACACTTGCGGTTGACCACACTTGCGGTTGACCAAAGTAAGGTTAAGGCAAAGAATGTTAATTTGCCAATATTAAACAAAAAAAATGGTCAACCTATGGAGGGTTGATTTTTTAATGAAAACAAAAAGATTAAAAATAAGTATAAAAACAATAATATTAATAATATCATTAATAATATTTTCATGTATGTCAGTAATCACCTTTGCGTGGTTTAAAGACAAAGAAAGTTATTCAGGCAATTTAACCTTTGGAACAATAGAACTAGACATAACAAGCGGAGTGGTTGAAGCCACAAAAACAATCGATTTTGACATAACAAGGTCGCATGGAGATTATTCAAGTGGTGGAAATATAATGCCAGGCGATACAATAAATATTCCACTAAAAATCAAATTAAAAAACAGTGAACCTGCCTATTATCTTGTATATCTAACAGACACAAAAAATGTTTTTGAAGAAGCAATGTATTTTTCAGACGATGGCACAAATGTTTATGTAAACAATGGAATAAAAACCTACAAACAAGGCACAACAACAGTTGTAACAAACAAAATAGTAGGAAAGATAAGTGGAACAAGTGAACACGCAATAAATATAAAAGCCGAAATACCATTATCTTTTAACAAAAAAGTTGAAAAAACCGAAGTTACTTGCAAAATAATGGCAATACAGCAAGCCAATTTGACTGAAAGTGCAGCCTTTGACGAAATGGACGGAATAATTAATCAAAAAGTTAACTTTTTGAATGCAACAAATTTTAAAGCCGTTTTAACTAATTATGCAAGTTTAACAAGCCTTGGATTTTTCAAAAAATCAGACACAACAGAACTTTCTGGTTTTGCGTTGGATAGCACTTTAACTACAAGTTTAGATGCAAAACTTGACACTAACGATAAAGGCAAACTTGAAATTTGGAAAAAAACGGACGCTGATATTGCCTTTGTAAGCGATGGAAAAATTATTGCAAACACGTCAAGCAGTTCTCTTTTTAATGGGTGCACAGAATTAAAAAATATTAATTTAAAAAATTTTTATTTGCCAACGTCAACGGCTTGTTCAATTTGGAGTATGTTTGCTAATTGTGCTAATATCGAGACATTGGATTTGACAAATTTTAAAACAGACAAAGTTACATCTTTTTATAATTTATTTGCTGGTTGCACAAAATTAACCGAAATAAAAATTGACAGCGATTTGTTTTTAACAGAAAGTTTGTCGGCTGATGCTAGTATAAATGCTATGTTTTATAATTGTTCAAGCCTAAAAAGTTTTGATTTTTCAAAATTTGATGTTACCAAAGTTCAAAATTTTGCTAGTATGTTCTTTAATTGTGCAAGTTTAACTGAACTTGATTTGACGAGTTTTGATATGCAAAATGCAACAAATTGGAGTGGTATGTTTAGTGGCACATTTGCAAATTCTGGAGCAAACGCTAAATTAAAAATAAGTTCAAAATTCACTTATAAAAATAGTGATGGAAATGCCACTCAATTTACAAAAGCAACATTAAATGCTAAAACAAGTTTTAATAAAAATGTTAAACTTTTTAAAGATGGGGTTGAATTAACTGCGTAATAAAAATTTTTAATATGAGATTATAATTGCTTGCAAATAATATCTTTTTGTTGATATTAATCTTTTATGCATAATTTTCTATTTTTGTTTTAAACTAACAAAAAGGAGAAAAAATTATGATTATAGCAAATTTAATTTCACTTATTTTGGTGATTGTTGGTGCATTAAACTGGGGACTAGTTGGAATTTTTAACTGGAATATGGTAGATGCTATTTTTGGTGGTTATAATGCTGGAAGTATAATTGTTTATATTCTTGTTTGTATTGCTGGTTTATGGCTTATCATTTCACCAATCCTTAGTAAGGGAAAAATTATTCTTTGGAAAAATGATATGATTGACTATAAGGCTAACAGCAAAACAAAAACCGATATTAACGAATAAAAAAAGTCCTAGAAAATTCTAGGATTTTTTTTAAAATATTTTGCAAAACAAACATGCCAAAATGCTGGATAAAAATGTAACAAACAAAGCAAGAGGAATGCTATAACCCATATTTTTTACTTTGGTTTTTGAAAAATATACTGTTGTAACATAAAAAACTGTTTCGCTTGACGAAATTATAACACTTGCACATCTGCCAATATAACTATCAACTCCAAAGCTAGAGAAAATGTCGGATAGTAGTGCCAAACTTCCACTTCCAGAAAAAGGTTTTAAAACAATAAGTTCACACAGTTCTTTTGGTATGCCAAAGATGCCAAAAACAGGGGATATATATTTTTGCAAAAAAGCACTTATTCCACTTTGTTTAAAAAGTTCAATAATCAAAAAAATTGCAACAATATTTGCAAATATTTCAAAAACGAGGGTCAAACTTTTTTGAGCCCCAATAACAAAACTATCATAATTGTTTTGCCGTTTTATTTGACTATAAATAACAAGCAAAAGCAATAAAATTGGAATAATATAATTCATTAAAACTCGCTTTATAATTAAAAAAAATTTGAAATAGTGAATAACTATATTTTTTTTGATTTATTTTTAAATTTTTTCTTAATTTTTTCAATCAAAAACACAAGCATAATTCCAACAAAAGTTGATATAAACGAAGCCAAGATTGTTGGAAGGATAATGCTGGTAGCATTTATGCTTGCGTTTGAAATTCGAAGACCAATTATTGTTGTGGGGATTATTTGAATTGAAGAAGTGTTAAGAAGCATAAAAAGCGTCATGGCTTTGTTTATTCTTGTTGATTTGTCGTCAAGACCTTGCATGGCTTTTATTCCACTTGGTGTTGATGCGTTTCCCATGCCAAGAATATTTGAAGACAAATTTATTGCAATTTGTTTTTTTGTTTCTAAATCTGGCTTGTCAAACAAAAAGTCGATTGGCTTTGATAAAAGTTTGGCTAGTTTAGTATTAATTCCGCACGCTTCACAAATTTCCAAAATTCCAAGCCAAAAGGCATAAATAGCAATTAGTGAATAGCACAAAACAACGGCCTTTTCACAGCCTGCAAAAATAACATTCATAATGTTTTCGGGACTTGTAAAAAGCATTATAGTTAAAGCCAAACAAAAAATAAATGTCCAAATTTTATTCATAATAATTTATATGAAAAAACATTAAATAAATTACATATTGCTAGACTTTTTGAATGTTTTTTGTTATACTTGATAAAGTTTTATTGATTTTGGAGGGAATTATGGATAAAAAACCTTACTATATAACAAGTGCTATTGCTTATGCTTCGGCAAAACCACATATTGGCAACACTTATGAAATTATTTTGTGTGATGCCATCGCACGCTATAAAAGACTTTTGGGCTATGATGTTTTTTTTCAAACTGGCACTGATGAACATGGCGAAAAGGTTGAAGAAAAAGCAAAAAAAAGTGGTCTAAAACCAAAACAATTTGTTGATAATGTAACTGGTGAAATTCAAAAACTTTGGAATTTGGCTGATGTAAGTTATGACAAATTTATAAGGACTACTGACGATTATCACGAACAACAAGTTCAAAAGATTTTTGATTATCTTTACAAAAAGGGTGATATTTATAAAGGAAGTTATGAAGGTTGGTATTGCACTCCTTGTGAATCTTTTTGGACTGAAAGCCAACTTGAAGGTGGAAAATGTCCAGATTGTGGAAGAGAAGTTAAAAAATCAACCGAAGAAGCCTATTTCTTTAAAATGAGCAAATATGTTGATAGGCTTGTTGACTATTATAATACTCATGCTGAATTTGTTTTGCCCGAAACGAGAAAAACCGAAATGTATAATAACTTTATAAAAAACGGCTTGCAAGATTTGTGTGTTTCAAGGTGCAGTTTCAGTTGGGGTGTTCCTGTTGATTTTGACAAAAAGCATATTGTTTATGTTTGGATTGATGCACTTACTAACTATATAACCGGATTAGGTTATGATATTTGCGGAAATCACAGCAAAAATTTTGAAAAATTTTGGCCAGCAGACCTTCATGTGGTTGGAAAAGATATAATAAGGTTTCACATAATTTATTGGCCGATAATTTTAATGGCACTTGACCTTCCACTTCCAAAACAAATTTATGGGCATGGCTGGCTTTTGCAAAACGGCGAAAAAATGAGCAAATCAAAAGGAAATGTTCTTTATTTTGACGACCTAGCAAGCGTTTTTGGCGTTGATGCAGTAAGATATTATGTTTTGGCTGAAATGGGCTTTTGTGATGATGGGCTTATTAGTTGGGAATTGTTGACAGAAAAAATTAATGCCGACCTTGCAAATAATTATGGCAATT
The DNA here is from genome assembly GCA_934757845.1 of uncultured Clostridia bacterium. Classification (GTDB taxonomy): domain Bacteria; phylum Bacillota; class Clostridia; order Christensenellales; family UBA1242; genus UBA7868. The sequence continues at coordinate 4,659 of CAKVLQ010000007.1, forward strand.
TGGTTAGCCGAACTTGTGCAATGGCTCAAAAATATTTTGGCGGAAAAATTGAAAACAAAAATGTTGTTTGTGATGTTGACGAAAGTTTAAAACAAGTTGCAACAAGTGCATTGCAAAAACTTAACAAAAAAATGGACGAAATAAAAATTTCAGATGCTTTGTCAGAAATTTTTGCGGTGTTTAGACGAGCTAACAAATATATTGACGAAACTGAACCTTGGGTTTTGGCAAAAAACGGAGAAACTGATAGGCTTGAAACTGTTTTGTATAACTTGCTTGAAACAATAGTTATTGGCACTAATTTGCTTGCTCCTTTCATGCCAAACACAGTTCAAAAAGTGCTTGAAAAATTGAATATAAAATCAAGAGATTATTGCAGTTTAAACAATTTTGATAGTCATTATTGCTTTAACATAAGCGAAGGTTCAATTATGTTATTTCCACGATTTGACCTAAAAGAAGTGCTAAAAAAAGGTGAACAAATAAAACAAGAACAATTAAAGGAATATAATAAAATGATAGAAAGCGAAAATAAAAATCAAGAAAATCTTGAACAAAACTCAAAGCCCGAAATTGAATTTGAAGATTTTGAAAAAGTTGAACTTAAAGTTGGAAAAATTTTGAGTGCCGAAAAGGTTGAAAATGCCGACAAACTTTTGAAATTTTTGGTTGAAATTGGAAGTGAAAAACGAACAATAGTAAGTGGCGTTGCAAAGCATTATAATCCAGAATATATGGTTAACAAAAATGTTGTTGTTTGCACAAATCTAAAACCTAGAAAAATTAAAGGCATAGAAAGTAGCGGTATGATTTTGTATGCCGAAAGCGATAACAAACTTTTGTTTATAACTCCAGAACAAGACATTGAAAGCGGAAGCGAGGTTTGTTAATGCTTATTGACACACATGCTCATTTGTTTAATCAAGGGTTTAGTGAACAAAAAATTGATGAAATTTTGCAAAATATGAAGCAAAATGGAATGGAAAAAATAATTCTTGCAAGTGCAAGCATCGAAGAATGTGAAGGGAATGTTAAACTAGCAAATAAATATGATAATGTTTTTTGCACGCTGGGGATACACCCTGAAAACATTGAACAAGCAAACTTTGAAAATTTAAAAAAAATAGAAGAACTATCTACTAGCAAAAAAGTTGTTGCGATTGGCGAAATTGGTCTTGATTATTTTTATGAAAACTTTGACAAGCAAAAGCAAATTGATGGATTTTTAAAACAAGTTCAACTTGCACATAATCTTAAACTTCCAATAGTTATTCATCTTCGAGATGCTTATGAAGATATGCTTAATTTGATAAAACAAAATCAAAAACTTTTTGAGTATGGTTTTGATGTGCATTGTTATTCAGGAAGCAAAGAGTTCGCAAAAGAACTTTTAAAGTTTGGTGCTTATTTTTCATTTACGGGGAACATCACTTTCAAAAACGCAAAAAAGGCTATTGAAGTTATTGAGTTTTTGCCACAAAATCGAATAATGACCGAAACTGATTGCCCATATCTTGCACCAGAACCTTTAAGGGGAACAAAAAACGAACCCAAAAATGTTAGATATGTTTTAAACAAAATAAGCCAAATTAAGCAAATCGACATTCAAGAACTAGACCAAATTATTCAACAAAATGTAAGGGATTTTTATAAAATATAATGGAAGAATTAAAATATAAAAAACAATATGGTCAAAATTTTATTTATGACACAAATCTTTTAAAGGCAATAGTGTGCGATGCGGGCGTAACATCAAATGACGAAGTTTTGGAAATTGGTGTTGGCGTGGGGACTTTAACAAAATGTTTGTGTGAAAAAGCAAAAAAAGTTGTGTGTTATGAAATTGATGAAAGTTTGAAAGAAAGAATATTTAATAATCTTTCAACCTTTTCAAATTATGAAATAAACTTTAAAGACATATTGCAAGCAGATGAAACTGAAATTAATAAAAAGTTTGTTGGAAATTTTAAAATTGTTGCAAATCTTCCATATTATATAACAACGCCTATTATTTTTAAGTTTTTGGAAGGAAAATTTAATCTTGATAGTTTAACAATTATGGTTCAAAAAGAAGTTGCGGACCGAATTTGTGCAACAGAAAACAGCAAAGATTATGGAATTTTGTCGGTTATGATTGGCTCGTTTGCTAACGCAAAAGTTGTAAGGCAAATAAATCGAAAAATGTTCACTCCTGTTCCTAATGTAGATTCAAGTTTGGTAAAAATTGATATTTCTAAAAACAAGTTTGATATAAAAGATTTGGCAAAATATCGCAGTTTTGTTAAAGCGTGCTTTTCTATGCGAAGGAAAACTTTAACAAATAATCTTAAAGGTTTTTGCGATAAAGATAAACTAATTCAAATAATAAATCAACTTAACCTTAAAGAAAATGTTAGAAGCGAACAAATTTCAATTCAAAATTTGGTTAAAATTTATAAACTACTTTTTGAAAATAAATAATATTGTTTTAATTAAGTGATTTAATAAAAATAAAAGCAACTTTATATTTAAAGTTGTTTTTTATATAATGATTAACTAAATAACAAAAATTCTATTTTTTGCATATATAAATTCGACATATTTTGTTATATTTTGTTATTTTGTTCTAAAAATTATTACAAAAAAAATAATATAATGTTATAGGAGAATTTATGATTAAAAACATTATTTTAACAAGTGCGCAAGAAAACCAAAACATTAAAGGTATTTTGAATTTGGAAACCACCAGCACAAAAACATTAGTTAATTTAAAAACTTATAATTTTTCAAAAAGCGTTGGAAAGTTTTTGCTTGGGTTAAAATGTGGGGATAACTTATTTAAAGTTGAACTATCAAATGATGAAAATTACATAATAAATAATGCACTAGACCTTAATCAAAAAATTAGTGCAGTTGTGGTTCAAATTGAAAATAACAAATCTGAAATTTTAATTTGGGGAAGTAACGAAACAAACAAAGTTTGGCAAAATTCTTTTTTGTCCGATTTTGAGAATAAAAATGAAGAAAACAACAAAGAGTTAAAATCGCAAAGTTTTCAGCAAAATAATTTTAATTTTGAAAATTTAGACGATCAGCAAAATAGTGAAATAAACATTAAAAAGCAAAATTTTGATGACGAGTTAAATCAAGATAAAAACGATTTTTCAGACATAGAAACTGACGAAGAAATTGAAAAAATAGTCGACCAAAGTTTAAACGAATGGAATAAAGAAGAAGAAAATCAAAATAGTGAACCCCAGCCTAATAATAAAAGTGAGTTTTTAAGTTCGGTTGAAGAACAAATAAATGAACTTTTGAATAATTATGACGAAGAAAAAGCACTGGAAGAAATAATTCCAAATTCCAAATTTGTTAAAGTTAATGCTAGCGGTGAAAATTTTTATATCTTTGGGGTAATTTATGAAAATAATGAAATAAAATATATTGTTTATGGCATTCCGGGCGAGTTTAATGTTAAGCCCGATGACGAATATTCAAATTACTATCAATGGCTTCCACTAGATGGCAACAACCCGCAAGGTTATGGATATTATTTGATGTATCAAGACGCATTAAATGGACATCAGGTTGAAATAATTTTGGATTAAAATAAAATTTTGTGAAAATATAAAAAATAGTTAATAATAGTTTTAAAATTATTGACTATTTTTTTTTATTTTGTTAAAATTTATTAGTAATTTTAAAGTTTATTGGAGATAAAATGAAAAAATTTTTTAGTATAATTTTATGTTGTGTATTATTCGTTTCACTTTTTGCTTTGGCAGGCTGTGGTGAAATAGTTTTGAAGGGTGGTCCTGCAAGCACTGATGCAGTTACTGATAATGGCTCACTTTGCGTAAAAAAAGGTAATTATCTTTATTTTGTTAATGGCTATATTTCATCTTCTTCATTAAGTGGAAAAGATAATAATTATGGCACTGCAAAAAATGGTGCAATTTATAGAGCAGAACTTGAAAATAATGAACTTATGTATGACATCTCAACCGATGATGATGGCAATGAAGTTAAAACCTTAAAAAATGTTGAACTTCTTGTTCCAAAGGTTGCAGGATTTGAATATACTGATTTGCATATTTTTGGGAACTCTTTGTTTTTTACAAGTCCAAACACTGAAAAAGATAACACTGGAAAAGTTCGTTTTGATTTAACTGATGTTTTTGTTGTTTCAATTAATGGTGGAAAAATAACAAAAGTTGCAAATGCACTAAATATTACATCTGCTGACCAAATTAAATATAATTTTATTAATGGCAAAGTATTTGTTACTTTTATAAAAGACAGCAAACTTTATAACGCTTGCGTTAATGGCACAAAAGTTGAAAGCACAAATTGTATAAGCGAAAGTTGTTCAAGTTTTGGAACTTTTGAACAAAGCCAATATGTATATTACACTAGAAGTTACAAAGACGGCGAAAATGGAACAAACGGCAATGTTTTTTGCAAAGCCGATTTAACAAACAATCAAGAAACAATTATTAGAAAAGATAATGAAACAACATATTCAATCAAAAAAGTTTCAAGCAAACAAATTTACTATACAAAAACAGACAGTTTAATCACAAATGCTTATATTTATGGATTGAGCATTGACGATTTGGAAACTGAAAAACAATACACAATAGTTTCTTATTCTTCAAATCAATATATTCACGATTTGGAACAAGAAAACAATGTTTATATTTTGGTAAGCAACAACAGCAAACTTTTAAGAATAACAGGCATTGATAACATAGAAACCGATATTGTTGAACTTTATGACGGAGAATTCACTTATCTTGGTGCTTATGGACAATTTGTTTATGGAAAAGATGCTGACGGAAATATTGTTAGAATTAATTTAGACAACAAAAACAAAGAAATTTTGCTTGAAAAAAATGATAATTTAAGTTTTGAAATGGCTCAAAATTTTGATTATGAAACAAGATATATTTATTATTATGTTAAATATACAGGCGAAAATGACCAAAGCGGATATTACTTGAATAGACTTAATATGAGCGATAAATCAACCGAACTTGTTGGAAAATTGCTTGATAAACACACAAAAAGTGAAAAATAATTAAAAAAAACTTAATAAAGAATTAAAAGCATATTGAGATATTGATATGCTTTTTTTTATTTCAATTTTTTGTAAAAGCGGGAAAAGTTAAAGAAATTCGACAAAAACCCAAATTTTTTGAGTTTTTCAGTCAAAAGATTTGTTTGGAATTTTCGTATTTTATTTGAAATTGTTACAAAATGTGTTAAGATTTTAATGTTTTAAAAACAAAAGAAAGAAAAAAAGAAAAAAGAAAATAAAAAGGAGAAAAAACATGGAAAAAACGAAAATTATGCTTGTTGATGAAAACGAGCAAACATTAAAAGAATTAAAGGAGAACTTTTCTTCAAGTGAATTTGAAGTTGTTGGCGTTGCCACAAATGGAATAGTAGCACTGGAAGAAATTAAAAAGGTTAAACCAAACCTTATTGTTATGGATGTGGTTTTGAGCGGTGTTGACGGGTTTAATTTGATTGAACAAATAAACGAACTTAACCTAAACACAAAAATCATTATTCTTTCAAGTTTAAGTTTGGAAGGATTTATAACCAAAGCAATGAATTTGGGTGTTAGTTATTATATGATAAAACCTTTCAATTTTGAAGTTCTTAAAAGTCGAATTATTGATGTTCTGTCTTCACCAACAAGCAAAAATTTCTCGGTTGTGAAAAACAAAAATCTTGAAGAGAAAATTACAAACATTTTTATCACTGTTGGCATTCCAGCACATATCAAAGGCTATCAATTTTTGCGTGAAGCAATAAAAATGGCAATAGATAATCCTGATGTTATAAACAGCATAACAAAAAAACTTTATCCTTCTATTGCTGAAAAATTTGAAACAAGTGCAAGCAAGGTTGAGCGAGCAATTCGTCATGCTATTGAAGTTGCTTGGAATAGGGGCAAAATTGAAAATATAAACTCACTTTTTGGCGTTAAAGTTTATTCAAACAACGAAAAACCAACCAATGGAGAATTTATTGCATTGGTTGCCGACAAAATGTTGCTTGAAGGTGTATAAAAATTTTAAAATTTTGTATAAAATAGTAGACTTTTACATAATAAATATTTATAATTAGCGTAGACTTAAATTTAGGAGAAATTATGGAAAAAGTTGAATATATTAGATGCCCAAGATGTGAATTGAATTATATTAAAAAGAAAGACAAACTTTGCAGTGTTTGCAAGGCAGAAATTGCTTCTCTTGGAAAGCATGACGAACTTGAAAATATGCAAATTTGCCCAATTTGCAAAAGCAACTATATTAACGAAAATGAAGATATGTGCTCATACTGCGCAGAAGAGAAAAACTATGACGACAATTTGGCGGGAAATGTTGACAGAGATGAAAACTGGCGTATGTATGTTGAAAACGAAGATTCTGAAAACGAAGACGAAGTTGACGAACTTTGCACAATGAATGACGACCAAGACGAAATTGACGCACCAGAACTTGATTTGTCCGACCTAGATGACGATGACAACACTCTTGAAGATTTGGACGATGAAGAACTTGAAGACCTTGACGATGATTTTGATGACGACATTGACGACCTAGACGATGACGATTTGGACGATGATGACGACAATGACGACGATGACGATTTTTAACAAAAAATAAAGGCAACCTTTGCGTTGTCTTTTTTAATTTTTAACAATTGGTTTAAAAATTTTTTTCTTGTCAAAAATTGTGTTATGAAAACAAATTTAACCATTTGCGAAATTAAAGAGCAAATTGAGCAAATTAAGGGCAAAAACATAAAAATGCTTGTGAATAGGGGCAGGAAAAAAACCGAAAAACTTGAAGGAATTATTCAAAACTTATATCCAAGTGTTTTTACTGTTGAAATTAAAGACCTTAAAGGAAATAGCATTGTAAGTTATTCTTACACCGAAGTGCTGTGCGGATTTGTAAAACTGTTAAAATAATTATATATAAATAATATATATTAAGATAAATCAAATTTATATTTTGATTTATTTTTTATTTTAAAAAATTAAAAAATTTTGTTCTAAAACAATTTTTTGGTTTATAAAATATTATAGATTATTAGGGGGAAATGTTTAATGGAGCAAAACGCAATTAATAGCACATTCAGAAAAAATTTAGGAAGCACTCAGCAAGAAGTTGCAACAAATCTTGTTGTAAGTGGCAACATTGCCAAAATTTTGTGTTCAAGGGCAACAAGTTATATTAATGGCTATGAAGCACTAAACGGAGAATTAAAATTTAATGGCACAGTTTGTTTTAGCATTATTTATGCAAATGAACTTGGAGAATTGTTTTCAATGGAAGGGTCTGAAAATTTTTCTTCAAAAATTGAAAGCCCAGAAATTTTAACAAACACAGTTGCACTTTTCCAAACCGATGTTGTTGAACTAAAAGTTAATTCATCAAGTGATGATGCAAAATTGATTGCAACTGTTGAAACTTTTGTTACTGCACTTTTAACCGAAACTGTTAACACTTTTACAAGCACAGACGAAGATATAATCACAAACAGTAATTTTGTGCAATATTCAACATTAAGCAAAAGCGACAAAACAAGTTTTAATTTTGAAGAAAATTTTTCTTGCAAAGATAATATCAACAAAATTTTAGGAACGAGTGCTAATGTTAAAGTTTTAGATTATAGTTTGGGAACTGATTACTTTACTGTTGAAGGGCTTATTATGGTTAATTTCCTTTATGAAACTGGTGAAGAAAACAAAGAACTAAAACAATTCTGCAAATGCTATAAATTTAAGGAAGAATTGGAAAGCGAAGGCATCACAAAAGAAGGATTAATGATTTTTAGAAGTGAAGTTAATAACTGCAAAATAACAACTCAAATAGACGCAAAAGACGGTGAAAATGTTGTTAATTTTGTAATTCCAGTTGATATATCATTTGCATATTTGCAAACTTCAAATCATGAAGTTGTGGTTGATGCTTATAGCCTTAAAAACAAACTTAATTTGAATATCGAAAGTTTTAAAGTTGCAGGAAATAATATTTTGAAATGCTTTGACGAAAAAATTGACGGAATGCTTGAAATTGACGAAGACGCACCAAGAATTTTGAAAATAATTTCTTATTGCGGAGAAAATGCAAGCGTAACCAACACTTACAAAAATGGCGACAATGTGATTGTTGAAGGTCTTTGCAGTGTTAATGTAATTTTCATGGAAGCAGATGACGACCAAGAAAGATTAAATTCCGTTGTTGTTGAAGTTCCGTTCAGTTTAGAAAACCGATTTGACGAAATTATGGAAGGTGATGAGTTGTCTTCTTGCGTTATGGTTAAAGAAGTTGACCCAAAATGCAAAAAGGGCAAAGAAATTAATCTTGACCTAGACCTTATGGTTTGCGTAAATGCCTTTAACTCAAGTGAAGAAATGGCTTTAACTGATGTGGTAGTGGGCGAACCATTATCGCCAAAAGAAGCGTGCCTTCAAATTTATTTTGCAAGGTCTGGCAACACTTTGTGGGATATTTCAAAAGGCTTGGTTGCAAAACCAGAACAAATTTTGGAACAAAATCCTAATATTAATCTTCCTCTTGAACAAGATGAAAAAATTGTTTTGTTTAAAGGGACTAAATCTTAAAAACAGAATATTGACAAAAAATAGCCTAAAATTTTAGGCTATTTTTTAAAAATAAATTTAAAAAATCATTAAAAATGTCTTGACAAAATGTCAGGGGGGGGGGTATACTTTTTTATATATAATAAAAATTTGCGATAAAACGCACATAAATTTTGGTTATAAAACAAAAGAATTAAGGAGAAAGAAAAATGAAAAAAATAACAAAAATATTGTTAATGTTTGTTTTGGTTGTTTCATGTTTTGCAGGCGTTGTTGCTTTTGCTGGTTGCAAAGAAAAAACATTAACAAATATCGGGCTTTCAAAAGAAATAAAAACCGAATACCAACTTAATGAAAAACTAGACTTATTAGACGCAAAACTTGTTCTAACATATAGCGATAACACTCAAAATGAACTAACAATAAGTTCAGATATGATTTCAGGTTTTGATACTATGTCTGCAGGTCAAAAAACATTAATAATAACCTATCAATCAAAAGAAGTTAAAGTAGATTATGTTGTTGTGGAAGACTTTGACACAATCATGTCAAAAGCAGTGCAAAATTTGCTTAATGCAACAAGTTGTCAAGTTACAGAAAAAACATACAGAGATAGTTTGGGTGAAGAATTGGCTAGATATGTTAGAAATGTAAATTATTTTAAAACCACAAATTCGCTAAATTCTGAAAGCAGTTGGTTTGAATTGTATGATTTCGCAAATCAAAGACTTTATAATAGTTCATCAAAAAATACTACAAATGGACCAAAAACAATACAAGAATTATATGGATACGCTTATCAATTTTTAGATATTAATGTTTTGACTGCAGGAAGTTCTTCTTATGAAGTTAGTGATAAAACTCGTCAAATTAACAATGGTTTGTATAGTTTAACTTATAAACTTACACAAGGAACAAGCACTTTAAATTTCACAGTAGTAACTGACCTTAATTGCAATGTTCAATATCTTGTTGCAGCAGAAAATGGCATTACAATAAGAGACTATACTTATTCTTACACAAATGTGCCAACATTAACATGGGACGTTGAATAAATTTTAAATTAAAAATAAAAACCACTAGCATTTTACTGGTGGTTTTTTTGTTAAATATTTTATTTTGTGTTTAAAACAAAAAAAAGTGTTAACAATCAAAGTATGAAATATTTTAAGATTGTTGTTATTTGTTTGTTCTTTTTTGTGTTTGTGGTTGGTTGTTTTTATCTTAACTTGTCAAATCAAACTTCGCTTACAAACGCCGATTATTTAAGGCTTCACATAAGGGCAAACAGCAATGAAGATTGCGACCAAAACATTAAATATAAAATTAAAGACAAAGTTTTAGATTTAATTACCAAAGATGTTTGCAATATTCAAAGCAAAGAAGAACTTGCCGAATATTTTGTTCGTAACAAAAAAAGTATAGAAAAATTTGTTAATAACATTTTAAAAGAAAATGGTTTTGATTACATAAGCAACATAATTGTAAAAAACGAGTATTTTCCAGCAAGAACTTATCAAGATGTTACTTTATCCAGCGGATTTTATGATGCTATCATAATTGAACTGGGAAACGCTGATGGAAATAATTGGTGGTGTGTTGCTTATCCACCGCTTTGCTTTATGTATGAAAGTTCAAAAATGGGCAATATTAGTTATAAAAGCAAAATAATTGAAATGGTGAACAAATTTTTTAAGAGGTAGTTATGACAAAAAAATTGAATGGAAAAACTGTTTTGTGTTTAATAATGGTGGTTTTTGTGCTTATGGCATACATCACATTGTCGGCATTTATTGGCGGAAACTTGAATGTTTCGCATATCGACTTAACTCAAAATATGCTTCAAACCAGAATTGTGCAAAGCAAATTAACCGAACTTGGATTTTATAACGGAAAAATAGATGGAATTTATGATGAAGAAACCATTATAGCCGTTAAAAATTATCAATCAGAAAATGGTCTTGAAGAAAGCGGAAAACTTGATGCGGTAACAACTGCAAGTTTGGGCGTTTCGGCTTCAAGCCAAACAAATAGTGATTTATATTTGCTTGCAAAACTTATCTATTCCGAAGCCCGTGGCGAACCTTATGTTGGGCAAGTTGCAGTTGGTGCTGTGGTTTTAAACAGGGTTGAGCACCCAGGCTTTCCAAACACGCTAGAAGGCGTTATTTATCAGCCTTGGGCATTTACTGCATTGCATGACGGGCAATTTGAATTAGAGCCAAATTCAACCGCATATCAGGCTGCACAAGACGCTTTTAATGGTTGGGACCCAAGTTATGGAAGCATTTATTACTATAACCCAAAAACAGCAACAAGCAGTTGGATATTTTCAAGAACAACAGTGGTTACAATAGGTAATCATGTGTTTGCAGTTTAGGAGGCAATATGAAAACAAGACAAGTTATTGCAATAGTGGTTGTGTTTGCAATTTTAACAGGACTTTTGACTGTTGGTTTTGTAACAACAACAAATAATCTTGCAAATGTTAGCGGAAGTTTGGAAAGTGCTTATCAACGCAATTTTTATGAACTTGTGTCGGGCGTTAACGACATTGAAGTAACGCTTTCAAAGGTCTTAATTAGCAGTGATGATGTGCAACAAAAAAAGTTATTTTACAAACTTTATGAACAATGCAATTTAACTCAAAACAATTTGAGCAGGCTTCCAATAAACCATGAAGCCATAAATCAAACCACAAAGTTTGTTAATCAAATGGGTGGATTTAGTTATTATTTGTTTGATAAACTTAATAATGGGGATAAAATTAGTGATAAAGATTATGCAAGTTTGCAAGAACTCTATACATTTTGCATAAATGTTCAGCAAATAATTAACGAATACGCTTATCAAATTCAAAATAATTATAGCATATTGAAGGATATAAATCTTAAAGATTCAAGTTTCAAATCAACTTTCACATCAATGCAAGAAACAGGGCTAAATTATCCAACACTAATTTATGATGGTCCATTTTCTGATTCCATCATCAACAAAGAAGTGAAAGGACTTGTGGGCGAAGAGTATCAACTTGACCAAGTGAGCCATGAACTTCAAGAATTGTTTAAAGAATATAATGTTAAGCGAATTGATTTTAAGGAAGAAAGTCAAGGCAAAATTGCAACTTATAATTTTAATATGACACTTGAAAACGGTCATGAATATTATTTGCAAGTGGCAAAAAAAGGTGGACTTGTTATAACAATATCAAGTTATCAAAAATCGGTAAACGATAATTATAAACTTTCAGATTGTGAAACAAAAGCCGAAGAATTTGCCAAAATGCTTGAAATTGAAAATATGAAAGCCGTTTGGAGCACAAAAATCAATAATGTTTGTTATGTAAATCTTTGCACGATTGTAAATGACACAATTATATATCCTGAAATGATTAAAGTAAAAATTAGTTGTGATAGTGGAGAAATTATTGGTTGGGAAGCACGAACTTATGCTTATAACAAAATGGATAGAACAAACCTAAAAGTTACAAAAACGGCAAGCGAAGCACGTGAAAAAGTAAGCAAACTTCTTACTATTGAAACCGAAAAGAAAGCATTAATTCCACTAGACTATAATCGTGAAGTTTTGTGTTATGAATTTAAGTGCACATATAACGATTATGTATATTATGTTTATATTAACGCAGAAACTCTTGTTGAAGAAAATGTTTTAAGAGTAATTAGCACTCTTGATGGTAATTTAATGATGTAATAATAAAACAAAATTCTGGCATTTTCGCCAGAATTTTTTTTAAATTTGTTTTTTGTAAAATACCTAAAAAATTACCAAAATTTGGAAGAATTTTTTACAAAAATATTTTTGTAAAAAACTAGACTTTTTTTAAAATATAAGATATAATAAGGGTGTATGGATAGAATTAATGAACAAAATTTGCAAGAACTTGGTATTTTTGAAATAAGAAACATCGCTCGTGAAGTTGGTGTTTATTCTCCAACAACACTAAAAAAGCAAGAACTTATTGACAAAATAATGAAAGTTATTAATGGCGAAGAAGAGCCTTATGTTAAAAAAACAAAACAGGGCAGACCACCCAAAAACATAACAACAATAAATGATTTTATTGAAGTTATTGTTCCAAAAAAAACATTAGAACCAAAGCAAGAGTCGCCAAAAACCTTCTTTAATGTTTTTAATGATAATGTAAAAAGCATTAATGTTAACGAACTTGGAACAAATGAATATTGTTTATCAGGTTTAGTTAAAGTTTATAATGAAGAATATTCAATTTGCTTTCTTGACGATATTAACGAAGCAAGCAAAAAACTTGTGTTTATAAACAACATTCAAACTTCTTTTTACAAACTAAAAACGGGTGATGAAATTAGTGGCAAATATGTTGTTGTAGACGAAAATAAGCCCTTTGTTTTGAAAGAAATATATTCAATCAACCAAATTGCTATAACAGCCGATTTTGTGCGAAATGACGACTATTTTTCGCTTATTGCGAAAAACCCATGTGAAAAACTAAAAACAAATATATATTCTGATGATGACCAAATTTTTTCGGATATTGATTTGTTTTGTCCACTTGCAAAAGGTCAAAGAATTTTGCTAAAATCAAGTTTGTCAAATGGTTTGAACACAACAATTTTGCACAGACTTTCAACAGATGCAAACAATCTTAAAGGTTTGTGCGTGCTTATTGACGAAACTCCAGAAAATTATTATGAATTAATTTCAAACAGCAACTTTGATGTTTTAAGCAATAATTACAGCAAAATTTCAGATTTTTCACTAAATTTGGAAGTTAAAATTGCAAGACTTTTAAGAATGGTTGAAGAAGGGCAAAATGTGATGCTATTTATTAATGACATTGCAAAACTAAAATCATTTTATGAAAGTCAATTTATTTTGCAAAAATTGTCGTTGAATGAAAGTGCGGTGCTTTCTTCAAACAAAATAAAAGATATTATTTTGCTTGGAAAATATACAAATCAGGGAAGTTTAACTTTAATTGCAGGCATTGATGAAAAAAATGATTGCATGGATGATAGTTTGTTTAATAATGTTGTTTGTTATGGATATTCAAAATATGAATATAACTTAAATGTTCATTCTTCAAAAACTTTAAATATTGAAAAAATCTTAACTAAATCAGAACTCAACAAATTAAGAACAAAATTAAACAATTAATTGAATAAAAAAAACAAAAAGGCAATTTGCCTTTTTGTTTTTTTATAATTAAATTTGAATAATTCAAAAAGTTATTTAACTTTCATTTTGGTTCTCAATTTAATAAACAAGAACACGCCACCAGCAACAATTAAACAAGCAAGCACAATAACAATAATAGAAACAGTTGAAAGTGGTTCTTTTTTGTTCAAAACAAAACTTAATTCAGTGTTTCCACTTGCAGATTTAACTTGAACAATATAAGTTCCTTTATATTCTCTTGCAATTTTATAAGTGTTCACTTCGTTCAAACTTGTTCTGTCAATTTTGGTGATTAATGTGTCGTTAATATAAAGCGAACATTCACCAATTTGGCTATAAATCAAATATGGGTTATATGAAAGAGTAATTTCTTTTGTGGTTTCTCCACCTTCAACAAGTGTTGAGTTGATTTTAATTTTTGCATTTTTGTCTCTAATCCAAACCTTAAATGAAAATTCAGTTTCACCCAAAATCATGTTTTGATTGTTAACAAAAATTTCATAATCTCCACCACCCAAATAAGATGTCATATTTATTTTTTCAATTTCTTTGTTTTCAACATCTTTAATTTCTGGATAAATCGTTCCATCAGTATATTTAATTTCAGTTGGATATAAAATTTCACTTGAAAGGTTAAGGTTGTATAAATATGAACTTGCAAAACTTTGTTCGTCATACGAAAGTAGTGTTTTAAGTCGTTCAATTTTATCCGAGCTATAATTTACTTTGTTTGCTTCGTCTGCATTATTTTCGGCATCTTTACTTTCAATTTCAAGTGGAAGAAGGGAATATAGTGCTAAAACTCTTTTTAATTCTGTTGTAATATCAGTTCCGTCTTTAATAACTTTTGTTATGTTTTGACCATTTAGGCTTACAAAACTAAAATTTTTAAGTGCTTCATAGTTGTTTAAAATTGTAAAGTGAATTTCTTTTGTAATTATTACATCTGGAAGTGATGGAACAGAACCTGTTATTATAACTTTATAGAAGCCATATTCTGAGAAAATATAATTTTTGCTTGCATCTTTAACTATTTTGTCAATTTTCTTGTTGTTCAAATAAGCTTCAATTTTAAGCCCAATTTGGCTTGAAGAAATATATTGTCTTTCGTCAATAATTGAAAGGTTAACATTATTATTATAAATTTGATAGTCAACAGGAATTTCACCATTTATTTTTATTGCAATTTCGGTTAAAATTGCCAAATTTAAGAAAGTATTTCCATTAAATAATTGAGTATTTCCCGCATAATCTTCAAAATATACACTATATATGCCAGCAGGCACATTTGTTAGGTTTAAGATTTGATTATTTTCATTAACTTCATAAATGTTAGAGTTAAGATTGATTAATTCGTTGTTATAATAAACTTTAATAACAATTTTGTTTTGAGCGCCATTATATAAAGGAACAGAAACATTAACTCCGTTTGCTGATGAGATTGTATAACCTGTTATTTCATTAATCAAATTATCATCAGTTTTGTTTTCTTCATAAATGTTTAAAGAAGAGTTTTCATTATTTATATTTAAGAAATTGGTGTTATAATCAACTTTTTTGATGGCAACATATTTGTAAGCATCTTTTTTATCTCCACCTTTTTGAACAATAGCATAAAGTTTATAATTTTTATAATTATCATCATTGCAAGTCAATTCTTCTTTTGTTAAATTAAAATCAGAGTTAACAACAACTTCGGTGTTATAAATTGAATAATAAACTTCAAAAGTTTTTGCTTCATCAAAGTCATTAGGAGTAATATTTTCGGTTATACCATAAGACACAACTTCAAAGTTTGTCATGTTGTCTTCATTTGTCATAACGGTGTAAGTTTTATTTGTGGCAGTAGTTATGTTAAACTGGAAGATTTTTTGTTTTCCAAGTTCATTTGTTATAACAATTTTATAAGAACCTAAAAGAGAGAAGGTATAGTCGGTTGAAGTTATTTCAAAAGTTTCTTTTTGGTTTTGATTGTTTTGAACATAATCTCTTTCAACCAAAATTGAAGTTATATTAAATTTTGTGTTGTTAACAAAACTTAAATGAACATTTTTTGAGGTTGAAATAATATTATTTTCTTGAATTTGCAAAACATTGCTTGAACTGTCAGTAAATTCAAAGTTTGGCATAAATGAATAATAAGTATAACTAAACACAGAGTTTAGTGCACCATCGTCAAGTTTTGTAAGGTCGGTTAATGTAACAATAAATTTAATTTGTTTTTCGTCTGTCTTAAAGGTTTTAATATCGTCATCGTTGGATAGCTCTGACTTTTTTTTCAATGACAATAACAAATCAAACAAATCAAGTTTTTGCACATCTTTATTGCTATCAAAATTGTCAATAAGGTCCTTAAGTCCAGCAAAATTTTCAATTAATGTGTTATAAGTGTTAGAAGGGTATTCTTGATATTCTATTTTAATTTCATATAAATTAGAATTAAATTCAAAATAAATTCCTTCACTAAATTGAGTGTAGTTTTCGCCATCTTTTATAACAAAGAATGCGGAATCGTCAAAAGTAAATTTACTTTCACTTTTTTCACCCAAATATCTAACAATTTTTTGAGTTCGGTTAAAATTATCCGTCCATTCAAAATAATATACGCTTATGTTATCATATTTGTTTGTTTTATTATCAGTGTCAACAATTTCTGCATTTTTTGTGAAAGTATAAACGAAAGTTTCTGCTATGTTAATTAATTTACCATCAGAATCTTTGGTTAAAGGATTCTCGCTTTTTTTGCCGTTAATAACAGGATAAACTTTTAAATCTGTTATTCTTGTTGCACTGCCAGTAATATTAGGAATTGTTAAAATAATTGAGTCGTTAATATTTCTAATATAATCTTTAATTTCAAACTCTTTGTTTGGGGTAGAATTAATTAAAGTTAAAGTATTTCCAAGTCTGTTTGAAATTTCAATTTTATAAACATTGCCATAAGTGTTTGTTTGTGCATAAGAAGCAATAATATTATTTATTCTTGTAGTTAAATTATCAAGATTAGAAAAATATTCAAATTCTTCATCGTTAACAGCAAAAGGAAGGTATCTTAACTTAAAGATTTCGGCATTTGAAGCATTTTCGTTTATAGAAACGGTAACATTCAAAAAGTCGTTTTCTAAACAATTAATTTTTAATAACTCAAAGTTTGCATCAGTCAAATTTGTTTCGTTTGAAGTTGTTGTTTTTTCTCCGTCACTCGTTTTATATTCAGCATTAAGTGTAAGGTCGCTTTCTGTTGGATTAATATAATAAACGGTGTAAATAGTATAGTTGCCTGCTTCGTCCATTTCAATAATTTCATAATATTTATTTGAATCGCCAAAGAAGTTTTCGTCTGTGTTAGAGTTATTTGGATTATATGAACTATAATTTTTTTCATTATATAATCTGTTTCCATCAACATAGGCATTAATATCAAAACGATATCTTGAAATTGTTTGGTCATTAAATCTAACATCTCCATCAACCAAACTTTGCAAGTCTTGGGCGTTGTTAGAGTTAAATTTGTTGTAAATTCTTGTGTAAATGTTTGAAGTGTCGGTATAATCAATGTTTGAAGTATTTTCCTTATCGGCATTTTTTGTTGGGTCAATAGGCAAATAAGTTGGGCTATTTTTAACAACAAACACATAATTATCAAAGTTAATAGAATTATCAGTTGTTTTGTTTAAAATACTGCTTTTTAGTGCTTCTTTTTCAGCATCTGTTAAAAATTTATCTTGTTCAATAAATTTTAAGAAATTTGATTGTGGAGGAGTGTGGTCTATAATCATTTCATAAGAACTTTGTCCAAAATTTTGTCCATTGCTAATAAGTGGATAATTTGCACTATCATATTTATAACTAATTTCAAGTTTATAAACCGCTTCCAAACTTTTTCCATTTTCAAACAATGCTTCGCTGTTTTTGCTTGGGTCAAGAATTGTTAGGCAATATCTATATCGGTTTGTGTTTCCAATTTGCGTTTTTGCAAAACTAAACACATTACCAATAGAAGAAATGTAATAAATCTTTGTTTCGCTGTCAAGATTGAAATAAGTTGGTTGTTCGGTTTTGGTTGTTCTAAAGATTATTCTGTTATTTTGTTTCAAAACAATGTTTTCTAAATCAATGTTATAAACAAATTCACTTTCACTATCTTCAAATTCAAAACTTAACATATTTGTGTTTGTGCTTTTAATGTTTTCCAAACTTTCAAGGTTGTTTTTAACAAAATTTCCTTGTGGACTTTTTGTGTCAACATTAATATTAAGTTTAATTTGATTTGTTTTTTCAATATCAAGATTTCCGTTATTATCAAAATTTGAATTGTCGTAAATAACTAAAATATAAGTTCCTTTTGACAAAACATTGTTGTTAACTTCGGTGTCTAGGTTGTTAGAGTGCAAATAAAGTTTATAATTTATTTGGAAATTCTTTTTATCAGTTGCGTCAATATCAGTATATTTATAAACGAAATTTTCATTTTCTGAATTTTTCCATGCAAAGTGGAGCATATTTGTGTTTAAACTCATATTGTTTAACACATAATTTACAATAGTTTGAGCGTCAAGAGTTTGAGCATCAAAAGTGATAGATAAATTGTTTCCAATCATAATGGAAGTGTTATCAAACAATCCAACAGGAGATTTTCTGTCTATATAAAAGGTTTGAGAAACTGTTGATAAATTTGCTCCTTGATATTTTTTGGTTATAACATATTTACCTTCTTTTGAAATGTATTTTCCGTTTGAGTAGGTTGTTACAAGAGGTTTAACAATAAAATCGCCAGAAGCAGAGCCATTATATGTTATGCTTCCACTTTCTTTATTTGCAAGAAGGTCAAATTCTTGTGAGTTTCCCCAAACAATTTTGCCATCTTTTTCAACAAAAGGGTAGTAGGTTAAAGTTAAAGACTGCAAATCATAATCGTCATTATTTGTGTTGTTTATAAATGAAATATAAATATTATCTTCATTTGTTGGGTTAGATTGAAAAATTCTGTTTCCTGAAAGAGAAGTGAAAACCAAAATTCGGTTTCTGTCGGTGTTAAGTTCAAAACTTTTTGAAGTGCCATTTGCCGACAAACTATAAATACAATCAACTTCATGTGTTTTGTCAGGGGTAATAGAGAAGATGTTGTTTAAAGTATCTTTTGTTTCTATGCCATTCAAATAATTGTTAATTTCAGTTTTTTCTGCATCACTAAAATTCCCCAAAATGTTTCTTGAAACAGTGATTTTTTCATTTGGTCTTAAAATCTTTTCAACAACAGCATTTGAAGTGTCAAAAGTTTTTCCAAAATATTTTTCTGCAAAATCTTTATTGCTATTGTCAATTTTAAATTCAAGTGCCTTATAATCGCCAAAAATTAAAGAATAGTTATTAGAAACAAGGTTAAGTTCATCTTTTTTAATGTTTAAAGTTGCTTCTTTTATTTCTCCAGTTGATTGAGAATATGCAAGTTTATATTCTTCGCCAATTTTGCTAATTTCAACTTTTTCATTGCTTTCTAAAACAACATTTTTTGTGTTGTCTTGCAAAACATAAAATATTTGCTCATTCCCAGCAAGGTCGGAAATAACAAATCTATAAAGAGCCGAAATTGACAAAACAGCATTAGTGTTGTTGCTTGCAATAGAAATATTTGAAAAATCAGTTAAATTGTTTATTGTTAAATTTGAATAAGTCAAATCACTAAAAATATTGTTAAGTTGATAGTTGTTATAAATAACCAATTTTGTTTGAGTTTTTCCATCAACTGTTTCTTCAACAATTTCATAAATTTTTGAAGCGTCTTTGTTATTTAGTGCAACATAATCATATTTAACAGAAATAAGATTGTTGTTAACATTTTTGTTTTTAACAAAGATTGCAAAATTGTTGATTGTTTCAGCTTTCAAAATTTTTGAATTGTTAGTTTCATTAATATTGTTTAAAACATCAGAATCAGAGATTATTTCATAGCCTTTGCTATTTTCGTCTTTTTTAACATCAACAACTTTAAATTCAATTTTTGAAGTGTCAATAACAAATTTCTTTTCAACCGATATATCACTTGTGCCATAGGTTAGTTGAACCAAATATGTTCCATTACTGTTTTCGCTCTTAGCGTCAAACAAAACATAATCATATTTGTTGTTTGTTTTTATAATTTCATAATCTTTTCCTTCAACCAAAACGCTGTTGTTTTTAACAAATTTTATTTTGTTAGGAAGAGAGAATGGATCATTTGATTGCTTGTTGAAAGCAACATAAACCGAACTGTTAGTAAATCCATTTGCGTTAATTAATGAAGAAAAATTTTCATCACTATAAAAATTTATTTCTGGTGTTGTGTTTTCAATTTTAAAAATTATAATTTTATAGCATAAATTATCATTAAAAGTTTCAAATTTGTAAGGGATTAGAACAACATAAAGCCCACTAGTTTCAAAACGCTTGCTTTGATTAAAACTGTATGGTTGCTCATAAGAGTATATTCCCGAACTATTTTTGTTTAAAATATAATATTCTGCTTTATCCGATGCAGAGTTTACAAGTTCTGTTACATAACTATTAATTTTAACAGGTGCTTGATTTGTTTTTGCAATTTTAGAAACGAAATTAGTATTTGAATTTAATTTTGAAGTGATTTTGTCAATGTTTGGCTTGTTGTCATTATCAAGCAAATCATTATCATAACTAAAATCACTTTCAAAATTTTCGTTGAATAGTGGTTTATAATCTTGATTTTGTGCTTTTATTTCACTATCAGTTTCTGAATAATTTTTGTGCAATGCTTCATAACCAAAATAATAAATAGTTTGAGTTTGCATATCTTGTATTGAATGCGTTTTAGAGTTATCAACAATATTTATTCCATCTTGACCAAAGATAACAATGTCATAATTAACTTCATATTTTCCAATTCTTGAAAGTTCAATTTCAACATAAGTTTTGTCAGTGTCTGCGTCAAAAATATTAAGATTTTTATTTTCAAAAATATTTTGATTGTCAGATTTTAAAGCAAATGTTTTGTTTTGTGTGTTATATTCAACAAACAAATTAACTTGCATTTCGTTATATGTATAAACAATTTTAGGTGAAAATTTATAAGGATTAAATTTTAAAGAAGCCTTTTCTTTTGTTGCTTTATTATAAAAATATTCTTCACTGTCCAAAATTTGTTTTTGGCAATTTTGAATTTGATATTTGTTATCACTTTCAAAAAAGTTTGAGTGATTAATCAAATAAAAATCAAATTCTTTTGATTCGCTAATTGTGTTTGTTGCGTTTGTTGTGTAAGAATAATTAAACGCAAAACTAAAATGAGCACCAGTTGAATAATCAAATTCAAGCCCCAAATCGTCAACAAGTTTGTTAAAATCAAGAGCCATAACAAACACACGATTTTCATAGTTTTCATTTATTTTGTAAGAGTCAATTAATGCGTTATATCTTTTTCCACCACAAGAAACAGTTAAACTAGGGCTTAAAAGTTTTATTAAAGAAGTGTTGTCGCTAGGGGATAAAAGCACAAAAACGGCTTCGTTTTCGCTTGATTTCAAACTAACAACATCACCGCTAACAATGTCGGTTGAATTTTCCATAATTGCATCTTTGTTGTCATACAATTCTTGTGCAGTATATTCACCCAGCATTTTTGGAATGTTGTTTCCGTCATTATCGGTCAAAGGTTCGCCATTTTTGTCTGTCTTAATAATGCCATTATTTGAATATTTAACTTTTTTAACATTCAAAACAATTTTCTCGTTATCGGCATAAACTTCAAGATTGGTTGAAATTTTGTTTGATAATCCAAAAAAACTTGCAAGCAAAGCGATTGCAAAAACAAAAATTAATGATACTTTTTTAAATTTATCCATAATTAACTCCTAATAATATGAATATTTTAACATATTTTCAAATTTCAAATCAAACAAATAAATATATTATTTAAAAATAATTTTATATATAATATATAATCTTATTATTTGAACAAATTGTGATTTTATTAAAAAAATAAATTAAAAATTAAAACAACATTGTTTTGTCGCTTAAAAAATTAAGGTTGAAAACAAAAAAAATTATTTGAAAAAACGATTAGGCTATTGAATTGTTAAATTTATTTTGTTATAATAAAAATATGAAAAAAGATTTTTTGGATATTTGCAAATTTCTTGACACAAACAATTTTTCTACTGCTTCAAAAAAAGAACTTTATGATTCTTTGCAAGATTTGTGCGACTTTTTTGCTATAAAACAAGGCAGAAGAAAAATAACTCTAAAATATGATAATTACAAACTAAAAACAAAAACTCTTTTAAACAGCACAAATCAAGGCTCTATGCTTGGGCTTAGTTTTATAGATTCAATCTATCTTATGCCAAATGATGAAATAACAAGTTATCAAAGTTATTTAGCCCTTTTTGACACAATTATTCACGAAAGTTATCACCAATTTGAATATTATTTTTTAAACCTTCCAAAGTGCTTTTCAGACGATATAATGTGGGATAGAATTTTAAAATATAATTATTATTTTATTTCGCAAGGTGATTGTAATATCAAAGATTTTATGAAAAAACACAATCTGGCAAAAAATGAAGCCGAATATCTTTTATATCGTTTTAACAAGTTTGAACTTGATGCCTATAAAGCAACAGATTTTTTGCTTAACAAAATATGCAAGGCTATGAAAAAAAGTGGTGCAAACATAAATGGTCTTCAAAATTATATTAATTCACAGCGAAAAAGTTTTTCAAAAGAACTTAAAATGCTTAACAAACTTTTAAAAGAAAATGCCATGCAAAAAATAGACGAGGCGTTCAAAACAAATGCATTAAGAAGCATAAAACAAACCGAAGAACTTAACATTTCATTAAAAAAACTTGAAAATATGTGTGAAAATGGAGAATATCTTTATCAAATAACTAACAACAATGAATGTGCTTTAATTTCGCAAAAATTTATTAATAACGCTTTAAAGTCTTTCAAATTTTTTCTTCCACATTTGTATTCAAAAAATAATGAAATTTTTAAAGGTGAAAAAGAATTTTCAAACAACTAATTTACATTAGAAACAACAAATAATTTCAAAGTTAAAATATTAAATTAATAAACAAAAAAATAGTGCAAAATGCACTATTTTTTAAATTTTTTCATAAAGTTTGCAAAGTCGTCATCATCGTCATCATCGTCTTCGTCTTTAAACACTTTTTTGTTTCTTTCTTCAATGTCATAATAAACTTTTTCTTTGTCAAGAGAATGCCCAGGTTTATATTCTTCTTGTGGTGGAGTTTGATTATAATAAGGATTTTTATGTGCAAAAGTAAATATGCTTCTAATTGAAAATTCACGGAACACATTAACAATAACTTCACCTTCGCCAAGGTGGTCAAGTGCTTCTGGCGAAATAAGTGGGGCAGAAATAACTTGTTCGCTTGTGTTGGTTGATTTTTCGCCTTTTGCACCCGAACTTTTTCCTTCCGATGTGCTTGTTTGAATAAGGGTTTTATTTCCGCAGTTTTTAGAAAATTCTTCTTTTGTTTTAAGGTCTTTCGTTCCAATAAAAATTTGAATATTGCAATTGTTTTTTATGGTTTGAGCATCTTGTTCGCCATATTTGCTGGTTAATTGTGTATAGTCTTGCACAATAAGCATCAAGAATAATCTTCGGCTTCGTCCTGCAGTGATAAATGGTTTTATTTTTTCAATTTTTGGAAGGTTTCCAAATTCGTCCAAAATAAAATAAACTGTTCTGTTAAGTTCCAAACTTGGTTTGTTGCTTGTTGCTTTGTCAATCAAAATTTTATAAAGTTGAGTTATATAAATGTTTGCAAGTGGATATCTTGTGTCTTTTTCGTCAGGAATTATAATAAACAAAGCACTTGGTTTGTCGGTGAATGTTGAAAAATTAATATCAGTTCCACTTGTTAAATAACTAATTCCAAGGTCGCTAAATATATTAAGAGCAGTTGCAACGTGTCCCATATATCCTTTCATAGTTGTTGGGGCATTGTTAATAACACCATTTGCAAGGTCAACACATTCGCTTGATTTTGGTCTTCCTTTAAAATAGTTTTGAAGTGTTCTTACGGGTGCGTCTGGGTCAGCATCACGGAACATACAAATTTTGTAAAGGTTATAGAAAATAAATTTGTCTTTTGTAAGCCCAAGTTCTGGATAAATGCTGTCTTCAAGCATAGCAAGAAGTGTTCCACGAATAAAATCTTGTGCACCTTGTGCCCATTGTGGGTCGTTTCCAGAAGGTGGACATAGTTGAGCACAAATGTCTTGCACATCTTCAAAAGCATCACTAATAAGTTTGTCTTTAAGTGCTTTAATATCATTGTTCAAAGTTTCTTTTGTTGGATAAGCAATTCCGCCAAATTCATACCATTCGTTATAATATGTTGAACCTTTAATAGGTTGAACATTTTTAACTTGGCTTGGCGATACATTTTTATAAACTTTAACTTCGTTTAGCAAATTGTTTGCTCTTTGATAGTTGTCATAAGCACGGTCAAGTGGGTTCCACCTGTCAGACGAACTAGGCTCACGAAGGTCAACCACTTTAACATCATAGCCTGATTTTTCAAGTTTGATTTTGTTTTTCAAATAAAGCTCGCCTTTTGGGTCTGAAATAACCATGCTTGGTTTTGCAGCGGTTTCACTTAAAATTTGAATTGTTGGCACAACAAAGCCTTGGGTTTTTCCGCTTCCAGTTGTTCCAATAACCAAAGTGTGAATTGGCTTATACATATTAACAAGCAAATCTTTGTTTTTAAGTTCAGCCCTAATAACAATACCTTCACTATCGCACTTGTTTAGGTCTTTCCACAAATAGAACTTAAACTTTTTGTCTGTTCGAAGTTCCTTTTCGCTTATAAACCTTGAATTAAAATATTGTTCGTCAGTTTGCCCCTCTTTGTTTTTAACTTTTGTTTTCTCGCTTGTTTGTGGGCTAGACATAAGCCTTGAAATCTCCATAACAAAACCTGCCAAAAGCCCAACGCCACCCATAACCAAAGTTATTGACGAAGTAATAAGGTTAATACCAAACTCTTTGTTTGTTGAAGTAAAATAAGTTAGTGCTGCACCAATAACCAACCCAATTATCCCTAAAAGCAAAATTTTTCCAACTGAAAACTTTTTTTTATCTTTCATAAATTCTCCACTAACAAAATCGCATAAAATTTGTTTTTTTTGTTAAACTATAAATAGTTATAAATATAATAACAAAAATAAAACAAAAATTGCAAACAAATAAAAGATTTTTAGTCAATTTTAAAAAAAATATAACTGTTTTAAAAAAATAAATAAAAATTTTAAAAAAAATAAAAAAAATGTTAATTTTTGTTTGATTTATGCAAAAACTTGTGCTAAAATCTTTGTATAAAAAAGTTGGTGGAATATTTGCCAACTAAAATAATTTAACTTTATTGGGGGATTTATGAAGAATTTTTTATTTAGTTTGGCAACATTAATGGATGGCGATGCTGATAAATGGGGTTGGGTTACAAGTATTACTAATTTCTTAAAAACTTTATTACCTTATGTTTTGATTGTTGTTGCAACAGCAGGCACAATATATGCAGTTGTTCTTGGTGTTAAAATGGCAAGGGCAGAAGATGCAAGTGCAAGGGAAGAAGCAAAAAAGAGAATAATAAACTTTATTATTGCATTAGCGGTTACAGTAGTTTTAATCTTATTACTTCAATTATTTGCAAACAATATAGGTAAATGGTTAGGAATTGAAGTTCCAGATTCGAATATTGTTGGTGGCGGAGAAAGTTCTGGCTTTATTGGTCTATTAAAATAATCAACAAAAAAACAAAAACGGCATTTTGCCGTTTTTTTTGTGCAGTAGCAAATTAATTATTATAAAAATTTATTTAATAAAAAACTATCAATCTCATAGCAAAATTCATATACAAATATATGGATTTTTTTAATAACTTAATTTTGAATAGTGAAAACTTAAAAAACAATATAAAAATTATAAAAAACATAGCAAACGGCAAAAAGATATGTGCCATGGTAAAAGCAAATGCTTATGGCCATGGTGTGGGCTTTGCTGTTTTGAACCTTAAAAACTATGTTGATTTTTTTGGTGTTGCAAACAGCGTTGAAGCCTTGGAAGTTAGGCATTATGCACAAAAAGCAAAAATATTGGTTTGCGGAAAGGTGCAAACAGAGTGTATTGAAAAAATGGTTGAACAAAACATTAGTTTTACAGTGTTTTCGGCAAAAAACTTGTTTGAAATTATTTCTGTTTGCAAAAAAAATAACATAAAAGCAAATGTGCACATAAAACTTAACACAGGAATGAATAGGCTTGGAATAAAGACCAAAAGCCAGTTTTTAAAAATGCTTAATATTATTCATATTAACCAAAAGTTTGTTCATCTTGAAGGTGTTTATTCCCATTTGTTTAATAGTGCCCATGATGGGTTATCTCGAACTCAATATTATAGGTTTTTAGATTTATTAAACTGCATAAATATTTACAATCAAAAACAAATTTGGCAAAACAAAGTTGGTAAAGATAATTTTAAGCATATAAAAAATCGCAAATGCAGACTTTTGAATAATTATTCAAAAAATCAAAATCAAAAATGTTCAAACAAAAATGCTTTTGATTTTAAATCACTTTTTATTCATCTTGAAAATTCCGCAGGGCTTTTTAATAACATAGACTTTTTGAATGTTTGCAATATGGCACGAGTTGGCATTGCTCTTTATGGGCTTGAAATTAAAGGCAAGGGGCTAAAACCTGTTTTGGAACTTAATTCATGCATAGAGCAAATTCAAAAGGTAAACTTTGAAGATTATGTTGGATATGGAAAAACGATTATAGACCACAATGGAAAAGTGGCGATTGTGCCAGTTGGGTATGCTGACGGAATTGTTAGGGCATATAAAGATTTTTGTGTTTTGGTTGGTGGCACATATTGCAAAATCTTGAATGTGTGCATGGATTCAATTTTAATTGACATAACCAGTGCAAAAGCAAAAGTGGGTGATAGTGTTTGCATAATTTCGTCAAACCAAAAAGCACAAAACAACGCAAATCAAATTGCAAAACATTTGGGCACAATAAGTTATGAAGTTCTAACAAATCTTAACCACAAACGATTTAATTTAATTATTAACTAGAATTATTATTTTTTATGGTATCATAAAATTTTAATGTCAATTTTGTTTAAAAAATCATAAAAAATTAATAGAAAACGATATATTTTTATTAAAATTTTGATGTTTTTGATAAAAAACAAAAATAATATGTTATAATGTATATATGAGAATAATAGCAGGGAAATATAAATTTAAAAAACTTAACGAATTTAATGTTCCATCAACTAGACCAACATCTGACAAAGTTAAAGAAGCGGAATTTGCAATGATAAGAGATTTTGACGGAAAAATTTGTTTAGACCTTTTTGCAGGCACTGGGGCTCTTGGGCTTGAAGCGTTATCTCGTGGGGCAGACAAATGTTATTTTGTTGAAGAAAATATTAATATCTATAAAATATTAGTTAAAAATTTTAAAGAACTTAATGTTCCGCAAAATTCAATAAATGCATTAAGATGTGATTTTTTGAAAGCGCTAAAAGGCTATAAATCAAAAGAAATGAAATTTGACATTATTTTTGTTGACCCACCTTATGGCACAAATCTTGCAGAAAGGGCAATATATTTTGTTTTGAATAATAACTTGCTTTCTAATGGTGGCATAATTTGCTGGGAGCATGACAAAACAAAACTTGACGAAATTCAAAAATTTAATGTTTTAAAGCACAAAAAGTATGGTTCTACCTTTCTAACGATTTTAGATAATTATGCAAATTAATGCATAATTATTTATTTTTAAAACCTAATTTTCAAGTGGAATTATAAACATTTAAAAATTTAGTTAGAAATTGATTTGTTGAATAATTATTAAATTTTATGCATAAAAATTAATAAACTAAAAAATATTGACAGCATAATAAAAAAGTGATAAAATTAAGCATATTAAATATTAGAGGGATAAAATTATGGAGATTGGAGAAAGATTTGCAAGCAAAATTGAACGAGAAGATGTTGTTGATTTTGTTGTAAGAAAACTTGGTTGTTGCATTGAACAACTTGAACAATTTGAAGAAGGAGATTTTGCTGTTAGAGTTTTTAACAAACAAAAAGAACTAGATGCAATTTTGTTCTTGTCAGAAAATAGTTGCAAAGTTATGGAACTTGAAAACAAATTTGATAAAGATGTTAAACTTTTGTGGGCAAGGCACGTTTATAACACAACTTTAAAAGGTGATTTTAACAAACTATATAATGATGATGGCTTAACAAAATAGTTTTATAGTAAAAAATTATGGCATTAAATTGCAATAAAATATTAATAAAATTTGTTATTTAAACCTAATTTGAAATTACTTTTATTTGTTATTAACTTATAATCAAAATTATAAAAATAAATAAAATTATATAAACATATTTAAAAAATCAAAAGCAACAGAATAGTTGCTTTTTTTGTGTTTTTAAAGTAGAATGTCTTTGTGGAAGAAATTATTGAAATCAACATAAAAAGCGATGGACAAACTGTAAGCTTGGCGCTTGGGGAATTTTTGCTTGCCTTAGAGCGTGCAAAATTTTGCCAAACAAAATTAATAAAAGTAATCACTGGTTATGGAAGCCACGGGAAAGGCGGAGAAATAAAAAAAGAACTTCACAAACTGTTGTTTAAACTAAAACGAAGTCAACAAATTTTAGATTTTATTCCATGCGAAAAACTCACAAAAAACGATTTGCATTCTTTGTGCACCACCTATCCAAACCTTATTTTAGACACAGAAATTTCATCTTATAACAGCGGAGTAACTATTGTGTTAATTTAAAAAAAAATTCTTAAAAATGGTTGACAAATATGTTTTTTGGTTATATAATAATCGTGTTAAAAAATATTTTGTTGCCAAAGACAGTAAGTGCGAAAGCGTAAATTCTTGCAGAATGCTTACCGAGGAAGAATTAGGTTTAAGTTTCAAACCTGTGTCTTGGGCACGGGTTTTTTAATAATTTTATTAGGGGGAAAGTTATGAACGAAAATTTACAAAACAAAGCAAATGTTGTTGCCGAAATTAAAGACAAACTATCTCGTGCAAAAAGCGTTGTGTTTGTAAACTATCAAGGAACAACTGTTTCTGACGACACAAAATTAAGAAGTGAATTTAGAAACAACAATAGTGATTATAAAGTTTACAAAAACCGTTTAATGCTTCGTGCTTTGAATGAACTTGGCTACACTGGATTTGAACAATATCTTGAAGGCACAACAAGTTTTGCATTTGGTTTTGAAGATGAAGTTTGTGCTCCAAAAGTTTTAACTGGTGCAATGAAAACAAACAAAAATCTTGAAATTAAATGTGGAATTATCAATGGTAAATTTGCTGATAACAAAGAAATTGAAAAATTAGGAAACTTACCAAACAAGGAAACTTTAATTGCACAATTACTATGTGTATTAAATGGTCCTGCAAGAAATTTGGCTTGCACATTAAAAGCTATTACTGAAAAAGAATAGTAAAAACAAAATTTAAAGGAGAAATTAAAAATTATGGAATTGAAAAATTTAGTTGAAGAAATTAAAAAATTAAGTCTTGTTGAAGTTAGCGACTTAGTAAAAATGTTAGAAGAAGAATTTGGCGTTAGCGCTGCTGCTGCAACTGTTGTTGCTGGACCTAGTGCTGGTGCTCCTGCTGCTGAAGAAAAAACAGAATTTAACGTAGTTATCACTGCTGTTGACGCTGCTAAAAAAATTGCTGCTATCAAAGCTGTTCGTGAAATTACTGGTCTTGGTCTTGGCGAAGCAAAAGCTATGGTAGAAACTCTACCTGCAACAGTTAAAGAAAATGTTGCAAAAGCAAGTGCAGAAGAACTTAAAGCAACTTTAACAGAAGCTGGCTGCACAGTTGAATTAAAATAGTTTATAAAACCTAATAAAAAAAACAAAACTCACCAATCGGTGAGTTTTTTTATAAGTTGTTTTAGATTTTTAATAATTTAAATATTATTTAAACAATTAAAAAATTATAAATAAAAATTTAATTATCAAAATAAAAATAAATTAAAAAAAATTATCAATATTTAAACAAAAAAACATACAAAAATAAAAAATTGAAAAATCTATTAAATTTTTTGCATATTAACAAAAAATATGTTATAATATTTTATATGGAAAATGAAACAATTTTAACAATTGAAAATTATAAAAAATTTTTGCGAAAACAAACAAAAGTTAGCATGATAATAATAAGAGTTTGCTATATTTTTCTTTTTGCAATGGCATTGATTTCGCTTGTTTACAATTTTGTGGGCGCAGATCCTGAATTGAAAGGGTGGGAGTTATTTACTTATTGCATTATTATGGCAGTGATATTTTTGTTGTTTGATATATTTTTAATTCCTATTAATCTTAAATCAACAAAAACAAAAAACATATTAAACTGCAAATATCATTATGTTTTTAACAATAATGATTTTGAACTTACAGTTACAAATCCTAGTGGGGCTTTAATTGCTCAAAGCAAACTTAATTATGAAACAATTTATAAAGTTGTGTTTTTTGAAAACTTTATTTATATTTATATTAACAGATTAAATGCTTATATGCTTGATATAAATTGTTTTAAATCAGAAGACGACAAAGTTGGCGTTATGACCATACTTTCAAAATATGTTAATAATAAAGACCATCAAAAACAATTTTAAAATATTTGATAAAATCAATATTGTTTAATTTCAACAAATAAAAAAGTGGAGAATTATCTCCACTTTTTTTTGTATTTTTTTAAACAATTTTTAAATTAAAACATTTTTATTTTTCAAATCGTTTCATGTGCTTTTGATATTCTTCATAAACAAATTCGGGAACTTCGTGTAAGTTAAATTCATAAAAAAGTTTACAATATTCTAAATAACTTTCCACCGCCTCTTTTGGGGCTTTATCGGTTAGTCTATAACAAGTGTCATCATATTTTTTGTGGAATGGATTGTTTTCATCAATATAATACCATTCTTTGTTTTCCATAAATTTTGGTCGTGTCCTTAACATTTTTATAAATTCTCCAATGTGTTTTAATTTTTACAAACTTTTTAGCACAATATTAACATCTCGCATATCAACTTTTCCGCTGTAATTTGCTTTAAAGTGTTTCATAACCGCAGGAATGCTTTTGTCGTCTAGGCTTAAAATAATTTCTTTAATTTTTTCTTGGCTTAACATTTGTGGAAGGAAAGCCGAAATGACTTGTTTTTGTTTTTCAATATTTTCAGCTTCTATTGTGTTGTTAACTTTTTCATAATTTTCTTTTTCTTCGCAAAGTTCTTTTATTGTTTTTTGCAAAATTTGAACGCAGTCAGATTCTTGCAAAACTTCGCCTTTGCTTCGTTTGTCAATTTCGGCAAGTTTAAGTTTGTTTTTAACAATGCTTAAAATTGTCTTTGCACTTTCGTTTTTGTTTTTCAAAGCGTCTATGTTTGCTTTGTTAATTTCTTCAATTATCATTTTCATTTTCTCCTTCATTTTCAATCAAAATTTTCAAAACATATTCAGCAAAAGTGTTATCACTTTCGTTCAAAAGATTGTGGCGTTTGTCGGTAAAAATAATATGTTCGCTGTTAATTTTTGCTTTTTTAAATTTGGTTGCAAGTTTGTGCGTTTTTTGACCAAATTTTGTTAAAACATCAAACTCTCCACTTGCAATGCAAAATTTTTTGTTGTTTGAAATTTTTTTCAAATTTTTTTTCAAAAAGGTTTGAATATTACCTTTATAAATGCTGTTTAAAATGTTTGCCGATAAGTTAAAATTGCAAAATTTATCTTCTTTTATTCTTTGAATATAAGCCTTGTTTGTGCTTTCAAAAGAGCCATTTTCAAACTTTTTTCCGCAATTTTTATTAATTGCTTTGTTAAGCCATTTTATTTCAGAATTTTTGTTTATAAGCACAAGTGTTAGCCTTGTTAAACATAATAGTATATAGTTTTTAATATTCAAATTTTCAAAGTCTGTTCCAACCAAAAAGTTGATTGATGGAATGTCAATAAACTGCATTGCTCGGGTAAGAATTGTAGAACCTGTGCCAACACCAATGTTAGAAACACTAATTTCATATTTTTTTGCAAGATATTTGTTTAAATAAACCAAATCTCTAACGCAATCATTAAAAAAATTTCCGCTATAAGTTCCAAAAGGGTCTTTTGCACTGCTTTTGTGTGCACGCAAATCATAAGTAAACACATTATAACCATGCTCACACAAAAATTCAGCAAAATCTTCATAAAGCCCAGCATATTCTTTAACATCGGTGGTTAAAATAATCACACCTTTTGGGTTTTCGCAAACATATTCTTTTGCATACAAAAGTTCGCCATCAAAACTTTTTATATATTTTTCGTCTTGCATACATTAATTATAACACAAAAAAATCAACAATAATAGCAATTTAAAAACTTTTGCCAAATTTTTCACAAAAAAAAGTTACATATATATAAAATTTCTGCAAAAAATATAGTTATGAAAAAAGTTCTGTCAAGTTTAATATTAATTTTATCAATTTTTTTGTGTGGTTGCTTTGAAGCAAGTGGTGGACAGGCAATAGTAGACCGTGAAGCCATGAAGCCAAGGTTAATTGAAAGCACCAATTATTCAAGCACGACTGATATTGTTAAAAGCGTAAGCCCAGCAGTAGTTGGCATTTATTCCGAAACCTATTCTTCTGGCTCTATCGGAACTGGTGTTGCGATAAGTGAAGGTGGCTATGTTTTAACAAATTCTCATGTTGTAACATCAAACAATGTAACTCTTTACCTTGCAAGTGGCGACACGGCAAAAGCATCACTTGTTTATCGAGATAGCGGTCTTGACCTTGCAATATTAAAATCAAGCACCGACCTTCCATATTTGGAAGTTGCAACAAGTGGAAGTTATTTTGTTGGTGAAGATGTTTTGGCAATTGGAACACCGCTAGCTCTTCAATTTAAACACACTGTTACAAAAGGTATTATCAGCGCAACAAACCGAACCATTAAGGTTGACGGAAGTGGTGGAGCAACTTTAAATAACCTTATTCAGCACGATGCTTCAATTAATCCTGGAAATTCTGGTGGGCCACTTATTAATCTTAAAGGTCAAGTTATTGGAATAAACACTGTTAAAGTTGAAGATGCCGAAGGGCTTGGATTTGCAATTCCTACCGAAACTATAACTCCAATTTTTAAAAAACTTAGTGCTAACGGCGAATATAAACCTGCATATTTGGGTCTTTCAGGCTATGACGCAAGCGTTTATAGCGGAAATCAATTCGACAAAGGAGTTTATGTTTTTGATGTTAAAAAGGGGAGTGCTCTTGACAAACTTGGAATAAAAAAAGGTGACATTATTGTTGCAATAAATGACACTCAAATTGATAATATGCTTTCGCTTCGAAAAAAAGTTTATTCATTAGACCAAGGTGAAGAAATTTCTGTTACTTTTATTAAAGATAACTTTGAAAATGTTGGAAAAATTGTTCTTTAATGTATTAAATAAAAATTTGCATATATGCAAATAAATAAAAATGAAAACAATATTTTTGCACAAAAATGCATAAGTTTAAGATTTATTATCCCTATCATGAGAAAACTAAAAATAAGCCCCAATGATTTTTTGTATTAAATTTTTATAAATTCTTGACAAATCTATTAATTGTTATTAATATATTGTTTTATGGGATTTTTTGAAGGATTATGGGAAGCATTTAAAGATGCGTCAATAGATTGTTTAAAATTGTTGCCAATTTTGTTTTTGGTTTATTTGCTTATTGAATATCTTTCTCACAAAAAAGAAGAAAAATTTGTAAATATGCTTTCAAAAAACAAAAAAACAGGAGTTTTGCTTGGTGCACTTTTGGGTTGCATTCCGCAATGTGGCTTTTCAACCGTTATGGCGGATATGTTCAATCACAAACTTATTGGAATTGGAACATTAATCGCCGTTTTTGTTGCAACAAGTGATGAAGCCGTGCCAATTATGATAAACAATCCAAACCGAATTTTGGACGTTTTGCTTTTGATTGGAATTAAATTTGTTTTGGCTCTTGTGTTTGGGTATTTGTTTCATTTTGCTTATTCTTTTTTAAGCAAAGCAGAACACAAAAAAGTTAACATGGCTTTAACGGGTGCAAAGCAAAATTCGGGTGAATATCTAGAACATCATGAATGTTTAATTGATGAAAAACATATCCATCATCACGAACATGAAAAAGATGTTTCAAAACCTTGCGATTGTTGCACCGATAACATATTTTTGTGTGCGTTAAAACATTGTTTAATTATTGCATTATATGTTTTTGTTGCAAACATGATAATCAATCTTATTTTTGTTTTTGTTGGAAAAGATGTTTTAATTAATGCTTTAATGGTTTCACCTGTGCTTCAAATAATTTTAAGCCCGCTTATTGGCTTAATTCCAAATTGTGTTTCAAGTGTTGTTTTGATTGAATTATATTTGAATGGTGCTTTAATATTTCCAGCACTAATCGGTGGATTGTGTGCAGGTGCTGGTGTTGGGCTTATTGTTTTGTTCAAAAACACAAAAAACATAAAACAAAATTTAATTATTTTGTTTTCATTATATTTGATTGGTGTTGTAACTGGATTTTTACTTTCATTGTTTTTTTAAGTGCTTTTTTAAGCACTTTTTTTTGCAAAAATTGTAAAAAAAATTATTAAAAAATTTATTATTTTTTATGGTAAAAACTATTGCAAAGGCAAAAATTATTTGATATAATAAAAAAACAAGGGGCAGGTTTAAATGGAAGAACAAAAAATTGAAAAAACCGAAGAAAATATTTTTTATTTGCAAGCCAAAGATAGTTTGGATAATTTTATATTAAAAGAATTTCCTGATTTTTCAAAAAAACTTCAAAACCATTTGGTAAATTTTATTCCTTCCATGGGAAATTATGAAGAAGAAGGTGTAAAATATCGTCCTGTTTTGCTTTTTACAAACGATATTCAAACCATTGCAAAATCAATTCCAAATTCATATAAAGTTGCCATGTTTGATGACGAAACTGAAGCGTTATTTTCTCAACGAATGAAAAGTTTGAGCGTTTTTTGCCGAAATGATTGGTGCATTTATGTTCAACAAAAAGATAATATGTTTCAATATGGATTAATAAAGGCAACCAATTCAATAAAAGAGCGTAATTTTCAAGGGCTTGTTAACAAAAGTGATGTGCTTAAAGAAAAAACCAAAGTTTATAGTTTTTTTGTTTATGCTCTAAATAGTTACACAATAAGATTAAAAAGCAAAAACGGCAACAAACTTAACATAAATTTTTCACTTGAAACAAAAAAGATAACAAGTTGGACAGAAGAAATTTCAGAATTTGTTGATGCAAGTTTTTCAAAATTAAGAACCACCAAGAAAAAACTTGGCGAAGTTAAAACAATGTTTTATAACATTTTTGATAAGGCAATTAAAAATGTATCGGGTGCAATTTGTGTGGTTGTTGACAAAGACTATATCGACAAAGGCTTTTTAAGCGATGGAATTTGGTTAAGCGAACCAATCGAATTTAGCAAACTATTTATGCAAACAAAATGTTATAACGAACAAAAATTGTTGTCTATTTGTGAACTTTTCATTTCAATGCTAAATTATGATGGAATAACCGTTATTGATAATTTGGGAAGAATAAGGGCATATAATTGTTTTGTTGAAACATCTATGAACAACGAAAAAAACATTTTGGGTGGTGCAAGAAAGCGTGCTGCATACACAATTATAAACACAAAAATCAAAAAAATTGTTGGAGTATATTTTCAATCTCATGAAGGTGAAATGTTTTATATTCCAGTGCGAAAAAACAAGGGGAAGATATAGAAATTTATGAAAAATTATAAACAATGTCAATTTAACATTTCAACCGAAGAACTTTCAAGGTTAAACGAAATTTGCACAAAATATAATCTTCGTCAAGCCGAAGCAATAGTAAAATGTGTTAACAGTTATCTAAACGGCGAACTTGAAGAAAAACTTTATAGCGATGTTGCGGTTGATGGTTGGTCAAAAAAAATAATTAATATTGAAGAAGAAACCTATAATTTATTTATGCAAGAAGCCGATTTTAGATGCCGAACTCTTGTTTCACTAATTCGCTATTCAATCAACGCCTTTTATGAAAAAGAATTCATGTTATAGATGATTATGAAAATTTTTGGTGAAAGATTAAAAGAGTTAAGAATAGAAAAGGGTTTAAAGCAATCAGAAGTTGCAAAAGCATTGAATATTTCATCTATTGCCCTTTTGCATTATGAAAAAAATCAGCGAGAGCCTTCTTTTGATTTGCTGGTTGATATTGCAAAATATTTTAACACTTCTCTTGATTATTTGTTTGGATTAATTGATTAAAAAAACACTCAACAAAAGTTGAGTGTTTTTTGTTTTGTCTTGCGATATTTCGCCCAAGATTAAATAGGATAGATTGGCAAATCAAAGAACCCAGGGCAAACGTCGTTTGTGCTGTAATCTTGACAAGGTGGAATAGGGCAGTAGCCATAACTTGGAACAAGAATATTTGTGTTAACAATAACACGCAATATAATTTGAATGCAAGCATCACAACTGAAAGTATTATCACCAAGGTAAGTAGCATCGGCTATTGCAAGACCGGCAAACACATCAATCGTAAATGGAACAACTGATGGTTGTGGAACAAACAAAATAACATCTTGATTAAATTGAAGAACTGTTGTTCCACTGCCTTCTTTGCCAGTTGAATCAGTAAAGTTTACAATTATTGGCACATTAACAGTTCCTGTAACCCTTGCAAAATTTGGTCGGTCTGGAAATCTGTCAATTACAAGGTTAGAAAAATATGCATCGCCGTTTGTTTGTGCACTAACAAAAGTGTAAGGTTCGGTTAAACCTTCTGGTGTTATGTTGGTTAAAGTAAATGTTAGTCCGGTTTCAGAAATTTGTTTTCTGCAACTGTCAAAAACTTTGTTGGTTTGAATGCAAACTCTTTCGCACAAGCCATTAAGTGGATTTCCTGTTATTGGGCCAGGGCATCTGTTGTCGGTTCTGTTGTTTGAAAAAAATGACATATGTATTTTTACCTCCTATATTTTATGATATTCATTAATTTATCTAATTGTTACACAAATTTGCAAACAAGATTTAATTAAAATAAGTGAAGCCAAACATTATTTATTATTAAAAATGCTGAAAGTATAATTAAATATATTGCAAAATAATTATATGTTCGATTTTTAATTATTTTTTTCATAAATAATATTGATAATATTCCAAACACCAAACTTGCCAAAAATCCCGTCAAAATTGGGGCAAATGAGATGCTAACGATAGAAGATGAGTGAAATATTAACTCATACGCTAAACTTGCAAGGATAATTGGAATTGAAAGCAAAAAAGAATATTCTAGTGCTTCTTCTTTTTTAACGCCCATAATTAATGCTGATGTTGTGGTTGTTCCGCTTCTTGAAAGTCCAGGGAATATTGCAAGCCCCTGGAATATCCCCATAACCATGATTTTTGAATAGTCCATAGTTTTATAGTTTTGATATTTTTTGTCATAGTGGTTTGCTATCAAAAGAAGCACGGCGGTTATCAAAAATCCAACAAAAAGCATATTCCCGCCAAACGCATTTTCAAAAAAATCTTTAAATAAAAGTGCGATAATCACAGTTGGAATTGTGCCCAAAACAAGCATTTTCATTTTTTTTGAAAATGGGTGTTTAATAAGTTCCCAAACACTTTTTCGATAAACAATAATAACAGCAAAAAGTGTTCCTAAATGAAGAATTACATCAAACAAAAGGTTGTCCGCCGAATTTAACCCAAATATATTTTGAACAAGCACCAAATGCCCACTTGAACTTATTGGCAAAAATTCGGTCAGCCCTTGAATTATTCCCAAAATTAACGCAACAATCAAACTCATAATAATAGTTTATTCACATAAATTTTTAATATGTAAATTTGTTTTTTTGAAAAATCAAATTAAATTGATTAAAAGTTAAAAAATAATTAAAAATTAAAATAAAATAATAAATAACAAATTAAAATTATCACAAAAAATAATTAGTTTTAATTAATCAAAATTTTCAAAAACTATTGACAATTTTTTGATTTGTGATATACTTTTGATAAAGGAAAGGTTATATGAAAAAAGAAGTTAAAAATCAATCAAAAACAACAAAAACAAATTTGACAACGCAAAAGGTTGCAAATTCAAAATCAAAAACAAACAAATCACCAAACAAGCAACAAACAAAAAATGTTCAACAAACACCAAAACAAGCACCAAAAGCAGAAAGATATGCAAAAATTCAAATTGTGCCTTTTGTTAGAGAACTAAAAAAAGAATTTAAAACTTACAAAAATGTTGAAAAACTAAAAGTTGTTGACGAAATTAAAGAGGGTCTTCCAAAAATGAAAAAAGATAGTATTTATTATCTTTGCCAAAATCAAAACGGACACCCAGTTGTAAAAACCAAATTCTTGCTTGATTATGGCTACAAAAAATTGCCAAGCGGTGCGTATGTCCCTGTTGACAAAATCAAAGTTTTGGCACTTCAAACAACAAAAAACATTATGTTTTCAGATAGTGAAGGCGGGCTTGTAAAACTAAAAGCGGGTGATTATGTTGTTATTTCAAAAGACATGATTAAAGGTATGAACCGAATGGATTTTGAAGAAAACTATAAAACACTATACAAAGCCGACAAAATTATTAAAGGCTATGAAAACGAACTTGCAAAATAAATGTTTTATTTATTAAGCAAATATAAATTTTAATAATCATTAATAAAAAAAGTGAGCATTTGCTCACTTTTTTTTGTAATAACAAATTTTTAATTTGATTTCAACAAATTTTATAATGAAAATTTTTAAACTAAAGATTAATATCATTTTAATCTTATTTTATGTTTGCAAATTTTGTTGTTACATACCCGAATTTATATTTTTTGTTTTCAAATCGTCTTTGTCGTTTTCAACAACCAGAACTTCGGTTGTAAGAAGGGTGGCAGCAACGCTTCCAGCGTTTTGAATTGCACTTCTTGCAACTTTTGTTGGGTCAACAATTCCACATTCAAACATATCAACAAATTTGTTGTTTAAAGCATCATAACCAAAGTTTTTGTTTTTGCTTTTCAAAACTTCATTAATAATCAAACTGCCTTCAACGCCACTGTTTTTTGCAATTTGTTTTATTGGTTCTTTAATTGCTTTCAAAACAATTTCAGCGCCAATTTTTTCATCGCCAGTCAAACCCAAAATTAGTGTTTCAAGTTCAGGTATAGCACACAAATAACTACTTCCGCCACCAACAACAATGCCTTCTTGCATAGCGGCTTTTGTGGCGGACAAAGCATCTTCAAGCCTTAATTTTTTTTCTTGCATTTCAACTTCGGTTATTGCACCAACTTTTATAATTGCAACACCGCCAGAAAGTTTTGCAAGCCTTTCTTCAAGTTTTGTTTTGTCATATTCACTTGTTGCTTTTTGAATTTGGCTTTTAATAATGTTAATTCGGTTTTGAATTTCGTTTTTGTCGCCAAAGCCTTCAACAATAGTGGTATTATCTTTGTCAACTTTAATTTGTCTTGCTTTTCCAAGCATATCAAGAGTAGTGTCTTTAAGTTCAATGCCAATATCACTAGAAATTAATTTTGCACCTGTAAGCACACAAATATCATTCAAAATATCTGTTCGTTTGTCGCCAAAACTTGGGGCTTTTGTTATTGCAACATTAAAAGTTCCTCTTAATTTGTTAACAACAATAGTTGCAAGTGTTTCGCTTTCAATATCATCACAAATAATTAAAAGTTTAAGATTGTTTTGAACAACTTGCTCCAAAATTGGCAAAATTTCTTGAATGTTAGAAATTTTTTTGTCAGTAACCAAAATGCTAGCATTGTCAAAAACGGCTTCAACTTTTTCCATATCAGTTGCAAGATAAGTGCTTACTAATCCTCTGTCAAATTGCAAGCCTTCAACAACCGAAAGTTCAGTTTTCATGGTTTTGCTTTCTTCAACCGAAATCACTCCGTCTTTTCCAACCTTTTCAAAAGCATCGGCAATAATTGAGCCTATTTCTTCGTCTTGGCTTGAAATTGTTGCAACATTTTTAATATCTTCTTTTGTCAAAACGGGTTTAGAAATTTCTTTAAGTTTGTCGGCAACAACACTTATTGCCTTAAAAATTCCTTTTCGCAAAACAATGGGATTAGCCCCAGCAGTAAAGTTTTTCATACCTTCTTTTATTATGCTTTGAGCAAGCACACAACTTGTTGTTGTTCCATCGCCAGCAACATCGTTGGTTTTTATGCTAACTTCTTTAATCAAATTTGCCCCCAAGTTTTCAAATGGGTCAGAAAGTTCAATTTCTTTTGCGATTGTAACTCCATCGTTAGTGATAAGTGGGGTAGAATACTTTTTTTCCAAAACAACATTTCGTCCTTTTGGTCCAAGCGTAATTTTAACGGCGTCAGCAACAGCATTCACACCTTTTTCAAGTGCTTTGCGGGCTTCTTCGCCAAACAATATTTTTTTTGCCATAATAAGTTCTCCAATAAAATAATTTTAATAAAAGATTGATTTTGCTTTGCAAAAATCAACCTAATTTTCAATAATTGCCAAAATATCGGCTTGCCTAACAACAACAAATTCTTCCAAATCAATTTTTATGTTGCTTCCAGCATATTTGCTAAACACAACTTTGTCGCCAGGTTTAACCACCATTTTGACTTCTTTTCCGTCAACAAATCCACCTTCGCCAACACTAACAACAGTGGCAATTTGTGGTTTTTCTTTGTCAGAAACAGGCAAAAAAATCCCGCAATTTGTGGTTTCGCTCACTTTTTCTTCTTTCAAAACAACTTTGTCAAATAAAGGTTTAAGTTTCATAATTCCTCCATGCAAAAATTATAAGATGTTTAAAAAAAAATGTAAAGAATTAGTGCCAACTTTTTTTGATTTTGGCTTTTTTACAACAAAATTTTCAATCAAAATCACAAATAAAAAGTTTTATTTTTATTTATTAAAAAATATATTAATAAAAAATGTGTTTGCTAAATAATCAAAAAGAGTGCCTTGGCACAAAAAGGAGAAGATATGAAAAAAAACAGTTTTGACCCTTATGCAAAATATCGTTATAAGCAAAAATTAAAAAAATCAACCAATAATTCAAAAAGCAAAGTGCTTGCAATATTGTTTGTTGTTTTAAGTTTGGCGGTTGTAATATTTTTTTCAATAAGTTTTTCAAACTTTTTACTTGTAGGCAAGGTTGTTAACATAAACAATTCGTTTTCTTCTATCCCAAAAACAGTGTTTGCATTAAGTTTAAATTCAACAATGTCAAAGGGGGACGCCACCCAAAAGGCAGAGCAGCAACAACTTCAAGGCGGGGCAGGATATGTTCTTGAAATTAATGGAAATTATCAAGTTATAAGTTCAATCTATCCAACTCAAAACGAGTGCGACAAAGTTAAAAACGCTTTACTTGCACAAAACCCAAATGCACAAACAATTTGTTTAACTTTGCCCCAAGTTGTTATAAAATCAAACTTTTCTTCCGCCCAAAGACAAAGTTTGAACAATTCTTTAAATATGTTTTATTCAACATATTTGTCATTATACAATTTATCAAATCAGTATGATACGCAAAAAATTGACCAAATTACATTAAAAACAAGCATTCAATCTTTAAAAGAACAAAATCAAAAAATTGTTCAAGATTTTCAAAAAAGTTTTTCGCAAAGCAGTGTTGTTGCAATAATTTATGCAAAAATATATCTAAACAAAACAAATCAAGTTATAAGCAATTTGCTCTCAAGACTTGAAACTCAAATATCGTCTTCTTCACTAAAAAAAGCCTACACTAGCGTGATAGACTTATATCTTTCATTTTGCGATGAAATAAATTAAATTCCGTCAATAATTTCCTCATAAGAAATTCCAAAAACTCTTTTCATCTGTCGCATTGCTTCAAAATCAGGCTCGCTATTATCAACTTCCCATCGCTTAACACAACTTCGACTAACTCCCAGCATCTCACCAAATGCTCTTTGCGATAAATTTAAAGATTTTCTAATTTGTCTAATATTTTCACCACTTGATTTTTCATTCATATAAAAATTTTACTAAAACCTAACAAAAATGCTTGACTTGGGCGATAATCGTCCAATATAATAATAGTATGAACAATTTAGAAAATTTAAACATTAATGAATTAAAAGAAGTTGCAACAAAAATTAATGTGGACAAAACAAAAGCCAGAAAAAGAGAAGATTTGATTAAGCAAATTGAATTAACTTTAAGAAATTTAGACGAAGAAATTAAAAAAATTTATAAAAATAAAGGAAAAGAAATTTCTATTTTTGAAATTTTAAACATAATAATTGGCAGTAAAAATTATGTTAGATTTTTAGTGCATATTAAAGATATAAGTTTTGAAGTTTATATGTTATTAAAAAATTTTTTTGAATTATTTGAAAAAGATTTTGACGAAAATTAGTCAAAATTTTTTTATTCTTTTTTTAATATGTGTTATAATAAATATATGGATTATTCACATAAGTTTGAAGTGGTTAGCAAATTCACTCCAAGTGGAGACCAACCAAAGGCAATAGAAAGTTTGACCCAAGGAATTGAAGACGGGCTTAAAAGCCAAGTTTTGGTGGGTGTTACTGGAAGCGGAAAAACTTACACAATGGCAAAAGTTATTGAAAAACTTAATCGTCCTGTTTTGGTGCTTGCACACAACAAAACTTTGGCGGCACAACTTTGCAACGAGTTTAGAGAGTTTTTTCCAAATAACAGAGTAGAATTTTTTGTTAGTTATTATGACTATTATCAACCCGAAGCCTATATAGTTTCAAGCGACACTTATATTGAAAAAGATATGAGCATTAATGACGATATAGACAAACTTCGCCACAGTGCAACCTGTTCACTTCTAGAGCGTAACGACACAATAGTTGTTGCATCTGTTTCATGCATATATGGTTTGGGAAGCCCCGAAGAATATTCTGGTCTTCAAATTTCTTTGCGTCCAGGCGATAA
Organism: uncultured Clostridia bacterium; assembly: GCA_934757845.1. Taxonomy (GTDB): domain Bacteria; phylum Bacillota; class Clostridia; order Christensenellales; family UBA1242; genus UBA7868. Next base: position 47,532 of record CAKVLQ010000007.1, read on the forward strand.
AATTGACAGAGATGAAGTTGTTTCAAAACTTGTTAACATTCAATATGAGCGTAATGACCTTGATTTTAAACGGGCAACTTTTCGTGTTAGGGGCGATATTGTTGAGGTTATTCCAGCTTATTCTAGCGACACGGCTTACAGAATTGAGTTTTTTGGTGATGAAATTGACGCATTAAGTGAAATTGACATTTTAACGGGCAAGGTTATATGCAAACTTTCTCATGTGGCAATATATCCAGCAAGCCACTATGCGGTGGGAAGTGAAAAACTTTTGAATGTTTTAAAGACCATAGAAAAAGATGCCAGCATTGAAGTTGAAGAAATGAAAAATAAAGGAAAGTTGCTTGAAGCCGAAAGGTTAAAACAACGAACAAGTTATGACATTGAAATGATGCGAGAAATGGGCTATTGCAACGGCATTGAAAATTATTCCCGTTATTTTGACGGACGAAATGTGGGTGAACCACCTTTCACACTTCTTGATTATTTTAACAAAAACTTTGTTTTGTTTGTTGACGAAAGTCATATAACAATTCCGCAAATAAGGGCAATGTATAATGGTGATAGAAGCCGAAAACAAAATTTGGTTGAATATGGCTTTAGGTTAAAATCAAGTTATGATAATCGTCCACTAACTTTTGACGAATTTAACCAAAAATTGGGTCAAGTTATTTATGTTTCGGCAACTCCAAACGAATATGAACTTAAAAAGTCAAGCAATGTGGTTGAGCAAATTATTCGTCCAACTGGGCTTTTAGACCCACAAGTTGAAGTTAGAAAAATTGAAGGGCAAATTGACGATTTAATATCCGAAATCAACAAAACAATTTTGAAAGGTGGGCGAGTGCTTGTAACAACTCTAACCAAAAAAATGAGTGAGTCGTTAACTGCATATTTAATTGATTATGGTATTAAAGTAAAATATCTTCACAGCGAAATTGACACCTTGGAGCGTATTGAAATTATCAATTCTTTAAGGTCGGGCGAAATAGATGTTGTGGTGGGAATAAACTTGTTGCGAGAAGGTTTAGATATTCCCGAAGTTATGCTTGTTTGCATTTTAGATGCCGACAAAGAAGGTTTTTTGCGAAGTGAAACTTCACTTATTCAAACCATTGGGCGTGCCGCCCGAAACAGCGAAGCCAAAGTTATTATGTATGCCGATGTTATAACCAAAAGCATGAAAAAAGCGATTGACGAAACAGAGCGTAGAAGAAAAATTCAATTTGAATATAACAAACAACATGGAATAGTGCCAAAAACAATAAAAAAAGAGATAAAAAACACTCTTGATATTGGCAAGAAAACAAATGAAGTTCAAAAAATTGATATTAAAGAAATTCCAAAACAAATTGAACTATTAAAAGGCTTAATGCAATCGGCAAGCAAAGAACTTGATTTTGAAAAAGCAATTATGCTTCGAGACCAAATTAAAGAACTTAAAAAATTATTAGGAGAAAAATAGTGGAAGATTTTATTAAAGTTAATGGGGCAAGAGAAAACAATTTAAAAAATATAAGTTTAACGCTTCCAAGAAACAAACTTATTGTATTCACTGGTGTAAGCGGAAGTGGCAAAAGCACACTTGCCTTTGACACAATTTTTGCCGAAGGTCAACGCAAATTTATGGAAAGTTTGTCAAGTTATGCTCGAATGTTTTTGGGACAAATGCAAAAGCCCGAAGTTGATTCAATAGAAGGGCTTTCGCCAGCAATTTCAATCGACCAAAAAAGCACATCACAAAATCCTCGTTCAACAGTTGGCACTGTAACCGAAATTTATGACTATTTAAGGCTTTTGTTTGCAAATATTGGAACTCCTTATTGTCCACATTGCAAAAAGCCCATAAAACGGCAAACAGTAGACCAAATTGTTGACAAAATTGCCGAAATTGGTGTTGGCGAAAAAATTTTGATTGAAGCGCCTATAGTGAGAGGCGAAAAAGGAACTTTTGCAAAACTTTTTGAAAGCCTTAACAAAAGCGGGTATATTCGTGTTAAAATTGACGGAAATATCTATACTCTTGACGAAGAAATTAGCCTTGACAAAAACATTAAGCATACAATTAATGTTGTTATAGACCGAATTATCATAAAAGAAGATAATTTGGGCAGAATTGAAGAATCTGTTGAAAATGCAATAAAACTATCTGGTGGCAAGGTGGTTATTTTTGCAAAAGATGAAGAAATGCTTTTTTCAACTAATTTTGCTTGCCCAGATTGTGGATATAGTTATTCAGAAATTTCGCCAAGATTATTCAGTTTTAACAATCCTTTTGGTGCGTGCAAACATTGCAGTGGGCTTGGCTTTAAGCAACAAATAAGTGAAGATTTAATTTTGAACAAACCAAACTTAACTTTAAATGAAGGTGCTCTTACAATTTCGGGTTGGAATATGGACGCTGGTTCTATTTCACAATCGCAATTTAGGGCATTAAGCAAAAAATATGGCTTTTCAATGGACATTCCACTAAAAGACCTTCCAAAAGATATTGTTCATCTTTTGCTTTATGGCACTAATGACGAAATTGAAGTTGATTATAAATCAAGCAAGTGGCAAACAACCTACAAAACAAAATATGAAGGCATAATTCCAAATTTAGAGCGAAGATTTAGGGAAACAACAAGTGATTATGTTAAAACTGAAATTTCAAAATATATGGTGCAAACTCCTTGCCCAGAATGTGGTGGAAAAAGGCTTAACAAAGAAGCACTTAATGTTTTCATTGCGGGAAAAAATATTGATGATTTGTGCAGTTTAAGTGTTGAAGATGCAATAAAATTTATTGATAATCTAAAATTAAGCAAAAATGAACAAATTATTTCTGAAAGTATCTTAAAAGAAGTTAAAGCACGGCTTAACTTTTTAAATAATGTTGGGCTTTCATATTTAACACTTTCTCGTGCTTCAAACACTTTAAGCGGTGGCGAAAGTCAACGAATAAGACTTGCAACGCAAATTGGAAGCGGTCTTGTTGGAGTTTTGTATATTCTTGACGAACCATCTATTGGTCTTCATCAAAAAGATAATGACAAACTTATTGAAACGCTTAAAAATCTTCGAGATTTGGGCAACACAATTATCGTTGTTGAACATGACGAAGACACAATAAGAAGTGCCGACTATATTGTTGATATTGGTCCTTATGCGGGAAGCCACGGCGGAGAAGTTGTTTGTGCTGGAACTATTGACGAAATTTTGAAATGCAAAAATAGCATAACGGCAAAATTTTTGCGTGGCGAAGAAAAAATTGAAGTGCCAAAAGTTAGAAGAAAGCCAAGCAAAGGTTATATTGAAATTAAAGGGGCAAATCAAAACAACCTTAAAAATATTAATGTTAAATTTCCGCTTGGAGTTTTAACTGTGGTTACGGGAGTTAGCGGAAGTGGCAAAAGCACACTTGTAAATCAAACTCTATATCCAAATGCATATAAAATAGTTAACAATAAAAATTCAATAAACCCAATAGGTTGCAAATCAATCACAGGCATAAACAATGACACAATAGAAAAAGTTATCAATATCGACCAATCTCCAATAGGCAGAACTCCACGCAGTAATCCAGCAACTTACACTGGTTTGTTCACACATATTAGGGAACTTTACAGTCAAGTTGAACTCAGCAAAATGCGTGGCTACACCGCTGGCAGATTTAGTTTTAATGTTGCGGGCGGAAGATGTGAAGCGTGTCAAGGCGATGGAATAAAAAAGATTGAAATGTTTTTTCTTCCTGATGTTTATGTCCCTTGCGAAGTTTGTGGCGGAAAAAGATATAATAGGGAAACTTTGGAAGTTAAATATAAAGGCAAAACAATAAGCGATGTTCTTGACATGACAATAGAACAAGCACTCGAATTTTTTGAAAATTATCCTGTAATAAAAAACAAACTTCAAACGCTTTTTGATGTTGGTCTTGGATATATCAAACTTGGACAAAGTGCAACAACATTAAGTGGTGGAGAAGCACAACGGGTTAAACTTGCAACCGAACTTTGCAAAAAGCAGTCAGGCAAAACATTATATATTCTTGATGAGCCAACAACTGGGCTTCATATGTATGATGTTAAAAAACTTTCGCAAATTCTTAATAGGCTGGTTGAAAGCGGAAACACTTGCGTTGTTATTGAACATAACCTTGATATTATAAAAACGGCGGATTATATTATTGATTTGGGAAAAGACGGCGGAAAGAACGGCGGACAAGTTATTTGCAAAGGCACGCCCGAAGAAATTAGTAAATGCGAAAATAGTTACACGGGCGAGTATCTAAAAAAGTTATTAAAAAATAATTGAAAAATTTTAAAAAAACTATTGACAAAATAAAAAAGTCATGATATATTATTTGCACCTTTAAAAAGGTAAACAAAAAATTCCTTTTTAAATTTAATAATTTTTTAATCAAAACTCGCAACTATTGCGAGTTTTTTTATGTTAATATTTTATGCTTAAAGCAAAAATTGTCAAAAATGTTTCAAATATCAAAAAAAAAACATAATAAATATTAAATAACTTGCTTTTAATTGACAAAAATTAAATATTTTTTTATTATAAATAAGGAGTTAATATGAAAATTTATAATAGTTTAACAAGGCAAAAAGAAGATTTTGTTCCGCTTGACGGCAATAATGTTAAAATGTATGCTTGCGGTATAACAGTTAGTGGCGAAGCACATATTGGTCATGCAATTCAAGCAATGGTTTTTGATATAATCAGAAAATATCTTCAAAAAAAAGGGTATAATGTTGTTTATGCCCGAAATTATACTGATGTTGATGACAAAATTATTGCAAATGCAAACAAACTTGGCGTAAATGCTCTTGATTTTGCAAAACAAAATATGCAAAACATTGATAATGCAATGAACAAACTTGGCGTGGATAAACCAACCAAAGAACTTAAAGCAACCGAAACGATTCCGCAAATAATTGAGTTTATTCAAAGGTTGATAGAAAAAGGTTATGCTTATGCAACAAGCGAAGGCGATGTTTATTATGATGTTGCAAAGTTTAAAGATTATGGAAAGTTAAGCCATCGAAAAATGGAAGACACTATGAATGGTGTTAGAGTTGATTTGCTTGAAAACAAACATAGTCCGCTTGATTTTGCTTTGTGGAAAAGTGCCAAACCTGGCGAAATTTTTTGGCAAAGCCCTTGGGGAAATGGAAGACCTGGTTGGCATATTGAGTGTAGTGCCATGAACTATTATAACCTTGGTGAGCAAATTGATATTCATGGTGGCGGTAGAGATTTATTGTTTCCTCATCACGAAAACGAAATTGCTCAAACCGAAGCCTTAACAGGAAAGCAATTTGCAAAATATTGGATTCATAATGGGCTTGTTAAAATAAATGGGCAAAAAATGAGTAAATCTCTTGGAAATAGCATTTTTTTGAACGATTTGCTTAACAAATATAATAATGAAGTTATAAGATTTGCTCTTTTGCAAACAAATTATAAAAATGATATAAATATTGTTGACGGTATTTTTGACGAAGCCGAAAAACAACTAACAAACTTTTATAAAATTATAAAAAATGTTGAAGAACAATATCAAAGTGAAAATTTGACAAAACAAATAGGCATTGATTTTGATGAGGTAATGGACGATGATTTCAACACATCAAAAGCCATTTCAAATTTGTTTGGATATTTTAAACAAATAAATCAAAAACTTGCAAGCGGTGATAAAACTTGCATTGAAGATGTTAATGCGATAAAACAAACATACAGTTTGCTTGGGTTATTTAAAACTGATGCAAAAACTTTTATTGAAAATGTTGAAGCAAAAAACAATAATCTTATTTCAAACGAAATTAAAGATTTGGCACAAAAAAGGTGGCTTGCAAAACAAACAAAAGATTTTAGTTTGGCAGACCAAATTCGTGATGAACTTGCAAGTAAAGGCTTTATGATAAAAGACAATAAAGACGGCTATCAAATTATAAAAATCAATTAAAAATTTTAATTTTATAACAAAATTTTAAAAAATCTCTATTGACATAAATTTATTTTGGTTTTATAATAAAAGCAAGGTAGATATATGTATAAAAGAAATCAATATATTAACAGATTAAAAAAATTTTCAAACAAAAAATTAATTTTAATTGCTCAATCTTTGGGGCTAGAAGATATGTCGCCACTTGCCAAAACATTTATTGACAAAAAGGGTGCAAAAATTGTTATCTATAAAGAAGACCACAATTATTCTTATAAAAAAGGCGAAGTTAATTTTTCGGCAATATTTTTGAAAGAATTTTCGGCAACCAATGATGCGGGCAAAGATTTGTCACGAAAATATCGAAGGTTAATGTGCAAATTGTTCCCAAAATATGAACAAGACTATAACGATTATTGTGCAAAACAAATTTCAAAGCAATCATCAAAAAATAAAAATCAAAGTGAAAAAACTTTATAATTATTGCAAATTTGATATGAAACAATCATTAAAAAAACAGCCACCAAAAATTGGTGGCATTTTTTTTGTAATTATATTTGAAAATTAAATTTTTTTGTTCATTTTATTTGCAAATTAATTATTGCATTTTATTTTGTGATTAATGAGCATTTTAAATATATTTAATACACCTTTAACCCCCACCCATAATTATAAAAGGCAAAAAATAAAAAAGAAAACAAAAATTATTTAACAAAAACACTTGACTTTTTCAATGGGGGGGGGGGGTATACTTTTTTAATAATAAAGTTTTTGCTTTCAATTTTGCAAAAAAAGAGTGAAAATTTTGATTATAAAAAAACAAAAGAATTAAGGAGAAAGAAAATGAAAAAAATAACAAAAATATTGTTAATGTTTGTGCTTATTATTTCATGTTTTGCAGGCGTTGTTGCATTTGCTGGTTGCAAAGAAAATAATGAACAACAAGAAAATGGACAAAGCGAAATTAAAGTTAATTTTAGTTCTAAATATGGCGAGTTGTCTTTTACAGAAAAAGGTTATACAATTTCAAAAGATAATGCAGAAAAAATATATCTTGAAAAAGAAGATTTGCCTGAAATAACAAATGAAGGTGATGAGCGAATTTTTGACAAATGGGTGTATGAAAATGGCACTGAATATTCTGCTGATTTGCCAATAACAAAAAATCTTACACTTTATGCAACATTTACAGAATCAGAATTTGTTTGGGTTGAATCTTGGGAAAAGTATGATAGTATAGAATCTTGGAGTGAAAAGGAATTAAGTATTTTTTACGGTACTAGCCTTGCGGTTGGTGGAGGTAAACAATATAAGCCAACTTTTAAAAAAATTAAAAAATCAGATTGTTTAGATGAATATATAACCAAAAGTGAATTTGAAGATAAAGACAATAAAATTTCTAAATCATGTTTTATTACAAAGTCAACAACTGAAAAAATAGTTTGTAAATCAGATATTACCACAAACACATATTATTATTACATTGGCGTTATAATTGGAGATGATGTTTTTTGCCACGGTGGGAAAGGAAGAAATCTTTATGGCTATTTACCAAAAGGTTATGATTTAAGAAATTTAGAATCTGTTGGAACGAATTGGGTAACAAATGCCTTGGGAATGTTTGTTAAAGATTTTGTTGAGAAACAAGAGAAAAAAGATCCTAATCATAATAGAATGTCAACTTATGGATATAATACCGGAAGTAAACACTTTGTTATTTTTTCATTAGAAGACCAAGTTAGGCTTAAATCAGACATTAAAAATCTTTGTGAAGATGAATCTTATGAATGTAATTATGATTTTAATGAAGACTATTACTATGCTTACATTTATTCTGATTATGTTTATTGTGAAGGTGGTTCTGGAAATAATGCTTACTATTCTTACATTTCAAGAGATTGGAAAAAAACCTATGGGAATTTTAAAACCATTAAAAAAGAAAATTGCACAAAAGAAGAATTTGAAGAATTTAAAACAAAATTTGGTTTAAATTAAAAAATAAATTTATTTAAGCATATCAAGCAACAAATAATTTAAACCTAATAATAGAATTTAAAGAATTGTTTAAACAAAAATGCCACTTTGATTAGTGGCTTTTTTATTGTTATTAATTGATTTTTCAAATTTTTAAAATTGAGTTATTTTCTAGTTAGTTTTAAGATATTTACAAAATATTTTGAATGTGTGGAACAATTATATGCTCATAACTTTCAGAATAATAAACCAAAAGGTCAAGTTCAACCAAAAGTTCTTCTTTTTTGTTAAGTTCACTTAAAGTTTTTATTTTTGAAATTTGTTCGCCTGCTTCTTCCATATTTATGTGGTTAACAACAAGGCAAAACCAATTTTCAGTTTTTGCCCAAAATTCGTCAAGGTCAGTAATTGCATTTTTCACTATGTCATCGCTTGCATTTTCGGCTTCCCGAGCAATTTGAGCAATGTTAATTGCTTTTTCGTTCAAAATTTTAAGGTTAGAACTTAAATAAATATCTTCCCAAATGCAAAGCCCAATTAATATCAAAAATATCGAAATTATAACAAAACCTCTTTTCACCAATCACCACCTTCATAAGTTGTTTTTAAAGTAACATACTTTTTATTTTTTGGTTGAATATACATATTTCCGTCATTATCAAGCGTAAAAATTAAAATGTTTTTAATTTTTGTTTCGCCCGCTCGTTTTATGTTTCGCAAAATAAAATTTTCATCTACATTTGCAAGTTTCAAGTTTTCCTTAACAAGTTTTCCGTCAGAAATAAGCATTGTCATAAGCCGATTTTCGGGCTTTGCAATTTTAAGGTCTTCAACAGTAACAGGGGTAGACGCCACTTTTGGAATAACAGTTATTTTTCCATTGGTTTCAACTATTGCATATTCAATATCATCAAACTTAAAAAAATTTAAGTTTCGCAAACTTTCTTGAACATCATTAAGGTTTAAATTCAATTTTTTAAGGTTTTCATAATCAATTCCTTCGGGCGAAATTATAATAACAGGTTTTCCGCTAATAACTTTTCTGAAAAACAAACTTTTTTGAATTAAAACCGAAATCCCAAAATGAATTAATAATAATGTTATCAGTGGAACAATTCCATGAATTAAAGGTATTGCCGTATCTGCCATAGGAAGGGTAGCCAAATCTGCAACAATCAAGGTTATAACAAACTCGAATGGTTGAAGTTCGCCAAGTTGTCGTTTGCCCATTAGCCTGAACACACACAAAACAATCAAATAAATAACAACACATCTTGCAATTAAAGTAAACATATCAAAAATATTGCCCAAAACAGAAAATTTTATAACAAATAAAAAATTAATCATTTTTGGCACCAAATCTTGCAAAAGTAAAATTTAATTAGTTAAAATAAAAAAATAATAAGCAGGAGCATTTATGGAAAAATGGGAAAAAGAAATGATTGAACAAAATAAAAAAGTTCAAGCAGAAACAGAAAAAATTAACAACGAAGTTTTGCAAATACCAGCATATTTAACAGAAGAAGAAAAATGTATTTATGAAGAAATTGTAAAAACATTGAAAAAAAGTATTCATTATAGACTTTCTCATTGCGATGCCGAACTTATTTGGCAATATTGTCAAATTAAGATTATGCGAGATAAGGCTTGGCGAGAATATAACAAAAACCC
>CAKVLQ010000008.1 GCA_934757845.1 uncultured Clostridia bacterium
GTTGCACTTACTGCATTTGTTCCTGTTTTTGTTGTAAACCAACCTACAAAGTTATATCCTGATCGCGTTGGGGTTGGAAGTTCGCCATATTTTTGGTCAAATTCTACTGTTTTTTTAGATGGACTATAGCCAGTATTCTCACTGCCTTCTTCCAATTTGATATAGTTAAAAATCAAATCAGTGTCATAAGAACTATTTTGTCCATAAATCCAGAATCCCGCGATTGAATCAATTTGCTCTTGCGTTAAAGTAAATGTTGTTGATTTAACACCATTTCCTGATGCTACTTGAACAAGATATGCACTTGAATTTCTTATGCCAAGTGAACCACAAGCCGCACCAACATATCCTGTAACTTGACGCGACAATGTGTAAGTTACACCTGCTTTTAAAATGCTTTTTAATTCGCTAATAATATTAATATCAGTTATTGCATAATCAGTTGCTTTATATCCACTTTCAACTTTTGTTATATGTGAACTTCGAAGCAACCATGATTCGTTGAACAAGTTAGCATTTACACCATTGTATTCATCAAATGTAACATCATAATTGTTTGCTGTCCAATGAGCATATAAAGTATGACTTGATGAACTTGCCACTTGGCTAGTTTCAGTTTTAAGTGTTCCAGCAGTTTTATCAGTCCACCAACCTGCAAATGTATATCCTGTTCTGGTTGCAGTTGGAAGTGTTCCGTAAGTTCCTGGGTATGTGAAACTTTGACTAGTTGTGCTACAACTTCCACCATTTGCGTCAAAACTTACCGTATTGGTTGAAGATGTTATTTCAAATGTTTTGCTAGCACTGCCAGTCAAGTTCGTTTTTCCTGTAACTGTAACTGTTGCAGTTCCAACATTTGTGTTATTTGAATAAGTAATTGTATAGTTTGTGTTCGCCACTATAGTTGTTCCAATTTTTACTGTAACACTTGGAGTTTTTGCAGAACCGTCATAAGCGATTGATGAATATGATAATGTTATCATATCAGCAGTTAACGCTTTTGCAACAATCTTCCAAGTTGCAGTTTTGTTTGTTATTGTTTTGCCAGTGTCGTTCCAACAATAATTTGCTGTGTCATTCAACTTAAATTCAACGCTATAACTTCCAACATTTGTTGCTTTTAATGTGCTGTTTGCACTAACAATACTTGAATTTGCAGGCGTTGTTATTCCGTGTTCTTGTTCAACCCCGCTGTATGTTTTGTCTGCAACATTTGCAGGCAAATTAACTGTTGCTTTTGTGATGCTCCAACTAGCACTTCCTGTTGAACCTGCATAGTTGCCCACACCAGTAACTGTTATTGTATAATTTCCAACATTAGTTGCTTTTGTTGTGCCTGTGATTGTATAATCAGTGGTTAAAGTAAGCGTTTTTGTTCCGTCTTTAACTGTAATTGTTGGTGTTTTTTCTACTCCATTATACACAAAACTTGTGCTTGATAAAGAAACTGTTAAAGTGGTTTCCTTTGCCGAAATAGTCAAAGTTCCGTTTTTAGAAGTGATTGTATAATTTGAACTCATGTCAGTCGAACCGCTTAATACTTTAACATTACTTATTGTGTTTGTTACACTGCCAACATTTGTTATTGTCCCTGTTATTGTATAACTTAATGTATGTCCGCTCACCAAACTTCCGCTTGTTACGCTTGCTGCACTCTTAGTTAAAGCTGTGCCGTCATAAACTTTGCTTGCACTGTCTGCCGTTACTGTTATTGCTCTTGCATTTATTTTGAATGTGCTTGTTGCATTTGTTAATGTATAGTTTGTTGTTTTTGCTTGTCCGCCTGTTACTGAACTAATTGTTGCAGTGGCTGTATAGTTATTTGCACTTGCATTTGTTTGTGCTCCACTAACTGTTAAGTTTATTGTTTCACCTGTTATTCCGCTTGCCACGCTTGCAGTTGGTGCATGACTTGTTCCGTCATAAGTGAAACTTGTGTTTGTCCAACTAACTGCCACTGATTTTGGACTTATCGTCCAAGTTATTGTTACATTTGCAGTTGTGTTATCACTCCATTTATGGTTGCCGTCAAGAACAAATGTTGCTGTATAACTGCCTGCATTTATGCCACTTGTCGCACCGCCAGATTGCAATGCATATCCTGCACCACTAACAAATGTTACGCCTGTTTGACTGCTTCCTGTGTATGTTAAGTTTGTTTTTGCTGTAGGTTTTGCTACTCCAAGTTTAACAATATTAAATGAACTTGATTTTGTTCCTGTATAATTGCCTTTTCCTGTGATCGTTAATGTTGCTGTTCCAACATTTGTGTTGTTTGCATAACTAAACGAGAAGTCGGTTGAACTTGATAGGGTTGTTGATGTTCCGCCTGTTTTTAAAACAACTGTTACTGCTGGCGTTGGCGTAATTGCACTGCCAGTGTATGTTTGGTCTGCCACTGTCGCTATGCTTGCATTTTGCAAATTAAATTTTGCTATGCTCCAACTAACCGTTTTTGCAGTTGTAGTATTATCTGTGCTCCACTTATAGTTTGAAGTTGGAGTTACTGTTGCGGTATAATCCCCTGCATTTGTTGCTGAACCATTTGTTACTGTATATCCAGTTCCTGCACTAACACCTGTTTGGCTACTTCCGTTATATATTAGTCCGCTAACTGCCGTAGGAACTGCTATTCCTTTTCTGTTAATTGTTAACACCGCACTCTTTACTAAATCGTTGTGGTTGCTATCCCCAGTTAGTTTTGCCCATATTGTGTATGTGCCTGCATTTGTGTAAGACAATGCAGTTGAAGAATATGTCCCTGTTTCACTTGTTGAGTAAGTTATTGTTCCACCAACAACATTTGATGCTGTTATTGTTTTCGCTGTTCCGTCATAGTCTACTGTTTTGTTTGCAAATGTAAATGAACTGTCCGCTTTGTTGATAGTAACAGTTATTAAAACAGTTGTTGCACTTGTGCCGTTATAACTGCTTGTTGCTTTAACTTTACAAGTATAAGTTCCAGCCACCGCACCAGTTGCAAAAGTCAAACTAACTGAATCAGTTGTTGCACTTGTATTGCTTAAAGCAAATCGAGAATTTGCATCTACAAGTGCATAAGTCCACTTGTCCCCGCCGCCTAAAGCTGTTATTGTTGCAACATTAATTGTGTTTGCATATCCATAAGTTGCACTAACATTTGTTGCGCTTGTGCTTATTGTTGTATCAATTTCTTCCCAATTTGCCGAATAACTTCTATTACCCGTGCTGCCTTTTGCGATTATTACACTAGTTTGTGGTGTCGTTCCATTACTTCCAGTCCAACCCAAAAATGAATAGCCCGTTCTTGTTGGGTTTACAAGCATGAATGTTTCTGTTTCAATGTTGTAACTTGTTCGATATCCACTTAAATCACCACCATTCAAGGTATAATTAATTGTGTAAGTGATAACTGTTCTGGAAAAATTCGCCGTGATTGTCATATCTTCAGTTACAGATGTTATTCCATTCCAACTACTAAATGCTACATTATAACCAGCGTTTGCTTTTGCTGTTGCAGTAACCGTTGTTCCATTAATTGTTAATTTATTTCCATTACTTACAAATCGAGAACCCCAAGGTACATTTGCTATTTCGGTTTTGTCAACACTCCCCAAACCACTATTGTTAACAACTATTGTTACAGTGTATGTTGGCAATTCACTTACCAAAGTGTGGCTTGTGGTTGGAATTTTGAAGAAATCTTCATAATCATAAACAATATCATCGTCTTGATCATATAAAGTTAAACCTAGTATAAAGACTTTATCGACATCACCTGCTTGAATTGTTGGTGTTTTGAATATTTCCAGGGCACTACAACCATCTAAAAAGCCCATTGGTTCTTCTATATTTTGCGACAAGTTAAATGAACTTAAATCAAGATTTATAAGAGATGAGCATCCATAAAACATCCCTTCCAATGTGGTAATATTTGTTACATCAAAATTGTTAAAAGTTATTTCAGTTAATGAAGATAATCCACTAAACAAACTGCTACAATCTTCTGGTGCATAAATTGTGTCTGGCCACATAAACAAAATGTCTGTTGAAGGATTTGTTGGTGTGCCTGTTGTGTAAATTGGTATGCCACTTTCCAAAGATTTTCCGCTATACATATATCCACTTGGCACGGTGGTTTCAAATCTTATGCTTGTGATATCTTCAACATTAATGCCGATACCGTTAGTCGTTGCTGCAATTTGACTTTGCCAAGTTGTGTCAAAAGTAACAACCGAATTTGTGTCTTTCAAAGTATGGCTTGTAGCAGAGCATCTATAAGTTGCATTAGCAGCATATTCTGCATTATTGTTGTCAATATCAATCATTGCTTTTGGCATGGTTATAGGGAAATTTGTTATTGCTGGTGTTTTCAATACTTTAAGCGATGTGCAACCATCAATCATGTCTGTATAAGACCTAATTTTATTCGTTCCAAAAGAACTTAAATCCAAACTTATGAGCGATGAACAGTTACCAAACATCGCGGTCACAACTATAACTTTACTGGTATCAAAACTGCTTATATCTAAATTTTTAAGTGCAGAACAACCATAAAACATACCCCTTATATCACTAGTTCTGTTTCCCATATATAAAGTATAACTAGTGTCAAAATTATTAAAAGTAATATCCACTAATGATGTTAAAAATCTAAATAGAACTTCACAAGTTTCTGGTGCAAAAATAGTTTCTGAACATACAAAAGCAATATCAGTTGATGGAGAATCTGCTGTGCCGGTTGTGAAAATTTGAATGCCACTTTCTAAAGTTTTCCCGCTATCAGTATATCCGCTTGGTGCACTATTTTCAAACCTTATGCTGGTAATCGTGCTTGGGGTTATACCAATACCATTGGTTGTGCCCGAAATTTGACTTTGCCAAGTTGTGTCAAAAATAATTCTATCTGTTGTCCAATGTGCATATAAAGTGTGGCTACTTGTTTTTGAGACAGTGGTTGAAGAATAAACCCTTGTTCCACCACTAGAGGCTGTCCACCATCCATTAAAATTATAATCAGTTTTTGTTGGTGTTGGAAGTTCTCCATATGTGCTATTAACTGTAACAGTTTTTGTTTGCGTTGTTGAGCCATCTTCAAAACTTCCACCATTTGCATCAAAAGTTACGGTTATAGTGGTTATGTTTGATGTCCAATGTGCATACAATGTGTGGTTTGAAGTTTTAGTAACTTCTGTATAAGAATACACCCTTGTTCCGCCAGTAGAACTTGTCCACCAGCCATCAAAAGTATAATTTGTTTTTGTTGGTGTTGGAAGTGAACTATACGCTTCACCAACTATAACCTTTTTTGTCTGCGTTGTTGAGCCATTTGAAAAAGTTCCACCGTTCGCATTAAAAGTTACGGTTACAGTTTCTCTTAGATCCGCCCAACCTGCTTTTACATCGTGATTAACACTTTCTTGCACTTCAGTATCTATGCCAGACACAAGATAAGCATCTTCACTTGTTACCCAACTAACCATCGTCCAACCACTAGGGCCTGTTAAATTGTCAGCATCCAAAATATCTTCTTTAAAGTTGTTTGCTCCTCTTAAACCTGGGTTTGCCGAAGAAACAGCACTTGCGGTTGCTGAAACACCTGAAAAATCCATATATTGATTGCCAACAAAAATTGCAATCCAAAACGAAATATCAACCACTGGAATGCTAGAGCCATCCCAACCATTTGAAAAAGATAAGCAAGAATTGAAACTAAAATCATCAGATTGATATTGTAACATTCCCGTCATGAAGCTTGTTGAATAAACCCCAACACCAGAAAGAGCAATAGTGGTTGTTTGAGATATACCGTCAAGATAATCGTCCCCATTTGATAACACAAATGACACATCTCCAAGACTTGTTGGATAAGTTAAAGATTGAACGCCAATAACCACAGTATAGTTAGTTACTGGTGCAAACCCAGGCATACCCCTAGAAAATCTTATTCGAACATCTTTTGAATTATTTGTAAAATCGGCTCCTGCTAAAAGATATCCAGAATATCCACCACTTCCGTTAAAATATTGCCCAACCCTTATAACATTTGAGTTCTCTATGCTTGTTCTTACAGTATCATAAATATAACCATTAGGGTCAAATAAGTTTCTTCCCCGATATGTTTCGCCACTTCCTGAATATACTTCATCAGTTTTAGTCGTTGTTCCATCTTTAAAAGACATCCCTTCTGCAAGACTAGAGCTAGCAACATAGTTTACATCAAGTTTTTTAAGCCAATTTGCATAAACTGTTATAGTTGAATAAGTTGTTGTGCTTGAAAGCCTTGTGCCACTTCCACCATTCGAAGTATACCAGCCATCAAAAGCATATCCGCCTTTTGCAACACCAGGAAGAGTGCCTAACTTTTCGTTATAACTTCCCCGAATTGCAAGTGGCGACATAACATCTGGTGTCGTTCCTTCAAGACTGCTTGAATATTCATAAACTGCTATTCTAAATTTAAAATCAGAATATGACCAGCCATTTTTGCAAATTTTTAATCGCAATCTTTGCGGACTGCCCGAAACATTAGTTATTGTGTAAGTTTTTGAAATCTTACTATTAGAAGTTATAGAAGACCTTGACACAATAGTATCACGATTAAATTGTGCATTGGTATAAGTTGACAAATCTCCACTGGCGGGAACTGTTTCAGCCATAACAAAAGATAAGTTATTCCCAGAATATGATGCGGAACCACTTAAATATTCATAACATATGATATATTTTTTGTTTGCACTTATAGTTTGCAAAGTTGTAAATGCAAGTGTTGCATCGTCATTCCATGAACTATCTCCGCCGTTAAGAGTAAACCATCCACCATTTTGATTATATTTAATACCACTATAAATTAAATCGCCTGAATTATATCTTAACAAATTTTTTCCAAATCCATTATCGGTATCAAAACTTATAACATACTCATCATTAATTACCCAATCAGCATAAAGCGTTTTATTCTCTGCAAAATTTGAGATAAGTCCAGACACCCCACTGCTATCATTAGAATAACAAAATTTTTTACTTCCATTATCATCTATATAATAATACCCATTAAATTTATATCCAGTTCTTGTTGGAACTTCTATTTTTGGTAGATATTCATTGTAATATGCTATAGCAGATCTTGTGCCACCTATTCCACCTGCAGTGTCAAAGGTTAAAGTGTACGCTGTTCCTTCCATTGCATACATCCAATCGGCACCTGAATTCCACAAATCACTGTTGTCCCACTGAGCCACCGTATAAGACCAACTTACACCATCAATTGTCTCTGTGCCTGTTCTCACATTGCTACCATTCTTTGCATATGCTGTTGATGTCAAATCAACACGATTTGGATATTCATTCGACTTGGACACAGTCCACCCATAATTTGGTTCATATTTATCAATAAGGCTCCACGTGCTAACACCATTTTCACCGCCACACTCTCTTGCACTAACTGGTTTAAAAAAGGTTGGAAACCATTTTAGCGACACTCCGGCATTAAATAAAGTCCACGAACTAATCTCATAAGCCCCAGCAGGATAAGTTGAACTTGTTCCAGGGGATTGATATCCAAAATTACTTTTAGAAAAATCATCAAATTCAATCAACGCCCCTACTTTATGATAACTTGTGGCACCACCGCCTATACCATTAGTCCCACTGGCTGTATTAAGAACTGCATACCTAAGTTCTTCTTCACCGTCAGCATTATAATTCAATTTTTGAAATATCCAAACCCTTCTATTTGTTCCCGCATTTACTTCATCGTCAACTTTGTTTGTATTAAAAATTTGGTTGGCAAAAAGGGTGCCACCAAATGCAATTATTAATAAAAATATTCCTAAAAAGATGTTTGTTAAAAATTTTTTGAATGGATTTTTTACATCTTTATTAAATTCTAAAATCATGCCCCCCCCCCCCTGGTATTTTACTTTAATAAGTTATTCTACAAAAAATGAGCTTTTCTGGCAAGTGTTTTTGCAAAATTTGTTTAAAAATTTAACATAAATTTTAACTTTTATAATAATTTAACAAAAAAGTATAATTCTAGTTTATGCAAAGACAAAATTTTTAATAAATAAAAAAATAAGGAATTTAATCCTTATTTTTCTTTTATCAAATAAATTTTGAAATTTTTAATATTTAAAGCAATATGCAAATTATTCCGCCTTTGCCTTCGTTAACAATTCGAGTTAAAGTTTTTCGCATTTTCTTTTGAGCGTCTTGTGGCATTAATGTTATTTTTGAGTTAACACCATCGTTAATTAAACTTTGCAAGCTTTTTCCAAACAAATTTGTTTGCCAAATACCATCTGGATTATTATCTTGTTCTTCTTTCAAAAACTTAATCAAATCTTCACTTTGGTTTTGAGTGCCAACAATAGGACTAACTTCGGCATCAACATCAACTCGCATAATATGAAGCGATGGTGCTTTTGCTTTTATTTTAACGCCATATTTTCCGCTTTGTTTTGTAAGTTCAGGTTCTTCTAAAATAATGTCATCTTGTTTTGGATAAACAACGCCATAACCAGTTTCGTGAACACTCTCTAACGCTTCTTTAACTTTGTCAAACTCGCTTTTTGCATAAGTAAGTTCTTTCAAGTAACTAATTAAAGCATAATCGTCAACAATATCAAGTCCGCTTTGTTTTGACAAAACTTTATAGAATAATTGTGGTTTTGGCTCGATTGTTATATTAATTGTGCCTTCATCAAGTTTTACTTTTGCGTCTGTTAACGCTTCAAAGTTTTCGCTATTTTCAAACAAAACACCGTTAAGTTTAAAGTCGCCAATTTTATCGTCAACATCAACAAGGTTTTTAATTTGGTCAATAACTTCTTTAATAAGTTCATCATCAAAACTTAATGCTTCCATCCATTTTGGAAGTTTAACTTCAATGCTTTCAATAGGAAATTGTTTTAAAACTTCTTCCATGATGCAAGCAACATCGGTTTCATTCAAATTTAAAACATCAACAGGAACAACTGGTGCTTGATATTTATCTTTCAAACTCTCCGCCAATTTTTTCGTGTCCTCGGATTCAACACTTGTTGTGTTAAGAACAATGCAAAATGGTTTGTTAGTTTTTTTAAGTTCACTAACCACTTCTTCTTCGGCTTTAACATAATTTTCTCGTGGAAGTGAAGAAAAACTACCATCACAAGTTACCATAACGGCTATGGTTGAATGGTCGGTTATAACCTTTTTTGTGCCAATTTCGGCAGCCTCTGAAAAAGGCATTTCTTCATCGCTCCAAGGCGTTTTAACCATTCTTGGAATATCCTCGTCTTCGCCACCTTTCGCTCCGTCAACCATATATCCAACACAATCAACAAGTCTAACTTTCATTTCAACATCTGAAACATTAATTTTAACCGCTTGTGAAGGAATAAATTTTGGTTGGGTTGTCATAACCATTTTTCCGTTTGCACTTTGTGGCAACTCGTCAAAATTACGCTCCCTATCATATTCGTTTACAATATTAGGTAAAACTAATTTATTAACAAAATTAGTTATAAAAGTGCTTTTGCCTGTTCTAACTGGTCCAACAACACCAAGATATATATCTCCGTTAGACCTTTTTGCAATATCTTTATAAATATTATCGCTTATCATATCTCCTCCATTATGGTAAAATATATGATAAAAAAATTAAGAATATAACTTGTTTTTTTAACTTTTTGGCTTTTTTAAGCAAAATTAGATTAATAGAGCAAAAAGCATTAATAAAAAAATAATTTAATAAAAATTATTATTTATCTATATCTTTTTTATTAACAATTTTTTTTGCTTTTTCAAACATAAATCCATAAAAAAGATTAAACCCAGCAAAATTTTTATTTAATTTTAATTTTTCAAGCAAACTTTTTAAAAAATTAAGTTTTTGCTCTTTTGTTATTTCAAACAAAATTGAATAAAGTTTTGGGCAAAAAAAATATTGGGCTTCTAATGGGTGAAAGAAAAATTTATCAACAATTTTCACATCAGTTTGTTCCGTTCCGCTAAAACCGATTTCATTATTAGAACTTATATAAAAAACCAAACTTTTAATTTCATAAGGAATTGGGTCATCTTCAATAAGTCCATTTAGCCACGCAATAAAACTTGAATAAATTTCTTTTATTTTCATGCCATAAGTCCTACTAACGCAACATTAAAAATTGTTAAAATAAGTTCAATAAACAAAAAAATTAAACTTATATTAAAATAAGTAAATTTTAAATTTGTAACATCACTTATTGCAATTATTTGTTTGCTCAAATCATAGTCGAGCCCATCAAACTCATAATCTTTGGGAAAGTTATAATATTTTTTAACTTCTTCCAAATATTGCTCATAACTAAAATTTATTATGTGCTTATAATAAATTAAATTAAGTCCGTCTTTTTTTATGTTTATATTTCTTCTATATCTTATTTTTCGTGATAAAAGTGCCATAAAGTTAAAAAACAAACTCATCGCAGCAAAAACCATAATCACACAAGTTAAAAATTTTATCAAAACAAATTTTGAACTTAAATAGCCACTAATAAACACAACCAGAACGCCATTTAGTGCAATTAAAATGCTGTGTTTACTTTCGGCAAATTTTACATTTTCGGTTAAAACCGAATAAATATATTTTAATGTTTGTTTCACAAATTAATTATTAACAAAAATTGTTTATATTAACCTTATAATAATTATTTTTATTATTAAACCACTTCTCCAATTTTTGAATTAAGCGGGAAATTTATAAAGATATTATTAAGTTCTTCTTCGCTTAAACTTTTTTTAATTTTCCCGTCAAAATTTAATATGTTTATTAAATTATATTTATATTTGTTAAGTTTTCTTAAAATATAATATAAATTTGTATTTTCGCTTACGGTTAAAATATTTGTTTCAAGACCTGTGGATAGTTTTTTTGTTTTATCCAAAAAATTAAAGTTTGCAACATAATAACTTGATTTATCTTCAAAAAATATTCCACACACCAAAAAAATTGAAGTTAAGCCAAGTGTAAAATTTATTTTTACAAAACTTGAAATAATAAACAAAACAAACAAAAATATTGAAAAAACTATTCCCACAATTTTTACAATCTTATAACTTTTGTTAATGCTGTTTTTTGATTTTAGCATTGCAAATAAAACTCTTCCGCCGTCAAGTGGATAAACTGGAAAAAGATTAAAAAAGAAAGTTACTAGATTGGCATAATAAAAATCTTGCAAAAAAAGATAACTTGAAGGAAAAAGCCAAAACAATGATAAACATAATCCGCACAAAACAAGGTTAGTTATTGGACCCGCTAAAGCCACCAAAATTTCATGACGAATTTTATAAAAAACATTTTCTTTTCCACTCAAACTTGCCCCAAAAGGCAAAAATGTTATTTGATTAAGTTTATATCCCAAACAGTTTGCAACAAAACTATGTCCAAGTTCGTGCAAAAAAACGCAAATTAAGTATGAAAACAAACTTAAAAAATTGTTTGAAAAAAGCAAAAAAATAACAAAAACAAAAAATGTTGGGTGAAATTTTATTTTTAGTTTTGCCATTTTATTTCACCATCTTCAATCAAAAAGTTTGTTAATATTTCTCCGTTTTTTATAATCTTAAAAATAAGCGGAGAATTTTCTTCAACACTTCCAATAATGCTTGTGCTTTTAACCAAAAAGTTTGCACCAACACCAACAATTTTTAGGTTTTCATATCTTGTAATAATGTTTCCGCTATGTTTTATTTCAACATATTTTTGACCATTTCCCAAAAACCCAACGCTTTTAACAATTCCATCACCTGCGGGTTTTATAACAAAATTGTTTTTTATGTTAAAACTAATTATTCCGCTTTTAATTTCATATTCTTCCCCGCTTGGAAGATGCAAAACAGGCTTGTTATTACCAAGACTTATAAACTGATTTAAGTTTGACACAAAAAATATATTATCTCTATCGTCATATTCACTTGACTTATAATTAAAGCCATTAAAAATTTTGCTTCCCAAACTATCTGCCACTTTTTTGTAAGAAGATACATTTGAATATAAAATAAAGTGCGATATTAAAACCATCACACAAAGCACTAAAACAATTAAAGTTGACTTTTTTAAACAAACAAAAATATTTTTCATTTGTATTATTATATTTTGAAAAAACAAAATCTATGTTATATGGTTTTAAAAGTTTTTATTGAACTCAACTTTGCCTTAAAACTAACGCAAAAACTAGCGTCATCTAAAATTGTAATATCAAAATCAAGACCACTTGCTTCAATATCTCCATAATTTTTTAAAACCTGAAAAATATCACTTTTAATAACATTCCTTATTTTTTCAGGATTAAAATGTTTTTCTAATATTAAGGCTTTATTAAGCCTTTCTTCAAGATTATTCATTAAATTTTTCTCCTTAAATTTCGCTTAATATTTCCAAATAAGCCCCTATATTTCGCCATATAGTCATAAATATGATTTGTTCCGTTATGAAGATTTAACCCCAAAATATCTATTGAAGAAAGATGTTTCATGTCGCCTTTCAAAATTCTACCAGCAATTTGACTTCCCAAATTATCATCGTCCGCAACAACACCCAAAAGTTCGGTTTTTAAAAGTTTTGCAATTCTTGTTGCTTCAACCATTTCGCCATCAATCACCAAATCTCCACGAATACGATTAACTATTAGTTTTGTTGAGATTAAATTATAACTTTTCAAAACTGATATAACCTTATCTGCATCTCTTATTGCCGAAATATGTGGGGTTGTTACAACTATTGCTTCATCTGCACAAAAAACAGCACGATGAAACCCAACATCAATTCCCGCTGGGCAATCAAGCAAAATATAATCAAAACTCTCATTCAAACTATCAACCAAAAGTTTAAGATTGTGTGCATGAACACTATTTGTGCCAAACAAATGACTGCTTGGAAGTATGTATAAATTTGGATATCTAAAATCTTGCACCAACGCTTGTCTTATGCGACATTTATTTTCAAGGCAATCTACTATATCAAAAACAATTTTGTTTTCAATTCCCATAACAACATCTAAATTATTTAAGCCAATATCCAAATCAATCATAACAACTCTTTTGCCCATTTGTGCAAGTTTAACGCCCAAATTTGCACAAATAGTTGTTTTTCCCACACCGCCTTTACCACTTGTGAACACAATTTTTCTTGCCATAAATTCCCCCTTATTTTTTATTATAAAAAAACAAAAAAATTAGTAAAGATTTTTTTAAAAATAAAAAAGTCATTCGACAACATAATCAAAAATTAGATTTATTTTTTATTATTTTTTAATTTTAAAAATTTTGGCTTTAAAATTTATCTTATTCAACAAATTTAACAAAATAAAAAAATAACTATTGAAAATTTTGTTATGATGTGCTAAAATAAATTAAAAGGAAGAAATATTATGAAATTTTTTGATGAATATAAAATTAATTATTATAAAAATGCAAAAAAGGTTGAACTTCAATTTTTAGAGCCATTTAATGTTATTGAAGAAAGTGATGTTTGCGATTATGACACTGTTGCAAATCTTGTTGTTCTGGGTTTTGACATCAAAAAGGGTCCAAACAATTTATCTTTGCTTACAAAAAATGTGGTTATGCCAAGCGGAGAAATCACCAAACTTTATTCAACCTATTCTTCTAATTTTGAACCAACATTTAAAGTTGTTGGCAAAGCAGTTAAAAAAACAAAAACTGAACAATTTGTTGAAACATTAACAAAATAGTTAAATTTTTAACTATTTTTTTATTATAAATAAAAATTATTAATCTATTTTAACAATAATCATTTATTGAAAAAAATATTAAATTTTATATAGAATTTATCAATTATACTTTATAAAAAATGTTAAATTTTAAATAAAAAAGCCCCAAAACAAATGTTTAGGGCTTTAATTTTTAAAAAATTAGTTATTCTATAAGCCGAGTTCTGTATTAGACAAACATCTATCTAGCCTTAATGTTACCATTAAGGTCAAGCGGTGTATAGACCATGGAGCGAACAACCCACAAAAGTCATTACCTTGCATCAGGTGGGGTTTACACAACTGTTAGATCACCCTAACATTAGTGAGCTCTTACCTCACTTTTTCACCCTTACCACAAAGTGGCGGTTATTTTCTGTTGCACTTTCCTTAAAGTTACCTTCACTGGGATTTCTCCAGCACCCTGTTCTGTGATGCTCGGACTTTCCTCGTAATTTCTTACGCGTTTGTCTGGATAACTAATATGCTTATTATATAACAATTTTAAATATTTGTAAATAGTTTTTTAATAAGAAAATTTTGGAAAATTTAAGCAAAAAAATGGTCTATTTTTTATAAAAAATATCAAATAAATAATTAAAAAATAATATGCAAAATCAAAAATTTTGAATATTATTTTTTTATCGTTAAAAAATTTTTTGATTAATATTTTAAAAAAATGCAAAAATATATCAACTTTTTTGCAAAAAAACAATAAAAAATGGTGGCTTTTGCCACCAAAATTTAATCTTTTTTATGTTTTTAATATTTTTTATGGTTAAATTTTAAAATTATATTTTATTCAACTATATGATTTTTTTGCCTTTCAAGTTCAACCGCAGTGATTGGTTCACTTTCAATAATATTAAGTTTTGAAATGCTAATTTCATAAGCAGTTTTTTCAACACTTTCAGTTTCGTTAAGTTTCTTTTGATAAACTCTTGATTGAATTCTTCCTTCAATTTCAAGTTTCGTTCCAACAGGCAAATCTTTAACAAATCTTGCATTTCTTCCCCAAGCGATTGCAGGAATATAATCACTTTTGTTATAAGCCCTGTTGCAAGCAAGCAAAATGTCGGTTATTTCACGCTTAAAAGGTGTTGTTCTGAAAATTGGCTGTTTGCACAAAAAACCTTTAAGTTTTATTATGTTTGGATTTTTGTTTGTGTCAATTTCAGTTAATTCTCTAACAAAAACTGTTAGCATAAGTTTGCTTTTTCCGTCAACAAGTTTGTTATAACTTCTAAATTGCCCACTTAAGGATATTATTGAATTAATTTCAAAGTTTTGATTTATAAGCAATTTTTCGGAAATTGTGATAGGAATAATATCACTAGAATCGCTTAACCTTGGCACTTCCAAATTAAATTCAAAAAATTTTTCGTCAATAACACTATGAGTGTATTTGGGCGTAGTTACAATTTTGCCCCAAAGTTCAACTTCGTTGTTTTGCAAAAGTTCGTAGTTCATAAATTCTCCTTTTGTTTTTCATTAATTTTTTATTTGTGTTCCTTGATGATTTATTGTGTAATTATCCTTATAAATTATGTCGCCAACACATTTTATGGTATAGCCCCGCTTTTGAAGCCTATCAAGCACCATAGGAAGAGCTTCCAAAATGTGGTCAGAATTGTTATGGCAAAGAATGATTGAACCATTAAAGACTTTGTTTAAAATTCGGGTTGTTATGTCAACAGCACTTATGCCTTTCCAGTCTAAACTGTCAACGTCCCATTGAATTGTTTTTAGGTTAAGTTCTTCACAAGTTTCAATAAGTGTGTTGTTATAACTTCCATAAGGTGGTCTAAAAAGTTCGACTTTTTTTCCAGCCACATTTTCAATAATTTTTATGCTTGTTTCAAGTTCAAGTTTCATTTGCTCGCCGTCAAGTTTTGCCATGTCGGGGTGTGTGTTTGAATGTGTGCCAATTTCAAAGCCATTTTCAGCAATTTTTTTGGCAATTTCAGGATAATTCTCAACCCAAAAACCAACAAGGAAGAATGTGGCATTAGCATCATACTCTTTCAAAATTTCCATAATTTTTTCGGTTTTGTCTGCTCCCCAAGCCGCATCAAAACTGATTGCCACCACTTTTTCGTCAGTTTTTACATTATATATTGGAACTTTTCGCATACTATTTCCAAAAAACACAGATGCCGCAGTGTTTCCATTTATGCTAACCGAAAGCATAACAACTGTAAGCAAAATAGCCACAAACATAATTAAAGTTTTTAATTTTACAACAATAAAACGCATCTCTCCACCCTTTAATTTTAATATATTTCTATTTAATTTTGACAAAAGAAAATTAGTTTATTATTGCTTTTTTTGTCAAAAAATCAAATTCTAAAATATTTATACTAAAATTTTTTTTGTTTTATAACCAAAATTAAAATTTATGCAAAAAAAAGTGCAAAAACTGCACTTTTGTTTTTTTAATAATAAGTTTAAAAATTTTTATAATATTAATAAATTTTTATGTAGTATTTATAAAAATTGTTAATTTAAGAAATTTTTATCAAAAATAATCATTTTTTTACTTAATTTAATTTAATTATTCTTTGTCATCTTCATCATCGTTTTCGTCTTCTTCATCATACTCTTCTTCAACTTGTTTTTTGTTAAATCTGTCATAATTAAAAATTCGATTTCCCGCTTCAAACTTGCTTTCGTTGTCGTTAATAATATAAACACGCTTATTAATTTCTTTTATAAAATGATGAAAAATCTCTAAATTTAATTTGTCAGGATAGTTGTCTAAAATAAACTTAACAACATTATCATCGCCTTCCAAAAATTTTGATTGATAGTTAAGCCTGTCAAAACAAACTGAAATTTTTGTTTCACGGTTGTTTTTTAATTCATAAATTGTTCGATTTGTGTATATAACCAAATAAACTTTCAAATCTCGCATTTTTCTAACAATATCAATATCCAAATATTTTGCATATATATCATTTATTTTGTTTGACAAAAACAAATGTGCTTCACGATAGTTTGCAAGATTTGCATCAACTGGCATATCAAAATATGCTTCACGCACTTTTTCTTGTTGCAAAGCATTTGAACTTATATATTTGATTGACAAAATTTGTTTGTCGTCAAGTTTTCTAACTCTCACCGTTGCACGATTTTGCTTTAAAAAGTTGTCGGGTGTGTCAAAAAAATAGTCAACATAATCGGTTTCAACTTCGTTTGATAAAACAAAGTTTGGCATATGCGACAAAATGTCATAAATTTTTTTATAGTCGCTTTCTTCTGCAACATAAAATTTTTCTTCTTCAAGACCTTGTATGTTTCTCATGTTAATATTTTAACTTAAAAATTAGTTTTTTACAAATATTTTTGAATAAAATATTATCTTTTGCCAAAAATTTGGTTTAAGGAGAAAATATATGAATATAAAATTTGAAAAAAGTGAAACTTACAAAAATTTGGCAAGAGCTTTTGCGGGCGAATGTCAAGCAGGTGCAAGATATCAATTTTTAAGCAAACAATGCCTAAATGAGGGATATAATTTTTTGTCTAATACCGTAAAAACTTTGGCAAAAAATGAAATGGCACACGCAAAAACTTTTTTTGACCAAATTGTAAACAATAGTTCAAAAGTCGTTAAAAATATTGACATTGAGGCGGGCTATCCTTTTAAATTTGGTGAACTTTGCGACCATTTTAAATATACTATGGAAGACGAAGAAATGGAATCAAAAACAATTTATCCAAGTTTTTCTCAAATTGCGCGAAATGAAGGTTTTGACGACATTGCTGACATTTTTGAGCGTGTTGCAAGCGTTGAAAATTGCCATTATATGCTTTTAAAGCAAATTTATGACGGGCTTTATAACAAAACTCTTTATAGTTCAAAAACACCAATTAAATGGAAATGTAGCAACTGCGGAAACGAACATACACAAAAAAATGCATGGAAAGTTTGCGATTTATGCTCGATGCCACAAGGCTATGTTGAAGTTCCGTTTGAAACAGGAAAAACTTTAAAAAATTGTGAAGTGAGTGATATGGACACAAAAAATTTGAAAATAAAAAACAAATGCGTTTGTGATGAATGCAATTAAAGTGCAATAGCACTTTTTTTGTTACACCCACAATTTATAGCACTCTATTTTCATTGCATTTGAAACTTTTAAACTTGAAATTAAACTAACACTTGCATCTTGATTATAAATTTTTTGCAAAGTTTGATAACTTATTTTGCATTTTTCACAAAATTGTTTTTTTGTTAAATTATTATCAAGCAAATAATTGTCAATTAAGTCGGTTCTAAAATATTTTCTTTTAATTTTCATAATTTTACTCCTTTTTTAAACTTTCATTTATATTCTACAACAAAAAAAATAAAAAAACTTCAACTCTGCGAATAAGCCGAAAAAAAATTTAATTTTTATAATAATATGTTTTTTTGTTTTAAAATTTTTGATTATGTAATATAATGTTTTGTATGAAATTACTTAAAAAATTTGGAGCAATAATTGTTTGCTTGCTTGTTATTTTTGTTGCAACTGGCTGTGCAAGCGTTCAATATTCACGAGTTATTAACACAGACGGAAGCATTGTTGATGCGTTTTGCGTTAAACTTGATAACGAAAAAATAATTTCGGCAGGTGTGAACCCAAGCGATGTTAAAATAAAAATTGTAAGCAAAATGAATTTGTATCTTGACGCTTTGTTTGATGCTTTTGACAATCGTGAAAGTTATTATTTTGATATGGACAAAATTGTGGTTAGGCAAAATGTTTCAAGGCAAATTATATCACAAGATGACTATATTTTAGCAAGACTTAAATTTAAAAACTACACAGTGTTTAAATATTTTTATGGCTTTGACGACTCGTCTAGCGAAGATGATTCAAGCCAAACTTTAAAAACATTTTTGTATAACAAAAACATTTCAACTGGAAAGACTATTTTTGCAGGCGATTATTCAAACCTAATTAACGAATTTGCTTCAATGTTTGACTATGCTTACGGAGTTGAAGATGTTAATTTTTCTTATTTGTTTGGAACACCACAAAGCAAACTTCATTCTGATTCAACATATTGTTATGAAGTTGACGGAGTAACATATCACGAATGGGTTTTAGACAGCCCTGACCAAGAAATTAGCACCTACACCTATCAAATAAAACCTGTTAATTGGTATATTTTGGCTTTAATTTTAACCGCTTGTTTAATTTTGATTTTAGTTTTAATTTCAGTTGTTAAAAAGAAAAAACTAAATAATGTTTTAAAAGTTGCATCAAATATCCAAAATGAAGATATAAAAAATTATGAAATTAAAGAAGATAATGACAACAATGCAAATTTCTAAATATTGAACAAAAAAAATTAAGATATAAAAAATTAAGATTTTAAATTTGTAAAAGCACTATTTAAAATATCATTTTATAATTATTAAATATAAAAAAACGAACAATTTTGTTCGTTTTTTTAAAATTTATTAACTTTTACAAACAACTTTTTTGCCCTATTTTTCTGCTTTGTTTATTTCTTTTGTTGAAGTTTCTTCACTTTGTGTTTTTAGTTTTGAAATGCAGTAAGCATAGATAGGAATAAATATTAAAAAGCAAATTAATTGTGGAAGCAAAACAACAACGAAATCAATATTAAAGAACATCAACAAACTTCCCAAAATTGTTTCAAACACAAAATAATATATGCTTAAAACTTTTATTGAAAGCCCTTTAACTTCACTTTTGTTTTGAATTGCATTTGATAAAATAAAACTTACCAAAACAATAATTATTGAAAGTGTGATAAATGAATATCCACACCAAAAATTGTTTGTTAGGTTTTTGCATAGGCAAAACACTAACGCATTATAAATTCCTAAAACACATAATATTGAAATTATAGAAAGTAAATTTTTTTTCATAATTTTCCCCTTTTTTTTAATAATTTTTTAAGTTTTTTTTGCAAAATTTAGTTGTTTGTTTGGTCGTTGTTGTTTAGTAAATTTTCGTCATTTTCAAGATTTGTTTGATTTTCAGCATTTTCATTTATTGTGTCTATGTTTGATTGTTGATTTTCTTCATTCAAAGTTTCATTTTCACTAACTTCTTCGTCTTCTTCTCGTTCGGTTGTGGTAATTGAAACAATCTTTTCGCCTTCTTGAAGTTTCATAACTCTAACGCCTTGTGTTGTTCTTCCAATTTTTGATATTTTATCAGCGTGCATTCTTATTAAAGTTCCATGGTCGGTTACCAAAATTATATCTTCATCTGGTTTAACTTGTTTTAGGTTAACAAGATTTCCAGTTTTTTCATTGAATATTCCTGCAAAAACGCCTTTTCCATTTCGACCTTGAGTTCGATAATCTTCGGCATCACTTCGTTTTCCATATCCTAGGCTTGAAATAGTTAAAATGTCATAACCGTCTTTAAGAACAATCATATCAACAATATAATCGTCTTTTGTTAGGTTCATACATTTAACACCTTGTGCTGTTCTTCCCATTTCACGAACATCATTTTCGTTAAATCTTATGCATTTTCCATGGTTTGATGCACACAAAACATCACTATTCCCTTCGCTGTATTGAACATTAATAAGTTCGTCATTATCGGTTAATTTTATTGCAATTTTGCCAACTTTTCGTATACTTTCAAATTCGGCAACACTTGTTCGTTTAATAAGACCTTTTTTGGTTGCCATAATAAGTGTGCCAACTTCTTTGTTTTCTTTAACTGGAATTGTGGCAGTAACCCTTTCTCCGCTTGATAACTGCAACAAATTTATCATTGCTCTGCCTTTTGCAAGTTTTCCCGCTTCAGGAATTTCATAGGCTTTTATTCTGTAAACTCTGCCAAGGTTTGTGAAGAACATAACATCGTCATGCGTTGAAGATGTAATAATGTTTTCAACATAATCTTCTTCTTTTGTTTTGTGACTTGAAACTCCTCGTCCACCACGATTTTGGCTTCGATATTCGTCAACTGGAATACGCTTAATATAGCCTTGATGAGTTAATGAAATAACAACATCTTCTTTTTCAATAAGGTCAGCAATATCAATGTCGGAATAGTCAAGTGTAATTTCAGTTTTACGCTCGTTGCCATATTTTTCTTTAATTTCGGTAAGTTCGGTTTTAATTATATCCAAAACTCGTTCTTCGTGAGCAAGAATATCAATATAGTCGCTAATTGCCACTTTCAAACTTTCAAGTTCTTCTTTGATTTTTTGAACTTCAAGCCCTGTCAATCTTTGAAGTCGCATATCTAGTATTGCTTGTGCTTGGATTTCGGTTAACCCAAAAGTTTCTTGAAGTTTTATGCTTGCTTCAGTTTTGTCGGCTGATTTTTTAATAAGTTCAATAACTTCGTCAATAGAAGCAAGAGCAATAACAAGTCCTTCCAAAATATGTGCTCGTTCTTCGGCTCGTTGCTTATCAAATCTTGTTCTTCTTATAACAATTTCTTTTTGATGCTCTAAATAATAATGCAAAATTTCTTTAAGGTTGCAAATTTTTGGAGCACCATCAACTATTGCCAAAAAGATAATTCCGTTTGACACTTGAAGTTGTGTGTGTTTGAACAAATAATTTAAAATAACTTGCGGATTGTAATCTTTTTTAATGTCAATTACAATTCTCATTCCATTTCTGTCACTTTCATCATTAAGGTTGCTTATTCCTTCAACCTTTTTGTCATTAACAAGGTTTGCGATTGTTTCAATCAATCTTGCTTTGTTAACTTGATAAGGAAGTTCGGTTACAATAATTCGACTTTTGCCATTTGTGTATTCTTCAATTTCGGTTCTTGACCTTAAAATAATTCCGCCCCTACCAGTTTTATAGGCGTGCCTTAAAGCCGTTGTGCCCATAATTAACGCTTTTGTTGGATAATCTGGTGCTGGAATATAAGTCATAAGGTCGTCAATAGAAATTTCAGGGTCATCAATCAAAGCGATAACACCATTGATAACTTCATTAAGGTTGTGTGGTGGAATGTTTGTTGCCATACCAACTGCGATACCATCACTTCCATTAACCAAAATGTTTGGAAATCTACTTGGCAAAACAACTGGCTCACGCTCGGAAGCATCAAAGTTGTCTTTAAAGTCTACGGTGTCTTTTTCAATATCTCTTAACATTTCGGAAGCAACTTTGCTTAACTTCGCTTCTGTATAACGATATGCCGCAGCAGAATCGCCGTCTACTGAACCAAAGTTTCCTTGCCCAAACACTAATGGTTCATTAATTGTAAAATCTTGTGCTAAACGCACCAAAGCATCATAAACCGAACTATCACCATGTGGGTGATATTTACCCAAAACTTCACCAACGATTTTGGCACATTTTCGGGTTGGCTTATCGCTTGTAAGCCCCATTTCGCCCATTGCGTAAACAATTCTTCGTTGAACTGGTTTAAGACCATCACGAACATCTGGAATAGCACGAGAAATATTAACCGCTTTTGCATATTGCATAAAAGAGACTTTTAATGTGTCTTTTATTTCAACATTTTCAATTTTGGTTTTGTCGTCTATTTTTAACAATTCTTCACTATAATCTATCTTTTTCATTTCTCACTCCTAAATATCCAAATCACTGTCTGAAACCAAATTGTTGTTTTCTTCAATAAAGGCTCGCCTTAATTCTGGTTCTTCACCCATAAGTGTTGTAAAAATTCTGTCTGCTTCAACAGCATCTTGCATTTCAACCTTTTGAAGTGTTCGATGTTCTGGGCTCATAGTTGTTTCCCAAAGTTGTTCGGCACTCATTTCGCCAAGGCCTTTATATCGTTGTTGTTGAAAACTTCGATTATCCATTGAAGCAGTAAAAGCATTCAATTCTTCATCGGTATAAAAATAATAATCTTTTTTGTTTTTTGTAACTTTATATAGTGGTGGTTTTGCAATATACACATGACCATTTTCAATAAGTGGTCGCATAAATCTGAAAAAGAAAGTTAAAAGCAAAATTCTAATATGCGCACCATCAACATCGGCATCTGTCATGCAAATAATTTTGTTATATCGAAGTTTATTTTCGTCATAGTTTTCATGAATGCCCGCACCAAATGCAGTTATCATGCTTTTTATTTCTTCGTTTGACAAAATTTTTCCAAGTCTTGCTTTTTCAACATTCAAGATTTTTCCACGAAGAGGCAAGATTGCTTGAAATCTTCGGTCTCGTCCGCTTTTTGCACTTCCGCCAGCCGAATCCCCCTCAACCAAATATATTTCACAAAATTTTGGGTCTTTTTCACTGCAATCAGCAAGTTTTCCAGGAAGAGTTGTGTTTTCTAATGCACCTTTTCTTCTTGTTTCTTCTCTTGCCCTTCTTGCCGCATCTCTTGCTTTTTGGCTTGTTACGCATCTTAAAACAAGTTCTTTTGCAACACTTGGATTTTCTTCCAAAAAGTCGCCAAAACCTTCTTGCATTGCGTTTTCAACAATCGAACGCATTTCACTGTTTCCAAGTTTTGTTTTTGTTTGACCTTCAAATTGTGGGTCAGTTAGTTTAACGCTAATTATCGCCGTTAAGCCTTCACGAACATCATCGCCCGTTAGTTTGTCATCACCTTTCAAAATGCCCGCTTTTTTACCATAATCGTTTATCAATTTTGTTAAACTATTTTTAAAGCCAACAAGGTGAGTTCCGCCTTCTTCGGTGTTTATATTGTTTGCATAAGCATAAATTGTTTCGGCATAAGTGTCGTTATATTGCATTGCAATTTCAACTTGATTTTTTTGAGTTGTTTTGTTTATATAAACTGGACTTTGAAACAAACAAGTTTTGTTTTTGTTAAGATAATCAACAAATTCAATAATTCCGCCATTAAATTGAAAGGTGTCTTTTTTAACTGGGTCGCATCTTTGGTCTTCAACCGACAAAATCAAACCTTTGTTCAAAAATGCAATTTCACGAAATCGTGCACGCATTGTTTCATAATTAAAGTTTGTTGTTTCAAAAATTTCACTGTCTGGCAAAAAGGTTATGGTTGTTCCAGTATAATTTACATCATCAATAATTTTTAATGGTGCTTGAGGAATGCCACGCTTATATTCTTGATAATAATGATGCCCATTTTGATAAACATCAACTTGAAGATAAGAACTTAACGCATTAACACAACTTAAACCAACGCCATGAAGTCCGCCTGAAATTTTATAGCCTTCGCCACCAAATTTTCCGCCCGCATGAAGTTTTGTTAGCACAACTTCAACCGCACTTTTGTGTTCAGTTCGGTGCATTCCTGTTGGAATTCCCCTTCCGTTATCCGACACTTTGCACATTCCGTCAGGTGTGAAAACAACGCTAATTTTGTCGCAAAAACCCGCCAACGCTTCATCAATAGAGTTGTCAACAACTTCGGTTATCAAATGATGAAGACCCCTTTCATCAGTCGAGCCAATATACATTCCTGGTCTTTTTCTAACTGGGTCTAATCCTTCCAAAACTTGAATGTCTTGCTCGTTATAGTGAGTGCTTTTAATCAGTTCTTGCTGATTGTCTGTTTGATTATCCATAATCTCTCCTTATATCTATATATATTATTATATATAAAATATATTAATCTGTCAATAAAAAAGAGCCTATTTTGAATTTTAGAATAATTTTTGGACAAAATATTTCACATTAAGTTTTAATCAAAATTTAAGCCAATTTTAACGCTTATAAGTTTTGTGCAAAAAAAATTTTGCATTATATAAAAAATTGCAAATTGCGACTTGATTTTTTTTGATTTTTGTGCTAGATTATTGTTTATATTAGGAGAAAGATATGTATAATAAAAAATGTATAAGCACTTTTTTGTTTTGTGTGGCACTTGCAAGTTTGATAACTTTAATTTTGCCATTTGTGAATGTAAATTTTTATGGAGATGTTAGTGTAATATTAAAAATTGTTTATTTTGTTACAATAATTATTTTTGGAATTTGCACTGTTTTAATAATTGCGATTGGAATATTTAATTTGTTCAAAAACGATTTTACACTTGTTCCCGTTCAAGAATTTTTAAGTTTTTGTGCTTTAACAATGCTTTTAATTTCAACTTTAATCTTCTTGCCTGTAAACAATGCAAACCTAACAGTTGGTTTTAGCATTTTAACGCTTGAAACTTTTATTCTTGCTTGCTTTAATCCTATTTTAAAATTAATTGAAAAACTTCCACGAACTTTTAAATGCATAAAAGAAAGTTTGAGAATAAAAAAAGAACAAAAACAAAAAATTTTGGAAGAAAAAGAAGCACTTGAAAAAAATAATATTGAGCCTGAAATTGAAAAAAAACAAACTCCACCAAGTGAAGAAATTGACGAAGTTAAAATTATTCCACCAACTGATGACAATGATATAATCTAACACTTAAAATTATGCTTAATAAAATTTAATTAAGCAAAAAGCAAAATTTATATTAAAATAAATTTTTAATTTAATAATATAAAACAAAAAAAACTTTCAAAAGAAAGTTTTTTTGTTTTTTAACCTTGAAATTCTCCCCAACGGAAGTTTCTATCTCTTCTATCTCGTGCAACCAATTTTGCAATCAAATCATAAACTTTGTATGGTTGTTTTACTCTTAAAATTTTGAACACAGGAGCAGTTTTGTCGTTGCTCTTTATTGTGATAGTTCCAACACCAAACATTTTATCCCCAAGAGTTTGATTAATTGAAAAATCTTCAATTTTGTATAGTTGAACTTCCTCAAAATGCGAACTTAAAAAACCAGTTTCACAAAAAAGTTTTAGCCACTCGCCTTGTTTTTCCAAAATATAATATTTTGTGAAAGATAGTGGCATTCCAAAATTTCGTTTTTTATCTTGCCAATGAATTATAACATCATCGCCAAACTTTTTGTTTATAGACATAAAATCTCCTTCTAATTATTATATTATACCATATTAACAAAAAATTGTAAATATTTTTATAAAAGTTTTAAATAAACAAAAAACTTGCATTTTTGATTTTTTGTTGCTATAATATTTGCCTATGAAAGCAGTAAGTTTGGCAAGTGGAAGCAAAGGAAATTGCTATTTTATTTCAACTGACAAAACAAAAATTTTGATTGATGACGGAATAAACTTTAAAGAACTTTGCGAGAAACTTGAATTATTAAAAACAAATCCACAAGATATTGATGCAATTTTTATTACGCATGAACATGACGACCATATAAAAGGTCTTCAAACCTTTTTGAAAAGTTATAATCCAAAAATTTTTATTCACAACGATTGTGTAAACCCTGCAAACCAAAAACTTAAAAACTCATTAAAAAATGTTAAAACCTTTTCGGATAACGAAAACATAACATTAAATGACCTTTTGATTGAAAATTTTTATCAAAGTCATGATAGCAAAC
Organism: uncultured Clostridia bacterium; assembly: GCA_934757845.1. Classification (GTDB taxonomy): domain Bacteria; phylum Bacillota; class Clostridia; order Christensenellales; family UBA1242; genus UBA7868. The sequence continues at coordinate 26,036 of CAKVLQ010000008.1, forward strand.
ATTGCAACGGCTTTTCAATTTATTCTAATGATGCAAAAGTTTCAATTTCAACAGATATTGGAATTGCAAATCAAAACCAAGTTAATCACTTAAATAATAGCAACCTTGTTTATCTTGAAGCAAATCATGATGTTAACTTATTGCTTGACAACCTTAATTATCCTGCATTTTTAAAGCGAAGAATTTTAAGCAACAAAGGTCATTTAAGCAACAAAGCAAGTGCTGATATTATTGAAAATTTAAGTTACAACAAAGTCAGCCAAGTGGTTTTGTCGCATTTAAGTGAAGAAAACAATTCTCCAAGCCTTGCATATAATTATATTAAAAACGAACTTTTGGATAAAGATATTGTTGAAGGAAAAGACATTTTTATTGATGTTGCAAGTCAATATAAAGTTGGAACAATTTTTAATATTTCAAAAAACAATTATTAAAAATTTTAAAAATCAAATTAAAATTTACATAAAAAAAGTAAAAATTATTACATTAAAAACCAAACCAAAAGGATAAACTTCTATGAAAAAAACAAATATTATAATAGACACCGACCCTGGCGTTGATGACGCAACTGCAATTACTATTGCATTATTTAACAAAAATCTTGACACAAAACTTATCACAACCACATCAGGGAATGTTGGAATTAACACAACAACTCGAAATGCTTTATATTTGGTTGAGAGATACAAAAAAGATGTTCCTGTTTGCAAAGGCGCAGAAAAACCGCTTAAACGAATAAGCAAAAGTGCATCTTTTGTGCATGGAAATGATGGACTTGGCGGATTTGTTCCACCAAAAGTTGAAAAACAAATTTGTGATGAAAATTGTATCGACAAAATGTTTGAAATTATAAAACAAAATGCAGGCAACATAAAAATTGTTGAACTTGCCCCACAAACAAATTTAGGACTTTTGTTTTCAAAATACCCTCAGGCTGAAGATATGATATCGGAAATTATTTTTGAAGGTGGTTCTCCTTATGGAAAGCAAAATGTTAAAAATCATATTTCTTTTAATATTTCTTTTGACCCCGAAGCCGCTGATATTGTTATGAAAACAAAAATCAAAAAAACCATTGTTCCAAGTGAGATTGGAAGATATATTGCTTATTTTTCAAGCAATCAAGTTGAGCAAATTAAAAGCATAAACAAAACTGGTGCATTTTTGGCAAAAATGTTTGAAGGATACAAAAGTGATGCTATCCAAAAAGCCACCGAATCTAACGATTTGTGTGCTGTGATGTATTTGTTATATCCACAAATCTTTTCAACCTATAAGTGCGATATAAAAATTGACCTTGACGAAATGCCAGGAAAAACAATTATAACCGAAAATGAAAATGGCAATGTTGTTTTTGTTGAAGATGTTAATCGTGAAAAGTTTTTTGAACTTTTTATGGAAAATTTAAAAAACATAAAAGAATAAATGGCTTTAAAACTTTTATTTTTATTAAAAATGATTTTAACATAATTATTAAAAAAATTTTTTAAATTTAAAAATGTTATAATAATTTAAAATATATTTGATTTAAAAAAAAATAATTAAAAGGATATTAATATTATCATAAAATGATAATTTTTATTAAAAATATAACAAAAAAAACTTGAATTAATTTTTCAAGTTTTTTTAATGTTTTTTACAAAATTAAATGCTAATTTTTAATGTTTTTGTAAAAAATGTATAAACATTTTTTATTAAAATTTATGCAAAATTTTGAATGTCTTTATTTTAAAGGGTTTTAAAGAAAATCACAAAAGTTATCCACATTTGCACATTAAATATTTATAAATTTGCGTGAATATTTATAAAATTATAAATTTTTTGTGTGAATTTATGCAAAAATGTGTGTTTATATACATAAATTATCCACTTATCCACATTGTGGTTTGGTTAAAATTATAATTATGCAGTTGTATGCATACAGCATTCACAACAAAATTTTATTTAAAATTAAAGTTCATATCCATTAGAATTAAAATTTGTTTGATTTATTGTTTCAACTTCCATTTGTGGTGGAATATATTGCGTTTCATTATCAATTTCTTCGCCTTTTTCTGGTTCTTTTGTGCCTTCAATCAATATTCCTTGTTTTGGCTCATAAATTTCATGTCTAACCATTTCTTTGCTAACAAATTCACCATTGATATATTTTTCCAAATAACCTTTTGCTTCATATCCTTCTTTTGGATAACTTAATCTAAAATATTCACCTTTATAGGTTACTTTGTCCGAATACTCCCCTTTTGTGTCTGGAATAATTTTGTCGCCGTTATGTGGAATGGTTCTAACATATTCTACACTTCTTTTAAAAGAAATTCCTTCTTCAAGTGGTTTTCCATAAACTTTTGCATAAGCCCTATCGCCTTCTACATAGGCTTCAATATATATAGGTTGGTCGCTTATGTTTTTAAATCGCATATCTGCCGTGCCTTCATTTACCATAGCATCTAAACTTAATTCAACATATCCAACTGGAAGCGTGTGTTTGTGGGCTTCCAAAATCTCCGTTCCGCTTAAAAGCAAAGCATTATAAAGTGTGGTTGAAGCCTGACAAATTCCGCCACCAACACCTTCAACATATTGACCGTTAACAATAACTATTGCACTTTGATAACCTGTTTCTTCAGTTTGCGGACCAGTTGTTTCATTAAAACTTACTTCTTGGTTTGGCTCAATAATTTTTCCATTAAATTTGCTTAATGCCAAACTAACATTATGTTTCCTTCCACCTTTGCTTGTTGACAAATCGGTTGAAAATTCACCAAGCAAACTTAATTTGTCGTTATAAAAATCTTCGCAAATTTCAGGTTCTATGCTGGTTGTTTCAAGTTCAACATAAATATTTGAAGATGTTTTAAATTGTTCTTCAATGTCTGCATACAATTTTTCTTCGTTAAGTTTTGTTCCGCTATGACATTTTGTTATGTTAAAAATTTGTTTTGTGTTTGGCAAAAACTCAACTTCACTGTTTTGGGCAGGCGTTTCAATTTCAGATTTAATTTCTTCAACTTTATCTTTAAAATCAACAAAGATATGATTAAACGCAACATCATAATTATAACCAAGCGATGAAATAAACTTAATGTTTTGTTTGCTTTCCCCCACAAGTTGAGTGTGCTTATAGGCATCTTCAACTATTGTGTGAATGTTGGTTGAAACTTGAAGGTCTTTTTGAGTATAATTCCATGTTTTGTCTTTATATTTTAATGTTATATTCAAATTTTCTATTTTATCATTTAATGCACTGTTAATTTTGGTTTCTGCCTGAATTTTGGTTAAACCTTTAACATTAACTCCTGCAATTACAACATTTTCTTTGAATGCTTTGTTGTTGTTTTTTTGAACATTTACAGTTTGAACAAACAACACAAGCAAAAGTGTTGCCAATATAACCGATGTTATTGTTACCAAGACATTTAAAATTTTATTTGCTTTCATAATAATACTCCCACAATTAGTATGTGGAATAAATTTTTATTTATTAAAAAAGTGCATACTATAATGCACTTTTATATTTTAAAATTTCTAATTTGATTGCGAGCCATCGTCATTTTCGTCAGTTAAAAACTCAATGTTATTATCAAGCAACACAACCTTGTTAAGTTGTTTTTGAATTTTTTGTGTTTTTTTGGTTGCATCACTTATTGTTCCGCTTGCTTCGTCAATTTTCTTTTGAGTTTTGGTTAATAAATCAACAAAAGTTACAAACTCTTTTTTGAAAGTAGAAAGCAAACTCCAAATTTCGCTTGAACGCTTCTCTATGGCAAGAGTTTGAAACCCCATTTGCAAACTGTTAAGCAGTGCCGACAAAGTGGTTGGACCACAAACAATAATTCGATAATCTCTTTGTAATTGTTCAACAAGTCCCGTGTTTTTTATAACTTCGCCATACAAACCTTCTATTGGCAAATACATAATTGCAAAATCGGTGGTTTTGGGAACAACAATATATTTTTCATTAATTTTTTTTGCTTCTTCTTTTATTCTTCGCTCTAACGCTTTTTGCATTGCTTGAATAGTTGCAATGTCGGAAACAGCTTCGGCGTCCAAAATTTTTATGTAGTCTTCTATTGGAAATTTAGCATCGATTGGAAGCAAAACTTCGCTTTGGTCTTTCCCAGGAAGAATAATAGCAAAATCAACTCGTTTATCGTCTTTGATTGTTACATTTGGTGAATATTGATTTGGTGCAAGCATTTGTTCAAGCAAGTTTCCAAGTTGAATTTCGCCAAAAGTTCCACGAGTTTTTACATTTGTTAAAACCTTTTTAAGGTCGCCAACACTCCCAGCCAAAGTTCTCATTTCGCCAAGACCCGCACTGACTTTTTCAAGACGCTCAGAAATTAAATTAAAACTTTCGTTCAAGCGTTTTTCCAAACTTTCGTTTAATTTTTCATCAACAGTTTGCCTCATTTGTTCAAGTTTTTGCTCGTTGTTTTGCTTCAAATTTGTTAAACTCATTTCCAAAACATTACTATTTTTTTCAAGTTTATTTTCCAAACTTAAATTTAGTTCTTGAATTTTTCTGCCAACATTTTCAAGTCTTTCAAATTGATTATTACTTATACTATCCAAACTTTTTATGGTTGATTCGCTATAACTTTTTATAATTTCGGTAATGGTTTGATTATAAGTTGCAACTGTGGTTGTTAGTTTTTGAATTTCAAGATTAAGCCTTGTTATTTCGTTACCATCTGTTGACACTATTGTTTGCTTTGATTTTTTTGAAACAATAATTATTGAAACGATTGTTGTTATTATGCTAACAAATAAAAGCACAATTATTGATATTAATAAAATTTTATCCATAAGTTAATTATATCACAAATTATTGTTAAAAGTTTAATAATTTAAAAAAAAGTGCAAAGCACTTTTTTTATTAAGCCAAATAATTTTCAACCAAATTATACCACTCCACTGGATAATTGTCGGCATTCCACTCTAGAACTGCAATTTTGGTTGATTGTATTGATTCAATATAAATTTTCATTTCATATTTTTTGCCTTGATAGTCTTGTGCGTCAAGTTCGCCATTAACCGAAAAAGTTAAAACCAAATCATTTACAGACGAGTTTGATGCCAAAATACGGTTATAATAATATTTGTTATCTTCACTTTTTGTAAATTGATTTTCTGGAAGACTTAAACTTAAATAGTTACTATCAAGTGAATTGTCAACATAAAATTCAAGCCAAAGCCTAAAAACACAACTTGTTGAATTTGCTGGGTTTGTAATGTTAATTGTTCGAGTTGAAGTGCTGTTTATGGTAAGTTCTTCTTTTGAAAGTGTAATTTCTTCATTATTTTTAACGCTTATATCCAATTTGTGTTGCTTAAATTGAATAATGCCCGAATTTTCATATCTATCACTAAAAAGCGCCAAACTTATGTTAAGCGAAATAAGTGCCACAAACAAGGTGCACAAAACAATTAGTGATAATATTTTTGTTTTTTTGCTCATAACTCTCCTTACCAATTTGCTGGTTTGTTTGTTGCTTGAATAATTTCTGGAACGATGAAAAATCTTACCGTTTGAAATTGATATGTATCATTAACTTCGGGTGCAAAAGAAATTTTTGAAAACAAGGTTAATGTTTCGTTTGGCTCTATAGGTCTGTCGTTTTTAAGATAATAATATCCACTTCTTCGTTCCCAAACTGTGTTGTCAATTTCAAAAACGCAAACCGAAATCAAATCGCCTTCTTCGCTTAAAACTTCATTTGGTCCACCATTAAGCCACTCAATCCATATTGAAAATCTTATGTAACCATTGATATTATTATTTTCGGTTGAAAGTTCAATTTTAAGGTCTACATCACTTGGTCTATACATAATTGTTCTGCTTGCAAGATAATCAGATTCTTGCGTTGTGATTTTTTGAGTTAAATTCAAAACTGGAAGTTCACCGCTTGATGAAAATTGTTTTTTATATTTAAAATATGCCAATGAAAAATTTACTGACAGTGCAATCACAATCAACATCAAACACGCTATTAATGAATATCCAATTTTTTTTGCTTTTGTCAAGATTGTTTCTCCTTTAAAACATAAGTTGGAACATATAAAACTTTTCCAAACAAATAATAAACCATAAACGCTAAAACAACTGATATAATTCCAATAATATTAATTCCACCAAAAGGACCAACTATCAAAGCCTTTATGCTAGAAAGCCAAAGCCCCAATTTTGGAACGGAAAACAAAACTTTTCCGCAATATTCTTTTTCGCTTATTGGGCTGTCTTTGCTAACTTGCGAGTCATTCAAAAGTTCTTCTGGAGTTTCCCAAGTTCCATCACTCTTTTGCCTTTGTTGGCAAGTTGTTACTGTTTTGTTTTCGGCATCAATTTTAACAATTTGGTGAGTAACATAAGAGTTTCCTGTTTTATAGGTTACAAAATCGCCAACTTTAAGTTTGTCAAAATCAACTCTATAATCAAACGCTAACGACTCAATATGATGAATTGGTTCAGCACTCCAGCCATTAATATGATAAATTCCAATTTTGCCAAAGCAATAAAGAATAGTTATCAAAGCAAAAACAAGCAAAAGCACGCAAAGTGTTATGTTTTTTGCCATGCTTTGCTTTTTGTTATATTTTTTGTAAATAAGTTTAAAGTTATATTGTTTCATTTTTGCTCCTATTCTCTTTCAATTTTAACAAAGCCAATATTAATTTGCATTATTATTTCTTCATTAAATTTATAATTTTCAATATATCTCCATTCATAATTTGAATTATCACTATTTTTTTGATTAAATGTGTCAAGAAGTTCTTGTGAATGATTTTGAATTTCACCATTTGTTTTTTCGTCAATAACTTGACCTTTAAGCATTTGTTTTGCCATAGTGGTGTCGCTTAAAACATAATAGTTGTTAGTTAGAGTATTGTTAGAATTATATCCAAACAAATAGCAAACTTCGCAGTCAACATCGTTTGAACTTCTGTTAAACAAGTCTATCTTAACGTAGCTATTGAAGCAATTACCTTTATTATCTCCAATTAATCCACCAATATAAACAATATTGCTTTGAATATTAGTTGTTGACAAATTAGTAATTCCACCTTCGCCCGTTCCAAACAAATTATTGTCTACAATAACATTTGAAACTGTTGCGTTTTCTGAATTAATTGCACAAATTCCACCAGCCCTTGCAACAAGTGTTGATTTGTTTGAAACAAAGTTTGCACAACTAATAGTTCCATAGAAAGCACAAAATTCAACTTTATTGTTGTTTATCGCACAAATTCCGCCCGCAATAGTTCCATAAACATTTGCATCAATATAAGAATAAATTATTTCGCCGTCATTTATTGCACAAACACCGCCTGAATATAAAGTGGTTTTTGCCAAAGGTTCAACTTTTGTTTGATAGTTGTTGTTTTGAACAGAACATTTTTCAATTTTTCCTTTGTTTATTGCAACAACAAGACCTGAATAAATTGATTTATATGACGCGCCAACATCAAGCAAAATTTCAGAATTAGAAATTATTTTTGCATTTCTTATGTTAATGTTATAAATAGTTCCTTCGTTCAATCCTGCAACGACACCAACATTAATTCCTGCTGTGATGCTTATATTGTTAAAGTCGATATTTTCAACTCTGCCAATTCTTACCCTTTCATCTTCTGGAATAAATTGTTGACGAACACCATTAACAACTCTATCATCACTTACAGTATCACTTCCAATATATCCAAGAAGACCAGAATAGTCATAACTATCAACAATAGAAAGCCCACTAATTGTTTTTCCATCACCGTCAAGGTTTCCAGCAAATGACATATTACTGAATAATGGGGTCCACTTATTTTGAATGTTAATGTTGTTTGTTATTTTATAGAATGCAACATTGTTATATTTGATTAGTCCCAAAGTTAATTCGTCAGTAATTAAGTATGGATTTGTTTTTGAGCCATTTCCGCTTGAGAACGAATTGAACAAATAATTATAAATTTCAACTGGTTTTGAAGCCATTTTTTGTTCTTCGCCTTCTGTTACAAGCGAATATGCTCTTACAGAAATGTTATAATAGAAATTAACATCTGTTAAGTTATAATAAGTTTTGTTTACATAAACAACTGAATAATTGTTGTTATATTCTTCGTCTTGAACTTTTTCACCCAAAGCATTTAAAGTATATCTTGTTAAAGTTAAAATATATCCATTTGCTTCTTCACTTCCTGTCCAAGAAACTTTTCCGTGAGTAACATGAAGATTTGTTACTTCTGGTGGTCGAACAATAGTTATTGTGTTGCTTGCATCACTAGAAATAAATTTATCATTTCCATAAGCACAAACATTAACTTCAAATTTTCCTTCGCCAGAAAGTTTGTTTAATTTATTTTCTTCAAAATATAATTCGCCGTTATTTTCAACAATATTTTCATTTGAAGATAATACCAAAATATTTTCACCATTATCGTTAGTGTAATATAACAAATCTTCAAATCTTATTTTTGAATTTGTTGAAGGAATTATTCCACTAAACAATTTTGTAGCATCGTTTAATGTGTGTTTAATATTAACAACAAATTCTTGAACAAGTTTTATATTAGGATTTGTCCAGTTCAAGTTTAATCCGTCAGCAATGTTTAAATCTTCTAATTTGATTAGTTTATAAACGCTTGAACTTACAATTTTACTGCTTGTGTAATTATAATCTCCACTCTGCTTGCTTCCAATGTTTTGAATTGAAACTGAATAACTTCCGTCTTCAAATCTATCACCCAAAACAAAAGTTGTTGTTCCGTCTTCAAGACTAAATTCTTCTTTGTTTTGACCCCAAGATATTACAATTTTATAACCATTAGGGCTTGCTTTCGAATTTGCTGGAAGACCAACTATATCGCTAGGTTTTGGATTTGTCCAAGTTAGCGTTCCTTTTTCAATTCTAATATCACTAATATTTGCAAGTTTAACAACATTTGATAAAATTGTTTTGTTGCTGTTTAGATAATAATAATTATCACCTAATGCTTTAACTTCAAAACTATAAAGCCCATAAGGAATTATATCTTTTTTGCTTATTTCAAATGCTGTTGCAGTTGTTTGCTCGCTATAAACCGAAGTTTCTTTGTTCAAACTAAAACTATAAACAACATTTCCGTTTCCGTTATTATAATTTTCGGCACTTATACTATCCCAATAAAGTTCGCCACTTGAGACATAAATCGCACTTGATGCTTCAAGTTTTATTGCGTCAAAGTCATCAGAGAAGTTGCTTGAAAGTGTTGCACTCATTCCAACTGCTTGATAATAGAAATTATAATTTCCTGCCCCATATTGAGCCGATAATTCAAATTTAAGATTATTTCTGTTAATTTCGGTTTCTTTGTTATTTATAATCAAGTTATAATACGATACACCCGAATTTGAATTAACTTGCGTTAAACACAACATTCCATCTTCAACAAACGCCTTTTGTGGTGTTTGAAGTTTGAAAGCTTTGCAAGCATTTTCTGGTGAAGTTAAACTTTTCATAACAACAGTTTCGTCTTTAATTTCACCCAAACTATTAAGTTCAATTTCTCCAAGTGCGGTTATTCTAAACTCATAATTTGCACTTTCAACAACTTTACCTTTTGAAGTTTTCATTGCGTCATAACTTAAAATTGTTTTGTCAAAAACAAAAGTATCAAACAACGCACCATCTTTATAAACTTCAAGTTTATATCCTGCCGAATTTGAAATTGAATTCCAATTTAATTTGCCTTGTTCTACATAAAGTGTTGGAGTTGCTAAAATTTCAAAATTAATATTATTAGACCTAAAACTTGACAAATAATTTTCTTTTGAAGTATTTGCAATAATTGTTAAATTATAAGTATCTGCACTTCCAGCAAAATAAGAATACAAATCAAATTTAAGTTCGCTTGAAGCATTTATGTTAGCCACAACATTATCAAAGTCGGCAACAACTTTTCCATCTTCAAGTTTTGTTTTGTAAATTGTGTAACTTTCAGCATTTTGAATTGCACCAAATTCTAATATTCCATTTCTTAAAACAGGTTTAACAGTTTCAAGTCTTGTTACAGTAATATAATCGCTAACATCTGATTGAATTGCCATTCCGCCAGTCATTATTGAACTTAATGACATAGTTAATTGAAGTTTGTTTTCTGGAAGTTCTGGAATTAATAATTTTAGGCAAGCAACTTTGTTTGTTCCGCCAAAAGATGCTGGCATAATTCTTTCTTTTGATTTGAATTTGTTAATAAGTTTTATGGCTTCAACAGTTTGGTCAAGGTCTGTTAAAGAAACCATGCTCATAACATCATTAAGGTCTTTTCCATCACCCAAAACATCATCATAAATAACTTTTCCATTAACAACAGTAAGATATATACAATTTTCTTGATTTGGATTGTCGTCAACAAATATAATTTTTTGATTTTGACACAAAACTTCGCTCACTGCATTAAGTTTTGTTATGTTTTGAAGATTTACAGCATCAAAACTGTTATAGTTATAAACATAATCGTTTATTGAATTATCCATTCCTCCACTGGTTTTGCAAACACTTTTCAACGAAAATGAATATGTGCCCGCTTCCAAAAATGAAGTGTTAATTTGATATGTGTTAATTCCGTTTTCTTGTTTATAAAGTTTAAGATAATTGTTTGTTGTTAACATTTTTGTTTTTGTTTGATTTAAACTGTTTGTATAGTTTAGTTCAAACATATCAACATCGTCAGTGCAATCAAAATAAAGTTTGTTTAGCCCAATATCGTCATCGTTAATCATATTAGAGTTTTCAACCAAATCAAACAATTTGCTTGGTGCAAAATTTGTTGGAGTGCTTAAAATGTTAACATAAATAGATTTTGAATTTTCAACAGTTTTGAAATTAACATGATTGTTTATAACAACAAAAGGCTGAATTATATCATTTGCTTTAACATAAATTTGAACATTATTTTTCAAATTTGAATAATCATTTGGGTATACAGTTTTTATAAGTTCGGTTAACGAGAAACTTATATTTCCAGTTACATTATCAGAAACCACAAAACTTGAAAGTTCATTTAAGTTTATTTGTTGTTCGTCAGTTAATTTTAAAACAGCAAAATAATCTTCAGCATTACAAGCCGAAAAACTTAATGTGTCGCCAGAAATGTTTAAATCTAAAATTTGATTTTGCAAACTATAACTTGCAAAAACAGAATTTGAATTGTTGCTTAAATTTGAATATTTTGCTCGGTCAAGTTTATCACTTTCGCAACCAACGCTTGAAACATAAATTTCAAAATTTCCGTCAAGAGTGTTATAGTCTATTGGCATACAAGAAGAAATTAAATTTTCAAGAGAGAAACTTATTTTTGGCTTCTGACTTTCGCTTTCACTATAACTTGACAAAATAGCAATGTTATCAACAATATGTTCAAAACTTCCTGATTTTATAACTGCCTTATAACTTGTTGCAAAATTTGAAGTAAATGATAATATTCCGTTATCAATTTCAAGGTCAGTAATTTCGTTCATAAGTGTAACAATAATTTCGTTTGAGTAATCACTGTTAAGATAATAATTATCGCCTTCAAAATACATTTTGATGCTATAAACATTGTTTTCTTCAAATTTCATTTGACTGATGCTATAATATTTTGTTGTTTCATCACTGCCAACTATTTTAACTTCAAAAACAAATTTTCCAGTAATAGAAGCACTTGCCACAATTTCGCCGTTTTCAACTGAAAGCCTAATAGTGTCAGACAAAATCTTTTTTATCAAAACTTTTTCGGTTAGGTTGCTTATAACAACATTAGTGTTTGGTTGTGGATAAAATCTTAATTGCAAATAATATTCTTTTCCCGCTTCAAAGTTTGAAATTGTGTTAATATCAAAATTTTCTGGGCTTTGGTCATAAACTTTAATTCCGCTCAAATAAACTTCGGTTTTTTGAACATTTTGTGGAATGCTATAAGAAACTTCTCCGTTTGATACAACCAATGTTTGATTGTTTGAAAGTTTTTCAAATTCAAAAATTTTACTTGGTTCACTGTATAAGTGATTTTGTGCATACGCTTCAAAATAAACTTTATAAATTCCGTCTGGATATTTTTGACCTTTATATTCTCCATTAAGCATATCAAGAACGCAATATTTGTTTGAAGCATTTTGAACAAAATTGCTTAAAGAAATTTCTTGATTAAAATCAACTTGATTTATAGAAGAATATCTTGTTAAATAAACTTTTATGTTTTCAACAATATCCAAAACATCAAAATTTAAAAATTGATTATTATTAAGAGTTGGAATTTGTGGTCTTTCAAGTTTATCAAAACTATATTCAATGCTTGGTTCACTGGTTATTGTGTTTGTTCCGTTTCCAACAGAAGTTATTTTAAAGTTATAAGTTCCAGCGTCATAATCTTCGTTTGTTGTTGATTTTAGTGAAAAAGTTGTTTGTCCAGCACTCAAATCAAAAACATTTATGTTTTTAATGTCAAGAGAATATCCACCCACATTCAAAACTTCGTCCCAACAAAGCACGCCATTTTCAATTTTCAAAACAGGGGCTGAAAGTTTTTCAATGTTAAGGGCATCACTTTCATTGCTGTCAAGATAAGTAGTTCCGTTTCCAAGAATAATAAGAGTGTAGGAATAAACTCCTGCTTCAAGTTTGTCTAGTTCAGTGTCAATCACCAAAAAGTTTGTGTTAGATGCATTGTCAACAAAATTATATTCTTTGTCAAGTATTCCGTCTTTATATCTGTTAAGTTTGTATCCACTAGCATTTGGATTTGCTGTCCATGAAATTGTTTTTGATGAATATGTAAATTTTAAATTTGAATTGTTAACAATAGGAGTTGCAATTTTATTTATTTCAATATATTCGTCACATTTAGATTCATAAACCACAACATCGGTGGTGCTTTCCGCTTTGGCAACAACACCAACAAAATATTTTTTGCCCGAATTTTGCAAAAATTCAAGTTCTATGCCAGTTTGTGGGTCAAAATCAGTGTCCAAAACAAGCCGAGTATATTTTGGAAAGCCACTTACTTGATTTTCATAAACCAAAATTTGATAACTATCAGCATTTTCAACTTTGTCAAACTTAACAAAATTTCCGTCATTTTTTAAATTTTGTGGTTTTGAAAGTTGCAAAAATGTAAAAGTTTTTTCGCTATAATCACTATCAGTATAAATAATGTTATCGCCAACACTTTTTATTTGAACTGAAATTTTTTTGTTAAAATAATCGTCAATTTTGTATTGATTTGTTGCACAGAAAATTTCAGGTTTTTCTTCAATGCCTTCTATGTTAATTTTTAACATATATCCGCTTGATGATTCAATTTCGTCCCAAGATATAATTTGATTTTGAGCATCATATTTAAGATTTTGCGGTGTGAAAAGTTTTGTTTTGTTTGTGTAAACCACAATTTTGCAAATATTGCTCAAAACATCTCCGTCAACACTTTTTGCTTGCAAAAATGTTGTGAAAGTTCCAGTTATGTTGTTTTTTGCTTTGATTGTTGCTTTTGTGCTATCCGATTCATTTACAGTTAAAGAAACACAAGTATCGTCAGTCAACACAAATTCAAAATTTTTGTTGGTTGCATTAAGTGGCAAGATGTTAACACTAATTTCTTTTTCTTCATTTGGTCTTAAAACAATTTCAGTTTCGCTTAATGTTACACTTTCAACGTGCACGGTTTTATCACAAGCAAACAAAAGAGTGCTGGATAATAAACAAACTAATATTAAAACAAATGTTTTTAATTTTTTCATTGCAAAAAACTCCTATAATTAGGTTTACAATTATTTTAACAAATATTGCAAAATTTTACAAATAAATATAAATAATTTATTTATATATTATATATAACTTTATATAAAAGCCTTTAACAATAATTTGATATATTTAGTTTGCGTTATAAAAAAAGTTTTATTAAATAATTGACAAAGTTTAATTCTAAAATTTATAATATTATTATGAAAAAAATTAAAGCATTCTTTGCAGAGTTCAAAAAATTTATATCACGAGGCAATGTTGTTGACATGGCTGTGGGCGTTATTGTTGCAAGTGCGTTCACCGCTATTGTAACAGCCTTAACAAACAAAATTATTATGCCATGCGTAAACTGGCTTTTATCTTTAAGTGGCACAAATGGGCTTGAATCGGCTTACACTTTTTTAAAAAAGGTATACACAACAAATAGTGAAGGTGCACAAGTTGTTGACCTTGCAAAAAGTATATACATAGATTGGGGTGCATTTATAACAGCAATTTTAAATTTCTTTATAATCGCCTTTATATTGTTCTTAATGTTAAAAGCATTTAACGCTGCAACAAAACTTACAAAAGACATGAACAACAAAATTATAAGTTTAAGCAAAAAAGAACTTAAAAAACTTAAAAAACAAGGTTTGTCAGACGAAGAAATTAAAGTTATTGAGCAACAAAAACAGGCTGAAACTCCAAAACCCGCCGAACCACCAAAACCAACAACAGACGAATTACTTGCCGATATTTTAACTGAACTTAAAAAGCAAAATAATAATGAAAAATCAAAAGAAATAAAAGAAGAACTTAAAACAGAAAATTAATAAAAAACTTCCACATTTTGTGGGAGTTTTTTTTAATTATTTATAAATTGTTTATAATCAAATTTTAGTATTTATAAATTTAGTCTTTAATATTTTTAATCTTTGATAATTTTAATTTTTATAATTTTGGTTGCTTTTTAATTTGTTATTTTCGGTTTGTTATTTTCGGTTTGTTATTTTCGGTTTGTTATTTTCGGTTTGTTATTTTCGGTTTGTTATTTTCGGTTTGTTATTTTCGGTTTATAAATTCTATTAAAAAAAAGTTCAAACAAATTGAACTTTTTTTTATTCACCAATAACAAATTCACCTGTTCCAGCATTTGTGAAGAACTCTCCACTAACCATATCATAAAGCCCAGGTTTATTGTCTGTATTTCGATAGCAAGGAACAAAATCTCCTAAAAGATTTGAATTTGCATCATAAATTTTTAATGAATAGATTTTAACCGCACTGCAATAAACATCGCCATTTTGATAATGAGCACCAAACACTGTTATATTATAATTGTTTTGTGCAGCCGCTTTTTTTGTTGGTGCATTAGTTCCATTAAACGACCAAACATCTCCATTTAATTTTATTCTTGTAATATCAGTTGTTGCAGAAATATCATAATAATCACAGCCAGGACCATATCGCCAATTTCCACCAAGTGTTCCAAGGAACACCCCATTGCCATAACTTCCAAAAATTTTTTGGTCAAGAGTTTTATTTAAAACTTGAACAGTCATATCAAATCCAAGGTTCGCAACAGGCTTAATTTTTGTATCAATATATTGGCTTCCAGTTGATTCAATATAATCAATTCGAGTGTAGTTGCTTGACATAACATAAGCACCAGTTGTGAAAGTGTTTGAGCCTAGGTTTGTATAGAAAGTTTTGTTAACCGCATCATAAAAACCTGCTGTGCCATCTTGAGTTCTAACGCTTGGAATAAAATTTCGTATAACCTTTCCAGTTTTGTCATACATAATTATGCCCCAGCATTCCCAATCAGCCGACCATGAATTATCTTGCCATGAACCAAAGCAAATTGCTCCTGTTTTTGTAGTGCTTAAATCGCTTATTCTAAAACTTTTTTGACCATTGTTTGTAAGTTCTGATTTTGAATAACTGTTTGAAACTGTTCCACTAACACTCATCAAAGAAATTTTTGTTGCATCTGCATAAATGTAAGGAACTGACCTTGTTGTGTCGCTTGTGTAGGTTGAAAATATAATAGGTTCTCTTGATGGAACTGAAGTAAACTGCATTGTAACATCAATAGCTCCAACATCTTTCCAATCAACACCAGTATTTATTCCATTCAAAGCATTTGCTCCACCGCTTGAAACTTTAATATATTCAACTTGTGAATAACCTGTTTCCATAAAGTCGATAAGCATAGGTCTTGCTTGTTGCTCACTTAAATGTGCTTGTTGAATTGCCAAAATTTCACAATTAACAGTAGTTGTTTTTGTTTGAGCATCATTTCCTGTTTCTTCGTCAATCACCGCTTCAATTTTCATGCTGTGAGTGTCTGTGCTTGATATTTTTCCAACATATTTTAAAGTTGAGGCTTTTGTTTTGTCGCCCATAACCCAAGTGTTATTACCGTCAGTTTGATAAACAATCAACTTGCCATTTGAATCTGTTGTTCCGTCAGCAAAATATGTGCTTTGTTCAAATAAACCTTTTGTGTCTGAAATTTTAACCACATAATAAGCAGGTTGACTTGTGGTTTTTAATGCCACGTCCAAATCTATGCTTAAAGTGTCGCCTGGCATAATTTTGCCACCTTTTTTATATTCAACTTGCTTTCTTGAAACATTAACTTGCAAGTTTTTGCCATCAATACTGCTTCCTTTCACATCCAAAGCAACCGAGCCAAACTTTACAACTTCCGAAGTGCTAGACTCATCTTTGCTTGTGAACCATGCAAAAGAAAAACTGATGCTAAAAGCCAGAAATAGCACCAACAATAATGTTATAAAAACTTTTGTTTTTTTATTTTCCTTTTTTTTAATGTTCATACAGACCTTTTTATAATGACAAAAATATTATGCGCAATTTATTTAAAACCATTATCAGTCTTTATTTTTTATTTTGCATTATCTACACTAAAATTATGCTATTTTTTGAATAATTTTGTCAAGCAAATTAACAACTTTATTTAATATTAAATAAAAAAAATAATATATATAATATTTTAACATATAAAGAAGCATTTAAGCCCGCAAAACCAAAAAGTTTTAGTTATAACAAAAAAAGAACTTTATCCTAAAAATAAAGTTCTTTTTAAATCAAATTTAAACCTTGTTCACATCAACATAACCATAATGAGAAGATTTAGTTAAAGCAACATTTATCGTGGTTTTTGAACCGCTTGTTGTGGTTACTATTAAGTTTGAATAGTTTGCTTTTGCATTCATATTGGTTATTATCGTTATTCTAACTTCGGCATATTTTAGACCTTCTATTGTTAAAGTTCCGTCTGTTAAAACAAAGGTATAATTCCTTGTATATCCTAGGTCTTCATCAAAGAATTCTACTAGCACTGTGCCATAGTTTTCGCCTGATTTTAGTCCAGTTCCTAGGCTTACATTCAATGTTATGCT
>CAKVLQ010000009.1 GCA_934757845.1 uncultured Clostridia bacterium
AACAAAAAAGTTGAAAAAACCGAAGTTACTTGCAAAATAATGGCAATACAGCAAGCCAATTTGACTGAAAGTGCAGCGGAGAACGAACTTTTAACACAACTTGATGCTGGTTATAAATATTTTTATGAAGAAAAAGAATATATTGAAAGTAGTGAAGGAAATTATCCATATATAGATACAGGAATAGCACCTACTTCAAATATGAGATTTGTAGGAGATGTTTATTTTCAAAGACCAACAAATGGGAATGATATTTTTCTTTTTATGGTAGGAGAGGGATATAAAAATTTTAATGGCCTCATGATTACAACTGCTCGTGGTGTATATTTTGGAACAGGAACTTCTTCTGGCTGGGTTGGGACTTTAAATGAAACATTAGACTTTTATAGATTTAATTTTGAATATTCTTATAATGTTGAGACTTTGAAAGCGGAATTAAAATCTAATTATGGAAATTTTTCCAAAACTTACAATTCTATTACTCTGTTTGATGGCAATTTCAAACTATTTGGAGAAGATATATATCGGGGTTATTGGCAAATGCGATGTTATTCATTTAAAATCTATGATAATGATATTTTAGTTCGAGATTATATTCCTTGTGTTAGAAAATCTGACAATAAACCTGGTTTGTATGACAAAGTTTCAAAAACATTTTTCACTAATGCGGGAACTAGTGCAGACTTTTTGTGGGGATAAAATTATTAGTTTTAATTTTAACTATAAAACTTTATTTAGGGTTTTATAGTTTTTTTGTAAAAGGGAAGAGTGGCTTTTATTTAAAAATTATAAAAATTTGTAAAAAAACTTCACTTTAAAGCGAAGTTTATTATAAAAAAAGTTTTAAAAAATTATTTCTTTTATTATGGTGTAATCGTCTTTATATCTTGTAAATTCATCTTCGGGGTCATCAATCCCATTAGAGTTATATTTATATTCAAAATAATATGATTTTTTTTCGTTATTTGAGTTGTCATAATTATTTTGCTCGTTTAAATTATCAGCATTATCCATATTATTTGAGTTATTAGTTTTGTTTGTTATGTTTTTTATTTGCTGTTTAATATCATTGTTATTCACAGAATTTTCAGACCGATTTGCATTTTTTATTTTTTCAAATTCAAATTTTATTTTTTCAAACTGCTGGTCAAAGGTTTCCCAAAAGTTTTGTTTTAATGCATTTATTTCGTCAAAGAAGTTTGAAAAATTATATTCAAAATTATTTTCAAAGTTTTGGTTTATTTTTGTGGCGATAGATCTTTGATTTTGTGGATATTTGCTATAATCAAGTTTTGGGCTTGAAACAAAAAGTGTGCATCTATCGCAAAAATTTCCGTCTTCACTTATTGCTGTTATCACTGTTCGACCTTTATTTTTGGCAAAAACTATTCCGTCATCAACTGATGCGATATTATCGTTATCACTTTGCCAAATTATGTTTTGATTTTGGGCATTAAACGGAAAAACTTGTGCAAGCAAAACAATTTTTTCGCCAATGTTTGCATAGGCATGGCTTTTGTTTATAACTATGTTTTCTACATTAATAATATTGCTTGGTGTTTCGTTATTTGTGCACCCACACAAACATAAACTAAAAACAAATATAAAAAATAGATATACAAATTTTTTCATATATCTATTTTTTGTTTTATTTTTATAATTATGTATTTGCTTTTATTTTTGCGTATTTCTTTAAAAAAACTTTATTCAACAACCAAATTTCGTTTTAGTTTTTCATAACAACTAAAGCACAAACTTTCATAGGTTTCATTTCCGCCAATCAAAATTTCATCACCAGTTAGGGTTAATTTTCCATTAATAAATCTTGCGTTTACATTTGCTTTTTTTCCACATCTGCAAACCGATTTAATTTCGGCAAGAGAATCAGCAATTTCAACAAGTCGTTTGCTTCCTTCAAAAAGTTCGGTTTTAAAATTTGTTAAAAGTCCATAACACAAAACTTGATATTTTCTTGACACAACTTGTAATTGCTCAACTTGAATTGCTGAACAAAATTGACATTCGTCAACAATAACAACAAATTCTTCTTGATGCTCTCGATTTTTTTCAATAACATCAATCAAGTTGTCGTCTTTTGAAAAAGTAACGCAATTACTAGTTAAGCCAATTCGGCTTTTGCAAACAACTTTTCCGTCTTTAATATCTCTTGTGTCGATAACAGGTTTTAAAAGCAAAACTTTAAAACCTTTTTGTTCATAATTGAATTTTGTCATTAATGCTTGGGCAGTTTTTGAACTTCCCATAGTTCCATATCTAAAATATAATTTTGCCATAAATTATCCTTCCTTTTCAAGCATTATTATAGCACCAACAATCAAAAGAATTAAAATGTTTTTGACAAAAAAATTAAATTTATAACAAAATTAAAGCACCACAAATTAAGTGATGCTTTGGCTTGAAAATTAAAAACTTGAAAGTTTTAAAACATTAAGTTCGGCATGGTCAAGTTCAACTTGGTCGCCATTTCGATTAAATAAAGCAACGGTTATAGGGACATTTGCAACATTTATTATTGTTGAAAATGTGTTAACACCTGTTTCTTTGCCGTTTTGTGAAGTTACATAAAAAGAATGGTCAATTCCACCGATTGTAACAGTAAACTCAACTGTGTCGTTTTCGGTTGTTATTTCAACAGTTGAAATAATTTGATAAATTCCAGCCGAATTTATTGTTATTTGATTGTTATTAAATTCAAGGTCGGTGTTTGGCGAAAGATAATTGGTGCCAGTGATAGAAACAATTTCATCGTTTTGAATTGTTTGGTCAAGACTGTTTAGGTTGCTTGAAAGCAAAATATTGTTTGCTCCTGCTGTTCCCGTAGCACCAGTAGCCCCTGTTGCACCCGTAGCACCAGTTGGACCAATAGGACCTTGTTCGCCACGAGCGCCCATTGGACCCATAGGACCAGTTGGTCCGGTTGGACCAATTATAAATCTATTTCTTTCAATGCTTTTATTTTCACAGCAACAATTATTAATGTGGCAAAATAGTGGCATAAAAGTTTCTCCTTTAATTTATTTGATAACTAAAAAGTTTATCTATTTCATTTTATTAAAAACATAAAAATTGTGTTAAATTAAAATTATTATTGAAATTTTAAGATATTTGTTATATAATTAAATTATGGAAGACTTAAATGCTTTAAAAGAAAATATCTGCCAAAAATATTTTGAAGATTCATTTAACAATGTTCAAACTTTGTTAAGTGCAATCAATGTCGCTTATGCAAACAAAATGATTGACAGAAAGCCTGAATATAAAGACCTTATATGTTTTTATTCGGCACTAAACTGCGATGATGAATCAGTTTTAAAAACTATTGCTAGGTTTGACGGAAAAGATTTAAAGGCTGGCATTTATGATGCTTATAGAGAAGCATTAACAAAAACTTTTCAAAAAATTAAAAATGATTGTTATGTTTTTAGCGAAGACGATTATGAAACAACAATAGACAATAAAGTTAAAGTTTATAACATTCATTTGCATTCAAACAAAATGCTTATTAATGTTTCAAAATTAGACCGAAATTCAAAATTTGATAGAAACATGAAAGAGTCTATTAATAATTATATATATCATCGAGAAAACCGAAAAATTGAACAAGATTATAAATCTTTAAGTTTTGTTGATAATAAAAATATAAAGGCGTTTGCAAATTTTAACAAATTTTTAACTTTTGTTTATCCATCAACTATTGAAGATGATTTTGTTATTGCAATTTCAAAAAAAGATGCTTTGGTTGATTTTGAGGATTTTAGACCAACAACATTTGTAAAACCCGATTTTGTTGATGCAAAAACTTTGCTTGACAGCACCAACAATTTTAACGAAATTGCTGTTTTAAGAAAAGATGTTTATTCAATCGACGCAAAAGAAGTTAAACCTATTGCAATTTTGGCAACGGGAGAAATTACAGAACTTGAAAAACAAATTGCAAAAGAATATAATCTTGACATTATTTTGTCGGAAGCAAAATATAAAAGTTATCAAATAAAAAATAACTATTCATTAAAAGCAAATCAAATTTCTTATGATTTTGATAAGGCATTTTAATTATATATTATTGAAAATTATAAAATTATTAGGAATTAAGAAATAGAAAAACAAAAAAGATTTTAAAAAAAAGCAAAAATTATAAGAGAATATAAAACAAAATAAAAAAAACACCTATAAAAATGAAGTGCCACCAAAGTGGCACTTCAAAAAATTAGGTGTTTTTTTATTCCTCTTCATTAAATTGAGAGTTATAAAGTTCGCTATAAAATCCATTTTTAGAAAGTAATTGTTCATGAGTTCCGTTTTCAACAATATTGCCGTCTTTAATAACCAAAATCATGTCGGCATTTTTTATGGTTGAAAGCCTGTGAGCAATAACAAATGAAGTTCGATTTTTTGTTAAATTATCCATTGCGTTTTGAATTAAGATTTCAGTTTTTGTGTCAACATTGCTTGTCGCTTCGTCCAAAATCAAAAGTGGAGAATTTTTTAAAATTGCTCTTGCGATAGTAATAAGTTGTTTTTGTCCTGCACTAATTGCACTATCTTCTTTTATCACGGTGTTTATTCCGTCTTTTAAGGTTGAAACAAAGTGCGTCAAATTTGCTTCATTAAGCACAAAATCAAGTTCGTCATCAGTAACATTTTTATTGTTATAAACGATATTATCTTTAAGCGTTCCTTCAAACATCCAAGTGTCTTGCAAAACCATTGCAAATATATCTCTAACTTCTTTTCTTGACATATCTTTAATTGAAACATCATCAATCAAAATGTCGCCCGAATTTGTTTCATAAAACCGCATAAGCAAATTTACAAGTGTTGTTTTTCCCGCACCCGTTGGGCCAACAATCGCAACTTTCATGCCAGGTTGAACAAGGCACGAAAAGTTTGGAATTATAACTTTGTTTTCGTCATAACCAAAGCAAACATTTTTAAATTCAACTTTGCCCTTAATTTTATTAGAATCATTTAAAAGAAGATATGGTTTGTTAGAGTCGTCATCAATTTCTTCTTCGCCCAAAAATTCAAAAATTCGTTCACTTGCGGCTGCTGCCATTTGCAAAGTGTTAACAGATTGAGCAAGTTGGGTAAGTGGGCTTTGAAACAAATTTACATAAACCAAAAATGCGGTAATTGTTCCAAAACTAACACTTCCATTTGTTGCCAAAAGCAACCCACCAACAACGCAAACGCTTGCATAAGCAAAATATGAAACAAAACTCATCATTGGTTGCATAAGCCCGCCAAAAATTTGGGCTTTGAACATGGTTTTGTGAAGTTTGTTATTAACACCATCAAATTCTTCACTTTTTTGATTTTCGGCATTAAAAGCCTTAATTATAATGCTGTTTGAATAATTTTCTTCAACAACCGAGTTGATTTCGCCAACTTGTTGTTGATTTTTTTTGAAAAGCGGAATTGCAAATTTTGAAATTATCAAAAACATAATAAGCATAAGTGGTATTGAAGCCAAAATTGTTAATGCCATAATCCAATTAGTTATAAACATTGCAATCAAAACACCCAAAATCATAAACACAGATTGAATTAATGTTGTTATTGATTGTTGAATTGAAGAACCAAGAGTATCAACATCGTTTGTAATTCGGCTTAATGTGTCGCCATAAGGGTGAGAATCAAAATATTTTAATTTCATTCTGTTTATTTTTGATGTTATTTGAGTTCTTAAATCTTTTGAATATTTTTGTGTTACTCCATTCATAATAAAGCCCGATAAATAATTTAGAAGGGCGTCAACAGAATAAAACACAATCAAAACAATTCCAAGTTCCAATATTTTTTGCATATTAATGCTTTGCGTTCCAGCATTTTCGGTTATGTGATTTGTAAGTTTACTTAACCATTGTGGTGCTAAAATAGCGCAAACAACCGAAATTATTAAACATATAGAAGAAATTATAATTTGAGGGTAATATTTTTTTAATGATTTTAACATTAGTTTTAGGTTGGGAAGTAGTTTTACTTTTTTTGTTTCTGCAAATTGATGTTTCATAAACTTAATTCCTCCTTTGATAGTTGTGAAAGTGCTATGCTTTTATATTCTTCGCAAGTTTCAAGTAATTCTTTGTGCGACCCAATTCCAGCAATTTTGCCGTCTTCAAGAACAATAATTTTATCGGCATCAATAATAGTTCCAATTCGTTGAGCAACAATAATTTTTGTGCTTTTTTCATTTATCTTTGCCAAATTTTCTCTAATTTCTTTGTCGGTTTTAAAATCAAGTGCCGAAAAGCAATCGTCAAAAACATAAATTTGTGGTTTTTTGATTATGCTTCTTGCAATTTGCAATCTTTGTTTTTGTCCGCCCGACAAATTTTTTCCGCCACTTGAAACTTCAAAATCAAGTTTTTCAGGTTTAGAGTTAATAAATTCTTCACATTTTGAAATTTTTATTGCTTCCATAATTTCTTCGTCTGTTGCATTTTCTTTTCCAAGCAACAAATTGCTTTTGATAGAGCCCTTGAACAAAACGGCTTTTTGTGGAACATATCCAATCAAATTTCTAATAGTGGTTTGTTTTAAGTTTTTAACATTCACGCCATTAATCAAAACTTCGCCACTTGTTGCGTCAAAAAATCGTGGAATTAAGTTAACAAGCGTTGTTTTGCCACTTCCTGTTCCGCCAATAATAGCAAGGGTTTCACCTTTTTTTGCTTTAAAGGAAATATTAGACAAAATGTTTTCTTCACCGTCTTGATATTTAAAGCAAACATCTCTAAACTCAATCGTGCCATCATCAACAAATGGTTCGTCATTTTGGGGGTCTTGTATCATGCTTGTTGAGTCTAAAATTTCATTAATTCGTTTTGCACTAACGCACGCTCTTGGAAAGAAAATAAACATCATCATAAGCATAACAAAACTCATAATAATTTGAGAAGAAAGCATCATAAACGAAGTTACAGTTGCATAATCAATGGTTCCAGCATTAATCAAACTTGCACCAATCCAATAAATAGCAAGAGAAATTCCGTTCATAATAAGCATCATGGTTGGGCTCATTGCTGCCATAACTCTGCCAGTAAAAATTTGAGTTTTTGTGAATGTTTTGTTTGCTTGGTCAAACTTTTGTTCTTGATAACTTTCAGCATTAAATGCACGAATAACTCTTATTCCTGTTAAGTTTTCTCGTGTAATCATGTTTAAGTTATCGGTTAGTTTTTGAACAACTTTAAATTTTGGAATTAGCAAAACAACCATTGTTATTATTGAAACAAT
Organism: uncultured Clostridia bacterium; assembly: GCA_934757845.1. GTDB lineage: Bacteria > Bacillota > Clostridia > Christensenellales > UBA1242 > UBA7868. Next base: position 7,261 of record CAKVLQ010000009.1, read on the forward strand.
CAAACACAAAATTGCAATTATTGTTGCAAGAGTAAGTTCAAAACTTGAAACTCTAATTTTTATAATAGCCCAAATTGCAGTAACTGGGGCAGCGAACACCATTCGCATCATAAGCAAGTTTGCCATTTGAACTTGTTGAATATCGTTGGTCGAACGAGTGATTAATGATGCGGTTGAAAATTTGTTAATTTCACCCATAGAAAGGCTTTGAACTTTGTTATATATTTTTTCTCTAACATTTGATGATAAGTTTGAAGCAACAAATGATGCCAAAATTGAAATAACTGCTTGAACTGCCATTATTCCACCAGCAAAAGCAAGCATCATAAGCCCATTAAACCAAATTTGGCTTGTTGATGCGGTGCTGATGTTAATAATAAGATTAGCATATTCGCCAGTTATTCCTATTGAACTTAAAAAGTTTGCATCACTTAAACTATTAAATCCAAAAGTGTTAACAAGTGTTTCAAACTGCATACCAAGTTCGGCTGGATTGTTGTGATAGTTAAGATAAGAAATTGCTTTTATTATTCCTTGAACATAATCAACTATTGTTATGGTCAAATAAACTTGCAAAACTGTTAATGCTATTATCAAAAACACAAAAAACCAGTCTTTTTTTGATAAATTTTTATATAATTTGAACATAATTTTCTCCTTTAATTTCTTTTATATTTTGTTATCATAATTGTTAAAAAATTTTTAATTTAATTAAAACCATAATAGTGCGGGTTATAAATAAATTTTGCCTGCTTTTTGTGGCTAGAATTTAATAACGCATAACTTTCATATTATGTTATATATGATATAAACTAACAAAAATATATAGATTATAGCACAAAAATTTTAAGAAAAAAAATTTTTTTGCACGATTTTGGATTTTGTTTTTAATTTGTTTTTGCTTGCAAACAATTTTTTTTTCTTGTATAATAATAGGGGAGAAAATATGAAAACACAACCAGTTAAAGGCACAAAAGATTTTTTGCCACAAGAAGAAAGTATAAGAACAAAAATGCGTGAGATTATTGAAAAAACTTACACAAGTTTTGGATTTAACAAAATTTCAACACCAATAATTGAAGATATAGAAAATTTGAATAATAGTGACGGCGGAGATAACCTTAAACTTATTTTTAAGATTTTAAAGCGGGGCGACAAACTCGAAAAGGCACTTGACGCTTCTGATTTTAATCATCTTGCCGACCTAGGTCTTCGATATGACCTTACCCTTCCACTTGCAAGATTTTATTCTCAAAATGCTGAAAATTTGCCAAAACCATTCAAATCAATTCAAATAGATAGGGTTTATAGGGCAGAGCGTCCACAAAATGGAAGAATGCGAGAGTTTTATCAATGCGACATTGATATTTTGGGAAGCGAAAGTTTGCTTTGTGAAGTTGAACTTATTTATGTTACAATGAAAGCATTAGAAAATTTGGGATTAACCAATTTAACCGTTAAAATTAACAGCCGAAAACTTTTGAAAGAACTTTTATTAAGTTTTGGATACTATGAAAATGAAATTGACGAAGTTTGCATTTGTTTTGACAAACTTGACAAAATTGGAAAGCAAAATGTTTTGGAAGAATTAAACGATAAAATAAGCAATAAAGAAGCGAACAATAAATTTGATGAGTTTTTGAGCAATAAACAAGATTTTGACTATTCAATTTTAGAAAGCAAAAACGATGTTGATTTTGTAATGCAAAAAGTTGAAGAGATAAGTGGGGGCAAAATAAAAACCGAATTTGATATTTCACTTGTTCGTGGACAAAGTTATTATACTGGTTGCGTGTTTGAAATTTATAGCAAAGAATTAGGCTTTGCTGTTGGCGGTGGCGGGAGATATGACGAAATGATAAAAAAATTTTGTGGAAATGGAGTTCCAGCCGTTGGGTTTTCTATTGGCTTTGAGCGAATTTATGCTCTTTTGCTTGACAGCAAAACAAATTTTGACTTAAAACCAAAAATTGCCATTTTGTTTGACAAAGAAAATTTTTGTGAAAGATTTAGACTTCTTGGAAATTTTCAAAAAAATTATGATTGTTGTTTGTTTGAAAATCCCAAAAAACTTTCAAAACTTTTGGAAAAACTTGAAAAACTAGGGTATATAGGCTTTGTTGGCACAAACAGTGATAGCATAAAATTTTTTGAAAAAAAGTTTTAATTTGAGTATTGACAAATAATAGGCTTTGTGGTAAAGTAAGTAAAAGCTAAAGGAGTTTTATATGACAAAAAAAGAATTGGTAAATAAAATTGAAGAACTTGATTCTAAGATAAGAATAGTAGAAAATGATTTACTTTCAAAAAGAGAACTAAATGAAAAACAAAAATCTGAAATGGTGGAAAAAATTCAAAATTCAAAAGAAAATGTCACAAAGTCAAAAAAAAGAACTTTAAAACTTGGTCTTATGTCTGGGGGTATTCTGTTGTGTGCTGCTGCTAGTATGCTAATTGGTGCTGCTGTTCCTGCATTTCCAATTTTTATTTCGGCAGTTCTTTGGGGGTTTGGCATTTTTGGCGCAGGATTAACTGTGAGTGCGCTTGTTGATCAAATTAAAATAAAAAAAGAATTGATAAAAGTTGAAAGCAAAATGCATTCACTTGAAAGTGAAGAGATAAATAGTTTTGAACTGGAAGAATTAAAATCACAAAAAGAAAAATATTTTGAATCATTAAACAAAATGGTCGAAATTAAAAAAACAAAAAATTTAGAAATTCTTAATAACAAAACATTAAATAGAGAAGAAACATTAGAAAAATAGTTATATTTAAAATTAAAGACATCCTAATTAAGGATGTTTTTTATTTATTCTATTTAAAATTTGGGTATTGACATATCAGGCAAATTGTGTTAAAACAAATGATATAAAAGGAAAGGATTATGACAAAAAAAGAAGTTATTAAAAAAATTGAACAACTAGACAAACAAATTTATTGTCTTGAAAAAGAAGTTCGCATTCAAAAAAAGCAAAACAAAATTCAAAAGTTTGAAGCACTAGAAGAAGCAAGGGGGCTTAAAGAAAAAATTTTAAGCAAAAAAAGTAGTGCTTTTAAAATTGCTTTAATTTCGGGCATTTGTTTGATTGGCTCTGCATTCAGTTTGATAATTGGCGGTGTAGCATCTGCTGTTGCTGTTGGCTTGTGTGCAGGGTTTGGAGCATTAAGCGCTGGTGGTGCAGCATTGGCTGGGGCATTGCTTAAAAACAAACTTAAATATGAACGAAAACTTATTATTGTTGAAGACAAAATTGCAATTTTAACAAACGAAAGTTTTGACAATTTGGGGCTTGAAGAACTTCAAGACGAAAAAGAAAAATATTTGCTTATTTTAGATTCTATTAATCAAGAAATTGAAAAGAAACAATCAAAAAAGAAATCTGACAAATCTATTGACATTTTAAAAGCCGTTCAACTTGGTGCAAACACAAATAGGTTTGATGACGGCAATGAATATGATGCAAGTGCAGAAGCGGTTTTGAACTATCAAAAAAAATTGGCAAAAAATTCAAGCGAACTAACAAAATAGCAAGGAGAAACTTATGAATAAACGAAAATCAGTTTTACAAAAAAGTGAAAACATAAAAAATCTTTTGATTGACACAAAAAAACACAACATGGCACTAGATTTTGCTGGCGTTGTTGCTGAAAGTGATGCATTTGACCCAGAAGTTTTAAGTTATGCCGAACTTAAATTTGAAGATTTTTCTCACATTTGTTTGCTTAATTTTGCAGACCTTCACTTTTTTGACCAAGGTATGAGCAAAAAGCGTTTTGACATTGCAAGCAAATTTTTGGAAAACACATCAAACGCTTATGCGGTTTTAAGTGGCGACACTTTTACTGTTAGCACTTTAAGCGGTGCATCAAACGCTCATGTTAGCAAACTTAACAATCAAAATGCCACAATTCTTGGCAAACATTTGTTAAAAAACATTAATAACAAACTTTTGTTTGGTGTTGGTGGAAATCATGACGGTGAACAAGGTGCAAGAAATAGAGACACAAACATTAGTTTGACAAGCAATGTTTTGGACGCAATTAATGTTGCTTATTTTCAATATAATGCACTATTAAAAATTGATATAGACGGTTATCCTTATTATGTTTTTGTAACACACGGAAGCGGAAAAGCAAACTCAAAGGCTTCAAGTTTGGACATTATTAAAACAAAATGTGAAACAGTTTGCGCAAGATTTGGCGTTTATCCAAACTTGGTTTTAACAGGGCATTTCCATGCCGATGTTAACGGAAGGCATTTGGTTGAAGTGCCAGTTTATAAAAATGGACAAATTGTTTCAACAAAAACGCAAGAACTTGTTATTGAAAGCGGTCCTGCTATGCAAGGAGATAGCGAATTTACTTCGGCTTATAACATGGCAACAACACAAACAAACATTAATGCGTTTGACATAAGTTTTGTTAAAAACCCTTATTTTAACAAAGAAAATCAACTTACTGAAAGTCCAATTATTTGGAAAGTTAACAAATTTCCAATTTTAAAAAACAAACGAGATGAACTTTCAACTGTTGCAACAATTTATATGAAAAACTATCTTGAACCACAAAATTTGGAACAAGATTTGAAAAACAGGGTTAGCAAATCAACTTTCAATTTTGAACCACTACTTCAAAACATCAAAAACCTTAAAGAGGAGGTTAAAGGCTTATAATGGGTGATTATGGCAAAAAAGGTCCTTTCACAAATCCAGTGAAAGAAAACTATATTCTTGAAAAATTTTATGAAGAAAACTTTTTAAAAAAAGATGCTGCATTTCTTGAAAATTTTAAGGTTTCAAAAGTTAACCTTGCAAAAAATGAAGTGGTTGAAAATCTTGATTCTGCTTCTGTTGACGATTATGTTAATGAAGTTTTAAAGAAAAAGCGTGATATTGTTTCAAGCGAAACAATCGTGCTTGACAAAAATGACGAATGTTTAAATTTGGTGTTTTATTGCTCAACAAATTATTTCGACATTGAAAATCCACAAAAAGGAATTTGCAGTGGAAAAAACGAAGAAATTTTAAGCAATCTTGCACAAGTTAATGTTAATGGAAAAACTGCGGTGATATTTGGTGGAAATCTTCTTGGGGAAGAATGGCAACTAAAATATCTTAAAAATGCAAGAATTGAAAATAATAAAGCACTATATTTTGGCTTAAACAAACGAAAATATAGACTTATTCGAGATATTAAAAAATTCTTTAATATTGGTGAAAAACTAGGGTTAAATCTTGACCTATATTTGATGCGGGGTTATCAAGAGAACTTTATTATAAAAGAACTAAACAGAGATATTTTAGAAGAAGTTTATATGGAACTAAAATCAAGATATACTTCTGAAAATGGCTGCAAACTTCACTATCTTGACGGCGGTTCAAGTTTGGCACTTAATGTTGTTAAGAAAAACAAAAATCGAACAAATTACACTGCAACAATAGGTCTTCAAACAAGTATGAACAACAAATCATTAACAGCAAAAGGTGAAGACAGTGCAAGCAAAAAGAATCGTCCACTTCCAGTTGATTCAACTTTTGTTTGCAACGGGAACTATGCAGGAAAATTAGACGACAGCACTTATCATGTTTCTGGTCAATCGCAATATTTAAGAACTTCAAAAAACAATACTCAAAATTTGGCACCAAAAGGTTATAATGTTTTTACAGTTTATCTTGAAAATGACAACGAACTTACAATTCAAGAAGGTGGATATGCAATTTATCCCGACAACTTGGCACTTCAAAAAGAAAACTATAAAGAGAACAAAAAAACCGATTATTTGTTTAAAATTTGCACAAGCGAATTTAACAAAAAAATGGAAGAGATTAAAAGTTTAATTAAAAAGGAAAAATAATATGAAAAAATTTTGTGAAGTTTGCAAAAGTGAATTAAATGAAAATTTTGATTTTTGCCCTTTTTGCGGAGAAGCAATTTCAAAAAAAGCGAAAGAACTTGAAAATCAAAAACTTATTAATGCCGAACTTGTTTTGATTGCAAATCTTATAAAAACCACCACTGACAAAAAAACTCTTGAACTTTTAAACAAAATTGCAAAAACTTTGGCGCAGAAATAAAATATTCTGCTATTATAATTGATTTATTTATTGAATAATGATATATTATAAACTATGTGATGTAAAATTTTAAGCAAGTTAAAATTTTGATTTGCTAACGCAATTTCCTTGATAAACCAAGGCATCACGGTTTGAATAAACATCAGTTGCTGGCAAATATCCCTGCGGGCTGCTTGCCGACAACTTCCGATAATATAAATAATAAGGAGTTTTTATGGAAAATACAAAAAAAGATAATTTGGCGCTAGCACTTGTTTTGTCTCTTTTGGTGGCTTTAGCGGGAAGCTTTGCTTGGGGACTATTATATTCACTTGGCTGGTTTATTTCTATCATTGCTTATGCAACTACATTTGGAATGTTTGCGGTTTACACAAAATTTGCCCGAATGGGAAAACTAACTTTTGTTTGGACACTTGTTTGGGTTATTATTCTAAACACTTTGGCTTCATTTTTGGCTATTGTGATTGGGGTTTCAGTTGAAGCGGGTTGTTCGCTTTCCGTTGCGTTTGATGCAACAATTCAAAATTTCAATTTAATTGTTGGCGAATTTTGCCTTGATGTTGGGCTTGGAATTTTGTTCAGCGTATTAGGCGTTGTTTCTTACTATTCAGTATATAAAAGGCAACAAAAAGAAAAACAATTAGCACAAATGATGCAAGAAAAAACTTTTGAACAATCAAATAATTCACAAACTGGTGAAAACATTGAAATTGTTAGCGATAAAGAAAGTTTTGATGAACCAAAAGATGAGCAAATTGTTGACGGCGAAATTGTGGGTGAAAACAAAATAGAAACAGAAAAAAACGAAGATAAAGAATAAGTTAAAAAAGAGCATTTTAAAATGCTCTTTTTTTTTAATTTTTAAATTATTTCTTTAAAGAAAAACGAAAAAATTAAAAATGAATTTTTTATAAATAAATAATTAAAAAATATATTTAATCAAATTTTGTTGTTATTTTAATCGTTTTGTTTTGGTTTGCTAAATTTGCAACCGCAATAATTTTGCCTATAAAGATTATATTTTTTTGATAGTTCAATGCTTTTTTTATAGCCATCTTCTTTTTTAAAATCGGCAACCAAAAATTTTATGCCATATTTTTTTGAAATTTCTTTGCCAATTTCGTTTAGTTTCTGTGCATTTTTGTGTGGAGAAACTGATAGGGTGGTTGAAAAATATTCAAAACCCATTTCTTTTGCTTTTTGGCAAGTTTTTTCAAGCCGAAGATTAAAGCATTTATCGCATCTTTTGCCACCTTCTTTTTCGTTTTCAAGACCGCAAACATAATTCAAATAATCTTTGCTTTGATGAGAAGTGGTTATAATTTTTATTTGATTTGTTGGGTCTTCTTTGTTAAGAGTTTCTATCAATCTAATTTCTTCATTTTGGCGTTTTGAAAATTCTTCTTCCAAATCTATATTTGGATTGTAATAAAAAACTGTGATGCAAAAATGTTGTTTAAGCCTTTGCAAAACACTGCTTGAACATGGTGCACAACAACTGTGAAGCAAAAGTGTGGGCTTTAATATAAATGTGCTTATTTCGTCATTCATAATTTTGTTATAATCAATTTTATTCATAATAATATTCTATCACAAACAAAAACTTTTTGCAATTTTTTATTGCTTGACAATCTTGTTTTGTTGTGATATTATTTTAATGTAAAGATGCTTTGAAATTATTTGATTAATGATGAGTTAAGCATTAATTTAATAGGGCATACTTTGTTATTAATTAAAATTTTAAACAAAACTTTCAATATAAATTAAGGAAGAATTATTATGAATTATAGTGAACAACAAATTAAAGAAAAATTGGTTGATGTTAATTATCAAGACAAATTAACAGGCAAAAGAATATATCCATTTGCAGATGTGCTTAAAGAATTTAATCTTGGCGATATTCAAGATTATATTGGTCAAATTTGTGATGTTAAATTAAAACTTGCAGATATTTCTTATCCAACAAAACAAATGTTTAGGCTTTATATTGACAAAAATCAAATTGTTAAAGTTGATATGAATGCTATTGGTGTTATGTTTGTTATGGCAGAAATTGCAAAAACAACAACTGACCCAAAAAAGAAAAAAATGGCTTATGAAATTTCAAAAGCAATTTTTGGTGCTGCAAAAATTTTCTATCCCGAAGAGCGTGTGGTTTTAAGAAAACAATACACTTTTGTTACAAAAGCATTAAGAAGCAGAATTAAAGAATTGAGTGGAAATTTAACTTTAAAATCAGACCTAACAAAACTTTATTCAACAATTATTAATGATTATTATAAAGTTAATGATTCATATTATTTGAGAATGCAAAAAACAAACAAAACAAACGGAAATTATCTTGACCATATAACTGTAACTGAACTTCAAGATTTGATTGATATTCAAAAACAAGTTATTGATTATATAAAAGATTATCCAACAGGAAGCCCTATTTATTTTGCAAACAAACTTGCAAATGAAAAACGACTTTCGTTTATCACTCGTCATGCTGGGGTTTCTCCATACGATTACTGTGCTCATGTTTTAACCCCAACAAAAGCATATAATGAATTTAATAAACTTTTGAAAGAATATAATCTTGATGCAATCTCATTGCAAAAAGATGAAGATAATTTGCAAAAATAGTTATATAAAAAAACTTCTAATTTGTGTTAATTAGAAGTTTTTTGTTGCTTTTTCATTAAAAAATTCAACAAAAAAGCTCTAAAACATATAATTTTGTTTGAAAATATTAGTTTTTATGATAATATATAAATTATAGAAAGTAAAATGTTCACAAGTTTACATTAAAAATTTCAAAAGCAATTTTCTTGAAATCAAGCATTGCCAGTTTGAATTAACATTAGGTCTAAAAATATTGCTTTGCATTGCTTAACACTTGCTTTTGATAATATAAAAAAAGGGAAATTTATGGAAAACGAAAAAAATAAAACATTAACAATTCCAAAAAGTGAAATTTCAAAAATGTATGTTTCGCATTTGGGGATAATTTTGTCTAACATTTCGATTGTTACATTAATTCTTGGGGTTTCTTCATTGTTTATCACAATTTTTGCGGCAATCTTTACGGGGCTTTGGCTTATTTTTTGGTTTGTTGGAATAATTTTCACAGTTGGAACAATTTTTGTTATGATTCCAAATTATTCAAGTTATCTAACAAAAGCAAGCGATTTTTTGGCAAATATTCCATTTGACACACTAATGCAAATAATGAAATACACTTTGCCTATTGGAATTGTTGCTTCAATAGCATCAATAATTTTGCTTTCTCTTGACAAAAAAAATAACCATAAAGGAAGAATTATTTTTTCTAGCATAGTGCTTGCACTTTTGGTTATTGTGTTTGTAATTATAATTTCGGGGGCGTTAAATTAATGAAAACTTTAAATATTACGCTAAAAGGCATCAAAAAAGATGTTCCAACTGTTTTGGTTGACAACAAACCATTAAAACTTAAAAAAAATCAATTTGGAAATTATTGTGGAACTTATCAAACTGAAAAAGACGAAGCCTGTGTTGTTGTTCAAAAATATCAAGAACTTTCGGGCAAACTTTGGTTTTTGATGAGCATTTTGTTTTTTGTTATAAGTGTGTTTGGAATTTTTGACAAACCAATGGGCAAAAAAAATACGGTTATTGATGCAAAATATAATGTTAAATTAAACGAAAATATAACTGATTTTGAAGCATTTTTGAATTTTTTGCCAACTGACGATAAGGCGTTAGATGTTAAAGCAGAAGGCGGAGAGATTGAAGAAATTTGCAATTTGTGCTATGAAGACAAAGTCGTTAAAAAGCGAAAAAAGATTTTGCTTATAACAAAACTGCTTTTGTGGGTGGTTATTGTTGTTTGTGCAATTTTGATTATTGTTAAAAGGGGTTAATATGAAAATTTTTATTAAAAATAAATTGGTATCTTTTGGTGGAAGTTCGGTTGCGACAAATGAAAGTGGCGAAACAGTTTTTAAAATAAAAGGGAAATGGACACTTTTTAGCCCAACCAGAAAAAAGAAGATTTTTGACAAAGACGGGAAATTGCTTTTTGTTGTTAGAAACAAGTGGCTAAACTTTTGGAACCATAGGGCTTATATTTTTGATGCCAACAAACAAAAAATTGCAACAGTTAAAGATATTGTTAGGGTTTCAAATGGTGCAAAATATGTGGTTGAAGGATATAAAGACGAAATTTCTTTTGACGGCAAATTTTTTGGTGGAACATTAAACATTTTAAGTAATGGCACAAAAATTGGCACACTTGTGCAAGATTTTAATATTGTTCGTGATTCTTTCAGTTTGGAAGCGGACGAAAATGAAATTGCTTTTTTAACTGCACTTGTTATTGCGATTGATAATATTAATGATAAACGAACAAAAAATTAAGTGGTAATGCCACTTTTTTTGTTAAACTTGTTTAGTTTTTTGCTTTTTGTTAAAAATTTGAAAAGGGGAGAATTTTATGCAAAATTTAGAAAAAGAAATTAAACAAAAAGAAGATAAAATTGCAAACAAAGAAGAACGAATTGAAGATTTTGTTAACACAATTTATCAAAACATTTCAACGGCGTTAAAATCTATTGACGAAATTTTAAAAATTTCAAAAGACGATAATTTGAATAAAGAGTTAAATTCTGAAAAGCAAAAATATACTGAACTGAATAACAAACTTTTGAATGTTTGCTTGGACGAGAATGTTAAGCCAAAAGATAACAATATTTTTGAAAAAGCAAGGCTTTACACTTCAATAAAAATGACAACAATTTGTGATAAAAGCACAAGGCATCTTGCTGAAATGATGCTTATTGGAACAGTTATGGGCACGCTTCAAGTTTATAAAGATTTATGTGATTATAAAAACTTAAATAGTTCGCTTTATTCGCTTTTAAACGAACTTATGGGGCTTGAAGAACAAAATTTTAATAACCTTAAAAAGTTTTTGAAGGAGATTTAATATGAGCGAGCCTGTTTATATTTTGCTTTTGGCAACGGGTTCGTTTGCAACACTATTTGTTATTGCAAAACTGCTTGGCAAAAAACAAGTTGGTGAACTTGATTTTATTGATTATGTTGTTGGAATTTCCATTGGGTCTATTGCCGCCGAAATGGCAACAAACACCGCAGACAAACCTTTTTATAATTATTTAATAAGCATGGGTGTGTTTTTTGTTTTGTCAATTATTATTGATGTTTTGGGAACAAAAACTAATTTTATGAAAAAGTTTTTTAAAGGTTCGCCAATGGTTATTATAAAAGACGGAGTTATAGATTATAAACAACTTAAAAAAAGCAAACTAGACATAAATGATGTTACAGCACTTGCAAGAAGCAAAGGCTATTTTGATTTTGACGATATTGCCTATGCCATTTTTGAAACAGACGGGTCGTTAAGCGTTCTTCCAAAAAGCGAGCAAAAACCAGTGGTTTGTGAAGATTTGAAAATAAAAGCCGGAAAATCCGAACTTCCACAAAATATTATTGTTGATGGATATGTGTCGCAATTTTCATTGAAAGAAATTGGAAAAGATATTGCTTGGCTTTATTCTAAACTTGGCATAACTGGCAAAAAAGATTTGAAAAACATTTTGCTTGCAATTTATAATCCTAGTGATGATAGTTTTGTTGTTCATTTAAAAAATGAGAAATAATTGCAATTAATTTGCAATTTTTTTATTTTAATGTTAATATTAAATGGAGTTTGTATGTTTAAGAATATAAAACTATTAAAACACTTTAAAAATGCATCAAGTGAAGTTGAATATGAAAACGATTTGGAAAGTGAACGAAATGAAACAATCCTTTATGTTAACATAAAGGATAAATCTGATGTTATAAACTCTTATTCAAGTGGCGATGATGTTGTTATAAAACCTGAATTATCAGATTTTTTGCAACAAAACAATAATTATATGGAACTTTCAAAGCCCATAAACATAAGGTTTGCTTGCGAAAAAGAAATTTCAGAACAAGACCAAGATGAAATTAAACTTGCTGTTAGAAATCATTTTACGCTTGAAGTTAGCGACATTAACGAAGAACTTTCAAAAAACAAAAAAGAATGTTTTTTTATGATATTTGCATTTATTTTGTTTTTGGGACTTTATATTGCTGGAAAGTTAATTGAGCCACTTGGCATTGTGAGCGAAATATTTTTGCTTGTTGCTTGGGTTTTTGGCTGGGATTTTGTTGAAAGCGTTGCCTTTGTAAGACCAAGATTAAGAAAAGATGCCATTAAACTTTATAAACTTTTAAATTCAAGAATTGAATTTTCTTATTAGGAGAATTATGGAAGCAAAAGAAGAATTTATTGAAATTTATAAAAACAATATTAAACGAGAAGGTGCGGATAATTTGCTTGAATTTTTGCAAAATTCAGATTTTTTTTCTGCCCCTGCATCAAGCAAATTTCATTCAAATTATAAGGGTGGTCTTGTTCAACATTCGGTTAATGTTTACAAAAGATTTAAAAAAATTATAATAAGCGAATATGGCGAAAATTATCAAGAAAAAATAAGCGATGAAAGTTTGGCGTTAATAAGTTTGCTTCACGATATTTGCAAAGTTAACACTTTTAAAGAAGATTTTAGAAATGTTAAAGTTGACGGGGAATGGATAAAAGTTCCTTGCTATACAATAGAAGATAATCTTCCTTATGGGCATGGTGAAAAGTCGGTTTATATGATAAGTGGGTTTATGAAACTAACCCGTGAAGAAAGCATGGCAATTAATTGGCACATGGGTGGGTTTGATAATAGGTGTGCTAATGCAAGTTATCTTTTAAGCAACGCCTATTATAAATTTCCTGTTGCACTTTTGTTTCACATGGCTGATGCAAGTGCAACCTATCTTGATGAAACAATAAGTTAGCAAGATGAGAAAATTTAAAAAAATATTTTAAAACAAAATTTACAAAAATTAAAAAATAGACAAAAATTATGTGCTTTTGCACACGGAGAGAATAAAATGGATTATAAAGTTACAAGCAAAGATTTAAGAAATATGTGGATTAATTTTTATGAAGAAAGAGGGCATAAAAACATTGGGGCAGTAAGTTTGATTGGTGATGGAACAACTGGCGTTATGTTTAATGTTGCGGGAATGCAACCATTAATGCCTTATCTTCTTGGCAAAAAGCACCCAATGGGAACAAGACTTTGCAACATTCAAGGTTGTGTTAGAACGATTGATATTGAAAGCGTTGGCGATGAAAGTCATTGCACATTTTTTGAAATGATGGGTAATTGGAGTTTGGGCGATTATTTTAAAAAAGAAAAAACTAAATGGACTTTTGAAATTTTAACAAAAGTTTTTGGATTTGATAAAAACAAAATTTGTTGTTCGGTTTTTGCGGGCGATGAAAATGCTCCACGAGATGAAGAAACCGCAAATTATTTGCTTGAAGCAGGAATTAAAAAAGAAAATATTTTCTATCTTCCAAAAGAAGATAACTGGTGGGATTTGCCAGGAACTGTTAACACTCCTTGCGGGCCAGATAATGAATGGTTTTATCCAACAACAAATGTGCCTTGCGGAGAAAATTGTGGGCTTGAATGCGGTTGTGGAAGATATGTTGAAATTGGCAACGATGTTTATATGCAATTTGAGCAATTAGGCGAAGGAAAATATAAAGAACTTGCAAACAAAAATGTTGACACAGGTTTCGGTTTTGAGAGAAATTTGATGTATTTAAACGGGCTTAAAGATGTTTATTTAACCGATGTTTTCTATCCAGTTATAAACTTTTTGGCTCAAAAACTTGGAATTAAATATGGTGATGACAAAAAAATAACCAGGGCTATGAGAATTATTGCTGACCACATAAAAACCGCCACTATGCTTATTGGTGACCAAAATGGAATTGTTCCATCAAATGTAGGGGCTGGGTATATTTTGCGAAGATTGTTAAGAAGAGCAATCAGAGAAGCAAAAATGCTTGAACTTGGAAAAGAAGAACTTTTGGGTGTTAGCAAAATTTATATCAATCAAATTTACGGCGAGGCTTATCCACTTTTGAAACAAAAAGAAGAATATATTTTAAGTGAAATTGAAAAAGAATATAATAAATTTGAAAAAGCCTTAACTGACGGAACAAAAGAGTTTAACAAACTTGTAGAAAATTTGACAAAATTTGCCCCAGATAACAAAAAAATTAGTGGCGAAAAAGCATTCAGGCTTTTTGATACTTTTGGTTTTCCTCTTGAACTTACTATTGAAATGGCAACCGAAAAAGGATATGTTGTGGATACTGACGGCTTTAACAAGGCTTTTGAACTTCACAGACAAAAATCTCAAAGTGATAAAGCGGGCGAAAACAAAGGTGGGCTTGCAGAGCAAAACGAACAAACAACTCGTCTTCACACAGCAACACATTTGTTGCATAATGCCTTACATGTTGTTTTGAACAGTGAATGCAAGCAAATGGGAAGCAATATAAATAGTGAGCGTCTTCGTTTTGATTTTGGCTTTGACCGAAAACTTACTCCAGAAGAATTAAAAGCAGTTGAAGATTATGTTAACAAAGCAATAAGTGAAAAAGTTGATGTTATAAGAACGGAATCAACTGTTGAAGAAGCAAAAAAATCAGGGGCTATTGGCGTTTTTGATTCAAAATATGGCGACATTGTTAGTGTTTATTCAATAAAAGGTTATGGTGCTGAAATTTGTGGTGGACCTCATGTTAAAAACACAGCCGAACTTCATCATTTTAAAATAACAAAAGAAGAAGCTTCTTCAAGTGGTGTTAGAAGAATTAAAGCAATACTTGATTAGTGTTAAAACATAATTTATATAAGAAAAAAATGCCAAATTGGCATTTTTTTTGTGCAAAAAATTAATTTGAACTTGTTGATAAATTTAAAAATTTAATTGTTCCGCAAAAAATTTGATAACAAAGTTTTTCTCTAAATTCTTTTGTTTGAAGGCGTTGTTCATCTTTTTCACTACTCAAAAAGCCACATTCAACCAAAACTGCGGGGCATTTGGCGCTGTTCAAAACAAGATAGTCGCCAGGAAGGGTAAGTTTTCGGGCGTCTTCAACATTTTTTTGCAAAAGTTGTTGAATGCAGGTTGCAAGTGATTTTGATAGGTCGTCTTCCATTTTAAAAAATGTTTGAGCACCAACAGAAGATTGAAGCGAAAATTTGTTCATGTGAATTGAAATAAAAATATCGCAAGAAGATTTTTCAATAATTTCTTTGCGTTTTAACATATCTTCTTGTTTATCTTTTGAAAGAGCCAAATTTGTGCTTCTAATAAGTTCGGTTCTAAAATTCATGCTGTCAAAATAAGATTTTAAAGCAATGGCATATTCAAGATTAAGGTCGCTTTCTTTAACACCTGTTTTTGTGCCAACCGCACCACCGTCAGGATAACCATGCCCGGCATCAATCAAAATGAATGGGGTTTTGTAACTATTTGTTGAAACTTTTTTTGCAAAACTTGCGTTAAATGTTATTATCATAACAATAATTAAAATTGAGATTATAATTATTTTGTAATTTAATTTTATTGTTTTAATCATATATAAATTTATTCGCTTTTTTTGTTGTTTATAATTAATTAAAAGAATTTTTATAAATTTTAAACTTAATTAAATTAATTTTTGCTAATCAAAATTTTTTTTCAAAACCTTGAAAATAACTTTTTTATGTGTTATAATAATTTTATAAAAAGGGGAAAAAATGGAATTTGTTAAAAAATTATTCAAATATTTGGTTATAATTGCATTAGTTTTGGGTTTAACTTGCGGGCTTATTGCGGGAATTTTGTTTATATTTCCAAATGCAAGTTTGTTTGGGTTAAGATATTCGGCAAAACACAAGGAAGAAATCGCTGGGGAAATAAATGCCACTTTGACCAAAGTTAACATTGAAACCAACAATTTTGATGTGGTTATAAAACCAAGTGCAGACGCTGACACAAGTGGGGATAACAACAATTTAAGGGTAGTTATTGCAAACAACTTTACAGGTTATTCAAACAATGGATTAACCGACACTCAAATCAAAAAATCAGATAGTGACGAATTTGTTAATTCGGCTGAAATTATAAATTACTTTCCAAGTTTTTATAACGGAAGCGAATTAAATTTGATTTTGAAAGAACCAACGGGGTTAATTTCTTATGGTTCAAGCAAAGTTGTGGTTTATGTTCCTGCAAATGCCGAAGGCGTTGAATACAGCATAAAAACCAACACTGGAAAAATTTATTTTGATAAAAATTCAAACAATTCAAGCAAAACACTTTCAACCAAAAACATTAATTTGGAAGTGAAATCAAGCAAAGGCACTTTTGCCCTTGACAATGTTGATATGATGGCTGGAAGCAATTTGACAATTTCTAATTATATTGGCAGAGTTGAGATTAAATCAATAAACATTCAAAATGTAAACATAAATTCAAACAGCGGAAATTTTGAATTTGACAAAATTAGCGGAAATTTGACTGTTGAAGGAAACAATCCTTATATAAGAGCAAATGAAGTTAGCGGAAATGTGTTTTATCAAAATGTTGTAACAGGATATGTTGATATAAAACAAATTGGCGGAGAACTTTTCTATAAAAGTGAAAATGGCGTTTTGAAAGTGGGCAAAGTTTTGGGAACAACAACTGTTGAAAACAAGTCGGGCGAAACAACAATCAATCAAATTGGAGAAGAAGGCTCTGATTTTAGTGCAAAAATCACAACCGATTCTGGATTTGTAACCCTTGGCACAGACAGCACTCAAATTTACACTTTAACAAGCGTAAAAACTGGTAAAGGCAAAGTTGTTATAAAGAACTTGGCATCAAGCGTTAAAGACGAAATATCAACAAACAGTGGAAGAATTGAAATTGATTTTGTAAATTCCGCTTCACAAAAAAATCTAAAAGCAACTTCTTCATCAGGCGACATTATTGTTAGAAATGCGTATGGCAACCTAGATTTTGAAACTGCTGGCAAAGCGTTTATTTATGCTGAACTTTTAAGCGTTGCACAAAACAATAAATTTGTTGCTGAAAAAGGCGGGATAGAACTTAAACTTCCTGCACCTACTAATGCTGGCGAAAAACAATATGTTTTGAACTTAAAAAATACTGTTAACAACAATTTGAATTTGGAAATTGGCAACTTTATTAAAACCGATTTTGCAAACAATAAAGATGCTGATAATATGTTTGTTTTAAATCAAGTTTTCCCAACAGATAAAACTGAAAGTGAAGTTTTGAACAAAATTGAAGCCCAAACTTCGGGAGTAATAAAAATTCACGAATAAAACTTAAATATGTTTAAAATTTAGTTTCTTAAATCAAAAAACAGAATAATTAAAACTTTGTGAAAAACTTTCAAAAAACTGTTGACAAAAAGTTTTTAGTTTATTATAATGAATTAGCATCTTAATGGGTGCTAATTTTTTAGTGAGGTGCTTTTATGAGAGAGAAAATCACATTAGCGTGCACAGAATGTAAACAAAGAAATTATGACAATATGAAAAATAAAAAGAACACTCCTGACAGAGTTGAACTTAGCAAATATTGTCCTTTCTGCAAAAAACATACTATTCACAAAGAAACAAAATAAGGAGTAGTAATATGGCAAAAGAAACTAACACTACAAAAGTTAAAAAGCCAAAAGAACACAAATTAGCAAAAAAAACTAAAGAAACAGTTTCAGAACTTAAAAAGGTAACTTGGCCAAGTTTTGGAAAGGTTTGCAAACAAACCGCAATAGTTTTAGGCGTTGTGTTGTTTTTTACCGTAGTTTTGTTTGGAATTGATAGACTTTTTAGTTGGCTATACACTCTATTGCTTCCAAAATAAAGTTATGCCAAGTTTTTGCTTGGTGCTTAATTATTGATTTAGGAGTATTGTTTAATGGAAATGGATACAGAAGCAAAATGGTATGTTTTGCACACGAGGCCAGGATATGAAAATGTTGCACAAGAAAATTTAGAAAGAGTTGTTGAAAAAAACAATTTGTCTAATCGTGTTTTTGATATAATAGTTCCAATGGAAGATGTCGTTGAAGAAAAAAACGGCAAAAAAGTTATCGTTTCACAAAAACTTATGCCAACCTATATTTTGGTTAAAATGATTTATGGTGATGATATTTGGCACCGTATTGTTGGCACAAGAGGGATAACTGGATTTGTTGGTCCAAAGGGTCGTCCACTTGAACTTCCAGCGGAAGATGTTGTTAGAATGCGTCTTGAAAAAACCGAAGCAGACATAACTTTAAGTGAAGGTGATAAAGTCGAAATTTTGGACGGTGCACTTAAAGGTCAAATTGGTGAAATCAAACTAATCAACAAAGAAACTCTTTCAGCAACAGTTATGGTTGAAATGTTTAACCGAGAAAACAATGTTGACGTTAAACTTGATGAAATAAGAAAATTAAATTAGTATTTATTCGGCAAAAAGCCGTTTAGATAAATCAGTGGGAGAAAACAAATATTTTGGTTTTCGTTAACCACCAAAAGGAGAAGGAAAAATTATGGCAAAAGAAGTTAAAGCAGTTATTAAACTACAATTACCTGGCGGAAAAGCAACCCCAGGACAAAGCGTTGGTTCAGCATTAGGGCCTCATGGCGTTAACTCAATGGAATTTTTAAAACAATTTAATGAAAGAACCGCTGATAAAGTTGGTTTCAATATTCCAGTTATTGTTACCGCTTATACAGACCGAACTTTCACTTTTGTAACAAAAACTCCACCTGCTGCCGACCTTATTATCAAAGCTGCAGGAATTGCAAAAGGAAGTGCTAACAGCAAAAAAGACAAAGTTGGCAAAATTACAAAAGCACAAGTTGAAGAAATTGCAAAAACAAAAATGCAAGATTTGAACGCTAGCAGTTTAGAAAGTGCTATGAGCATGATTGCAGGCTCTGCAAGAAGCATGGGCGTTACAGTTACAGATTAATTATGGGAGAGATTAATATCTCGTTAAAACCAAAAGGAGAAAAAAATGAAACAAAGTAAAAGATATTTAGAAGCTTTGAAACTTGTTGACAAAACAAAAACTTATGAAAGTGAAGATGCAGTTAAACTTGCATTAGAAACAAGCAAAGCAAAATTTGATGAAACAATAGAACTTCATGTTAAACTTGGTGTTGACGGAAGAAATGCCGACCAACAAGTTAGAGGTGTTGTTGTTCTTCCAAACGGAACAGGAAAAAGCGTTAAAGTTTTGGTTATTGCAAAAGGTGACCATGCAGACGAAGCTGAAAAAGCAGGTGCTGATATTGTTGGCGCAGAAGAAATTGTTGCAAAAATTCAAAATCAAAATTTCTTAGATTTTGATGTTTGCATCACAACTCCTGATATGATGGGATTGGTTGGACGATGCGCAAAAATTTTAGGACCAAAAGGTTTAATGCCAAACCCAAAAAGCGGAACAGTTACAACTGATGTTGCAAAAGCAATTAAAGATGTTAAAGCAGGTAAAGTTGAATATAGACTTGATAAAAACAATATCGTTCATGTTATTATTGGAAAAGCAAGTTTTGGAACTGAAAAATTGCTTGAAAACTTTAACACAGTTATGAACGCAATTATCAAAGCAAAACCAGCCGCAAGCAAAGGAACATATTTGAAAAGCATCACTTTAAGTTCAACTATGGGTCCAGGGATTAGAGTTAATTACAAACAAAACTAGTTTTAGACTGACAATAAACTTCGCAATACTGCGTTACTAAAAAACGCCACAAAATAGTCATGTGCAATAAGCACACTCCTATCTTGTGGCATTTTTTGAGCCTTGTCATGCTTGTTTCTTGCAGTCTAAAAACACATAAAAGAGAGCACACACTCCTATCTTGGGTTTTTTTCGACCTAGCACTGCTCGTTTTTAAGTATTTTGATTATTTGAAAATAAACTAGGTGCAACCCCTTTACTTCTTTTTTGTTGTAAGAGTGCAATTGGTCACTTTGTGGCATTTTTTGAGCAATTTATAATTGAAAGTTAATGTTTTTGCAAAGATGTGAGAAAAGTGCCTATGGCACCTGCTTGCTTCTTGCAGTCTAAAAACACATAAAAGAGAGCATACACTCCTATCTTTGGTTTTTTTCGGGCCTAGCACTGCTCGTTTTTAGGTGT
Organism: uncultured Clostridia bacterium; assembly: GCA_934757845.1. Taxonomy (GTDB): domain Bacteria; phylum Bacillota; class Clostridia; order Christensenellales; family UBA1242; genus UBA7868. Next base: position 27,406 of record CAKVLQ010000009.1, read on the forward strand.
TTTTATTGTTTGAGAAATCTCTCTGCGTTTTTATTGAAAAAGTGCCTGTGGCACCTTGCAAACTTTTATAAGTTTGTGTATAATAATATTGGAGAATTATGAAAAATTTTGTAAAAAACAAATGGTTGAATGAAATTATTAAAATATTTTTAATTATTGTTGGCATTGGCATGATGGGGCTAGCGTTCAACAGTTTTTTCTATGCAAATAATATTGCACCAGGTGGTTTTGGTGGCTTGGCTGCGGTTATTAGCGACTTGTTTGTAAAACTAAATTGGTTTTATATCTCTCCAACAATTTTATATTTATTATTTAACATTGTGTTAATTGGCTTTGCTTTTAAAGCCCTTGGCAAAAAATACTTTTTCTATTCATTGTTTGGTATTCTAGTCTATTCGGTTTGCATTGAATATTTGAACATAAACATTGGTCTTAATGATATGTTTTTGGCAAGTGTTTTTGGTTCAGTGCTAATGGGTGTGGGAACTGGTCTTGTTATTCGTGGTGGTGGTTCAACAGGTGGCGGAGAAATGTTTGGAATGATTTTGCACCACTACAATAATGATATAACAGTTGGCAGAGTTATAATTTTGGTTGATTCGCTTGTTTGCGTTTTGAATTTTGCAGCACACGGACTAACAAGCAGTTTATACACATTAATTGCAATTTATCTTTCAGGGAAAATCACTGATTTTGTTATTGATGGTGGAAAGGGGACAAAAGCGTATTATATTATTTCAGATAAATATCAAGAAATTTCTGATGCGGTGCTTACAAAATTATATCGTGGGGCAACTTTGATTAATGGTAAAGGTGCTTATTCAAAAAATGACAAAACAATTTTGCTATGTTTGGTTAACAAATATGAAGCACGAAACCTTAAAGAAATTGTTTTTGAAATTGACGACAAAGCATTTTTGTTTTCAACAAGTGTTGTTGAAGCGTATGGTGAAGGTTTTATTGAAGAACAAAGAAACCGAAAAAAACAAAAAGTTAAACCAAAGTTGTTTTCTAAAAACAAAAATTTAAAAAAACAATCGACAGATACTCAAAAAACACCAGTTATTGAAAATGCACAAAATAATCAAAATGAACAAAATAATCAAAATAATCAAAATGAACAAAATGAACAAAATGTTCAAAATGTTCAAAATGTTCAAAATGTTGAAACAATTAAAAATAATAATGAAAATTTGGTTTCTGAAAAAGATAAATAATGCAACAAATTAAAAAAGCACATAAATTATATGTGCTTTTTATTTTAACAGAATTTATAAAAAAAGAAGTCGATGACTTCTTTTTTTTGATTAGTTAAAAAGTTCTTTGAATGCTTTTCCCATTTTGAAAGTTGGGTTTTTAGAAGCAGGAATTTTAACTTTTGCACCAGTTGCTGGGTTGATACCTTCTCTTGCAGGTTTGTCTTTTAATTCAAAAGTTCCAAAGCCAACAAGTTGGATTTTTTCTCCTTTTTTAAGTTCTTCTTCAACAATGCTTACAAATGCGTTTAATGCATTGTTTGCTTGTTTTCCGCTTAATTCTGCTTTTTCAGCAAGTGCTTTTAAAAATTCTGTTTTGTTCATAGGAACCTCCATTTAATTTTATATTATAATTTTACCAAAAAATAAGATTTTCTCCAACTATTTTTGTTGATTTTTGTAGGTTTTTTTTATTTTTTATCAATTTGGTGAGTTTTCATATTTATTATGCCATAATAGGTTCTAACTTCGTCAAGATTATTGTTACGGTCCATACTATAAAATGAATGCTCACTAACAATAATGTGGTCAGCAATCTCAACACGAAGATTAATCATTTGAGCATAAAGTTGTTTGGTGTTAGTCAAATCGGCAGGTGATGGCTGTGCGTCACCACTTGGGTGATTGTGCATTAAAACAATTTTGTAGCAATCACATTTTCGTGCAACTTCATAAATATCACGAATGTCAAAACTAATTTCGTGGTCTTTGCTTCCTTCAAAAATTTCATAATTCTTAACTTCATGTTGGTCGTTCATAGCAATAACTATAAGATTTTCATGGTCAGATTTTCTTATCTTTTCACCAAAATAATTTACAAAATCTATTGCATTTGCAAGTTTCACTTTTAAAGTGGTTTTGTGTTTGTTGTAATAATTTGCAAATCGTTTGTAAGACAAAATTTTTTGTGCTGCTTTCTCACCAACGCCCTCAACTTTCATTAAATCTTCATGCTTTGCATCAAAAACATTACAAAAGTTTCCAAACTTATTAATTAATCGGTGAGCGATTGGATTTGTATCACACATAGGATAAACTTGAAACAAAAGATATTCAAGCATAATATGTGGAAGAATTGGGTCAAAGTTGCAAGCCAATAATGTTTGATACAATCTATTTCTATGTCCAACATGGAAGTTTTCTTTTTTATTATCATTAGATTTGTCGAATGGTGTCATTTTATTCACAAAAAATATTATATAATAAATCAAAATAAAAGGCAATAAAATTTCAATGTTTATTATTTTATTGACATTTTTGTTTTATTGTTAGATAATATTTTAAGGAGGAATTATGATAATAATTACAGGAGATAGTTCTAACGATTTAAGCAAAGAACTAATAGAAAAAAACGAAATTAAAATTTTGCCATTTAATATTTTGATGAATGATAAAGAATATTTAGATGGCGTTAATATTACAAGTCAAATGATAATTGACAACTTCAATGAAAAAGGCACACTTCCAAAAACAAGTGCAGTTTCACTTGAAAGTTTTAAAGAATTTTTTGCAAAAAATTTGAAAAATGAAGAAGACCGAATAATTCACTTTTCGCTTTCAAGTGAAATGAGTTGTTCGTTTGAAAATGCAAAAAAAGCAAGCCAAGAATTTAACGGCAAAGTTGCGGTTATTGACTCTCGCAGTTTGTCTACAGGTGTTGGGCTTTTGATGCTTTATGCGTGCGACCTTAACAAAAAGGGCGAAAGTTTTGAAAACATTGTTGCAAAGGTTGAAAAACGAATCCCTTATGTTCAAGCATCATTTGTTATAAAAACCCTAAAATTTTTATATAAAGGCGGTCGATGCTCTTCACTTCAACTTTTGGGTGCAAATTTGTTTAACATAAAACCTTCAATCGAAGTTAGTAATGGAAAAATGGGCATGAGCAAAAAATATCGTGGGCCATACATAAAAGTTGTTGAAAGTTATGTTAAAGATATTTTAAACAAATATAATAATCCAGATTTAACAAGGTGCTTTATAACTTTTCCAACAATCGAAGACGATGTTTTGAAAATGGTTGAAGACACATTAAAAGAAAATTCAAACTTTAAAGAAATTTTGGTAACTCACGCTGGTGCAACAATAACAAGCCATTGCGGAGCGGACACTATTGGAATTTTGTATATTAACGATGGAGGAGAAAATGGACTTAACAACTAAATTAAGCGAAGAATTTGACCTTAAACAAGAATATAGTCAAAACCTAATAAATCTTCTTGACGAAGGTTGCACTGTTCCTTTTATTGCAAGATATAGAAAAGAAATGCATGGAACTCTTGATGACCAAACAATAAGAGCATTTAGCGACAGACTAACTTATTTAAGAAATCTTGAAAAACGAAAAGAAGAAATTATTAAGTTAATTGACGACCAACAAAAATTAACCCCAGAACTAACAAAAAAAATAACCGATGCTCAAACTCAAACTGAACTTGAAGATATTTACAGACCATTTAGACCAAAACGACAAACACGAGCAACCATTGCAATAAGCAAAGGGCTTCAACCACTAGCAGACAGAATTTTAGCACAAAAAGATTTGCTTGGCGATATTTACGAAATTGCAAGTGAATATATTGATGCCGAAAAAGGCGTTGAAACAAGTGAACAAGCTCTTCAAGGTGCACTTGATATTATTGCAGAACAGATAAGTGATAATGCAGATATTCGAAAACAACTTCGCGAATTTTTGTTTAAATCGGCGTTTATTGTTACAAGCCTAAAACCAAACGAAAAAGTTAACACTTATTTGATGTATGATAACTATAAAGAACAAGTTTGCAAAATGCCTGGACACAGAATTTTGGCAATCAATAGGGGCGAAAAAGAAGATTGCATTAAAGTAAGTTTGGAAGAAAATGAAGAAAAGTGTTTGGAAATTATAAAAAACAACTTTAAAATTAAAGAAAGCATTTTTGAAGAAAAACTTAACGAAACAGTTAGCGACAGTTTTTCAAGGCTTATTCTTCCAAGTTTGGAAAGAGATATAAGAAACGAAATGTTTGACAATGCAGCAGAAGGTGCAATAAAAATGTTTGAAGTTAATCTTAAACCACTTTTGATGCAACCACCGCTAAAACACAAAGTTATTTTGGGGCTTGACCCAGCATACAGAACAGGGTGCAAACTTGCAGTTATAGATGAAAACGGAACAGTTTTGGACACAGGGGTTATTTATCCAACTCCACCACATAACGAAGTTGAAAAAGCCGAAAAGATTATTGCAATGCTAATTAAAAAACATGGCATAAGTGTAATTTCTATTGGGAATGGAACAGCAAGCAAAGAATGTGAAATTTTTGTTGCGAACTTAATAAAAAAATTAACAGTTCCAGTTAGTTATATGGTTGTGTCTGAAGCAGGTGCAAGTGTTTATAGTGCAAGCAAACTTGGTGCAGAAGAATTCCCAGACTATGATGTTAGTTTAAGAAGTGCAGTGTCAATCGCAAGGCGTCTTCAAGACCCATTAAGTGAACTTATCAAAATTGATGTTAAATCTATTGGTGTTGGGCAATATCAGCACGATATGCCACAAAAAAGATTAACAGAAGTTTTGGACGGAGTTGTTGAAGATTGTGTTAACAGTGTTGGTGTTGATTTGAACACAGCAAGCCCAAGGCTACTTAGTTTTGTTAGTGGACTAAATTCAAGTGTTGCAAAAAACATTGTGCTTTATCGTGAAAAAAATGGTGCTTTTGCTTCAAGAGATGAACTTTTGAAAGTTGCAAAACTAGGAAACAAAGCGTATGAGCAATGTGCAGGATTTTTGCGAATTGTTAATGGCAAAAACATTTTGGATAACACCGCAGTTCATCCAGAAAGTTATGAAAGTGCAAACAAACTTTTGAATATTTTTAACTTAACAAGTGAAGACATAAAAAATGGCAACATTTCAAATCTTCCAAGTTTGGTTGAAAATTATGGTGCTAACAAGGTGGCAAACGAATGTGGAATTGGTGTGCCAACACTTAATGATATTATAACTGAAATTATAAAACCAGGCAGAGATATTCGTGATAGTTTGCCACAACCTGAACTTCGAAGTGATTTATTAAGTCTTGAAGACCTTCAAGAAGGAATGATTTTGAAGGGGACGGTTAGAAATGTTGTTGACTTTGGTGCTTTTGTTGATATTGGTGTGCATCAAGATGGTCTTGTTCACATAAGTGAAATTTGCGACAGATATATCAAACACCCAAGTGAAGAACTAACTGTTGGCGATATTGTTAAAGTTAAGGTTATTGGGGTTGATAAAGAGAAAAAACGAATTTCGCTTTCAATCAAAAAAGCGGTTGACGCAGAATAAAATATCCATAAAAAAGATAAAAATGTATAAAATTAAACATTATTATTGACATATTTGCATATTTTTTGCTATAATCTATTTTAGAAGGAGGAGATTATGAAAAGAGATTTATCTTTTGGTTCATTGTTAACAACAATAACTGCAAGTTTAATTGCAATGTTTGTTTCAATTTCACCAGCATTTTGGTGTTTGTCAAGCGCAATGAATGGTAGAGGAGAAATTGCTCACCCAGAATTTTTGATTGGTGCAGTTGGTTGCGTTTTGCTAATCGTTTGTGGTTTGGTTGCAATAATTTTGTCAATCATCGGAATTTTCAAAAGAGGCAAAGGTCTTGCTATTGCAACAATGGTTTTCCAAGGTTTGCTTTTTGTTGGTGCACTTCTTGCTTTTATTGGCGGGTTAAGTATGTGTGCAGGCATCGAACCTGAAGAATTATTATTGGTTGGTTTCCAATGCATATTGCCATTCGTTGCACTAATTCTTGCTTATGCAGGCGCATTTGTTTTGAATTTGTTTAATGTTTTAAAAATGAAAAAAGAAACACCTGTTGTTGAAGCAGAAAACAAAGAAGAAGTTGTTGCGTAAAAAGCAATATAAACATCACATTTTGTGGTGTTTTTTTATGCAAAAATTTTTGTTTTTTGCAGGTTTGTTTTTTTTGTGTGTGTTAATATTTTAAAAATAAAATCAAATAAAATTTATTATAAAAAATTTTTTTATTTGTTTTTAAAATTTAATATTCAATTTCTCTTTTTATAAAAAATTTTTTATTTGCATCTTGAAATGTTGTTTTTGGTGTGATAAAATATATCAATAAAAGGAGTTTGTATGAACTATAACATAAATGATAAAAATAAAGAAAAAGCATTTGAAAAATTTGCTGACAGCATTTATAAAGAACGAATTTTGGCAAAAGTTATGAATTATAATTTTAAAATTTTGCTTGAAGTGTGGAAAGGTAACATAATAAAAGCAAAGGAACTTGAATTTGATAAATATAAATTCGCAAGCAAGGTTCGTGATTTTCTTATTAAATATTGTGCTTATTGCAACAAACAAATCAAACTCTTGTTTGAAGAAAGAAAAACTTTTGACAAAAATAACAAAGAAGAATATGACAACAATTCAAAATTAATTCTATTTTATGAAAATCAAAAAAAATATTATGAAAATGATTTTGTTCATCTTCTTTCGGCATCGCTTTGCTGTGTAGACAAAGGCAAAGTTGTTCCTTTTGATAAACTAGGGGATAAAGTTTTGCAAAATGTTGAATATGAAAGTGCTTTTGATGTTTATCTAAACCTTCGTAATATTAATGTTTTGGGTCATGACCTTGCTGATATTTATTATCGAAGTTTAATTATAAAACATGATATGCCAATTTTTATGACAAAAAAAGAATATGAAAAATATAATCAAATTATTATGTTAAACGGAAGAGATGTAAAGCGTTATCCACAATTAACAGATATGCAAGATTTAAGAATGGTTTATAACAAAACCGAAGAAATTGAAAAACAACTTTATGAAAGTGTTTTTCCTGAATTTGGTTTTAAGTATGAAGACCGTGATAAAGAACCTCAAATTATGGAAGTTGAATTTAGATGGTAAACAAAAAAACATATTGAAAAATCAATATGTTTTTTTTATAAATTTTTTGGTTAAAAAATAAATAAAATTTAAGGCTTATATTTAATTAACTTAAATGCAATTAATGTTAAAAAAAGATATTCAAATTAAAGCGAAAATAAAATTTTAATTTACCATAAAAACTAATAGTATAAGAATTTTTATTTTAAAATTAATATTCAATTTGATTAATATCATTATTTTTATTTGTTTTAGCAATATTTTTGTTATTATCAAAACTTTTGCTTGCAAGTTTTGTTTCAAGTTCAATTCTTTCAAGTTCGGCTTTTTCAAAATCAATGTTGTTTTTTAAATTTTGTGCCCTTAATTTTGCAATTTCAGCCACAATAAATTCGCTTTCTTCATCAACTTTAAACTTGTTTAAATTAAAATTTTTCATAAAAACCCCATTAAATTTTAAAAAATTATTAAAAAACTATTTATTTTTAGCACAAATAATAGTTTTTTTATTAAAAAGATATTAACAAATTTATCATAATTTGTCAATAGCAACTTATTTTTGGTTTTTATATTGACTTTTATGCTCATTGTGGTATAATCATAAAAGGCAAAAAATTTTAGGGGGACGACTTAATGGGTGTTGTTCAGATTATTTTATCGGTTATTGGCGTAGTTTTTTCGCTGTTATATTTTTATCAAATAATTTTTATCATTATTGGGGTTTGTTCAAAAAAACGAACTTATCCCGAAGCAAAAGAAAATCATACTTTTGCAATTATAATTTGTGGACGAAATGAAGAAAAGGTTATTGGAAATTTGATTGATAGTATCCATAATAATGATTATCCACAAGACAAACTTAAAATTTTTGTTTGTGCTGATAATTGCAGTGAAACTGACAAAACTGCTCAAATTTGCAGAGAAAAAGGTTGCATTGTTTATGAAAGACAAAACAAAAATCAAATTGGAAAAGGCTATGCACTTAACTTTTTGTTTAAAAACATATCAAAAGATTTCCCTGACTACACTCCTGACGCAACTTTTATATTTGACGCAGATAATATTTTAACCTCTAATTACATAAAAGAAATGAACAAGGCACTAGATAGCGGTGTAAAAATTTGCACAAGTTACAGAAATTCAAAAAATTATGGTTCTAACTGGATTAGTGCAGGTGCTTCATTAAGTTTTATGCGTGAATGTCAATTCACTCACAGACCAAAAATGGTTATGAAAATGGGCACTCATGTTTCTGGAACTGGTTTTTATTTTAGCAAAGAAGTGCTAACATTCAAAGATGGTTGGAATCACACAACTATAACTGAAGATATTGAGTTCTCGGCTTTCAACACCCTTAAAGGTGTTAAAATTGGTTTTTGTGAAGATGCAGAATTTTATGACGAACAACCAACAAAATTCAAGCAGGCTTGGAAACAGCGTTTAAGGTGGGGCAAAGGCGGACTTATGGGATTTTCGCTTTTCCATGCATCATTCTTTTCGACTTTTTTCAAAACTTTTGATTTTAACTGCTATGATTGGTATTGCTCAAGATTTTCAATTATTGCTGTTTATTATGGATTTTCGTTTATCGCAAACAATATTGTAAATTTACTTGCAAGGATTTTGGAAGTAGTGAATGGACATGCTGTTGCAAGTGTAATTTACTTTTTATCACCACTTTTGATTGCTATAATTTCAACCTATCTTGGATTGTTTGCTGATTCAGTTTTGGCAACCATCGTTAACTGGAAAAAAATAAAGGCGACAACTGGTCAAAAAATTATGGGAATGTTTGCTTGTCCACTATTTAATATGTTAATTGCAATGCCTTCGTGCGTTGTTGCGCTTTTCAAAAAAGTTAAGTGGGAACCTATTGAGCACAATCAAAGCATCACTCAACAAGACCTTGAAGTTCAAAAATCAAGCAATAGATAAGTAATAGTATTTTTAAGTTGTTATAATTGATTTAAAAATTAAAAGATTAAACTTTTGTGGGTTTAATCTTTTTTTATTTAAAATATTTGTTAAACAATTTAACAACAAAATTGAGATTGCCATTCAAATTTTTGTTTTAACATTAAAATATTAATAAATAAAATTTAAAACTATCATTAGTCATAAATTTTGTTATTTGTTTGACAATTTAATGGGTTTTATTGTATATTTATTTTTATTGTAGGAGTGCTTATGAAAAAAATAGACGCAAAACTAAATTTTGTTGATGTTGAACATCAAATGCTTGATAAATGGAGAAATGAAGATTTGTTTCACAAAATTGTTGACAAAAACAAATCGTCAAACAAGCGTTTCAGATTTTTGGACGGACCTATGACTGCAAACAACAGGGCGGGCGTTCATCATTTTTGGGGCAGAGTTTTAAAAGATATAACCATAAAATATCATGCTATGAAAGGTGAAAGCCAACAATTTCAAAACGGCTTTGATGCACAAGGAATGTGGGTTGAAGTTAATGTTGAAAAAGAATTAGGGCTAAATGGAAAGCCTGAAATTATTAAATATGGCATGGATAAATTTACCGAAAAATGCATGGAAAGAGTAAATTATTTTGCAAATGAAATTACAAACCAAAGCATTCGTATGGGTCAATTTATGGATTGGGATAATTCATATTTTACAAACACTGACGAAAACATTACTTCAATTTGGCACTTTTTGAAAGTTTGCAATGACAAAGGCTTAATTTGCAAAAAAAACCGACCTATGGTTTGGTGCCCAAGGTGCGGAACAAGTATTTCAGAGCATGAATTATCTGGTAGTTATAGCGATGTAACTCACACAGCAATTTTCTTTAAAGTTCCAGTAAAAAATCAAGATTTTAAAATGGTTGGTTGGACAACAACACCTTGGACGCTTTGTGCCAATGTTGCTTTGGCGGTTAATCCAAAACTAACATATGTTAAAGTAGAATATAACGGCGAAAAATTAGTGCTTGGAAAAGACAGTCTTAAAGTTTTGAAAGGTGAAGATGTTAAAATTTTGGACGAGTTTTTGGGTGAAAAACTTGTTGGGCTTGAATACGAAACAATGTTCCCAGAACTTGAAATTCAAAACTTTGTTCACAAAATTTATCCTTGGGAAGATGTTGAAGCGGGAGAAGGTTCTTGCGTTGTTCATATCGCCCCAGGGTGTGGTGCAGAAGACTTTGATTTGGGTTTAAAATATGATATGCCACAAATTTGCCCTATAAATGACCAAGGCGTTATGCTTGACAGTTGTGGGTTTATTGCCGGCAAAAAAACAACTGAAGTTGTTGAAGATGTAGTTAACAGATTAAAAGCCGATAACAAACTTTTGTATTCTCACAAATATAAACATAGTTATCCACATTGTTGGAGATGTAAAACCGACTTGGTTTACAAACTTATTTCAACTTGGTATATAAAAATGGACGAAGTTCGTCCAATGCTTTTAAAAGCCATTGACGAAGTTGAATTTCAACCAGCCTATGCAAAAAAGCGTATGCAAGATTGGCTTAACAATATGGGCGATTGGAATATTTCAAGGTCAAGATTTTATGGGCTTCCACTTCCTTTTTATGTTTGCAATAATTGCGGAAAAATTCATGTTATTGGAAGTTTGGAAGAACTTAAACAAAAAGCCGTTAATCCTGAAGATGTTGACAAAATTCCGCATCTTCACAGACCTTATATTGACGAAATAAAAATTAAATGTGATTGCGGAGAAGTCCTTTCTCGTGTTCCAGAAGTTGGCGATTGCTGGCTTGATGCGGGAATTACACCTTTTTCAACAAAAAAATATTTTTCTGATAAAGAATATTTTAACAACAACTTCCCAAGCGATTATGTTTGCGAAATGATTGAACAAATAAAACTTTGGTTCTATTCTTTGCTTGTTATGAGTGTTATTTTAACAGGAAAAGCACCTTATAAAAAGGTTGTAACTTATCAATATGTTAAAGACGAAAACGGCAATGAGTTTCACAAAAGTGGCGGAAACAGTTTGGACGCCGACAAAGTTGCAGACGAAGTTGGTGCTGAAGCCATAAGATATTTGTATGCAAGTGCAAACCCTGTATTTGATATGCGATTTGGGAATAATCTTTTGGACGAAGCAAAAAAACAACTTTTGGCATTTTGGAATATTTATGTGTTCTTTAACACTTATGCTGTTATTGACAATCCAAATATCAAAGCACACAAACCAGACTTTGAAAAACTTGATTTAACTGATAAGTGGCTACTAGAAAAAATTGCAACATTTGTTAACGATTCAGATAAAAACTATCAAGAAAACAAAGCATATTTGGTTGTTAAAGACTTTGAAAAATTGGTTGACGACATTTCAAATTTCTATATTCGTTCAAACCGAAAACGATTTTGGGAAAGTGATATGAATGCTTACTATTCATTATATTTTGCAATCAAAAACATCATAAAAGTTATGGCACCAATAATTCCTTTCATAACCGATTATATTTGGACTGGGCTTGTTTGCGAAATTGAACCAGACGAAGTTAAAAGCGTTCATTTGTCAAGTTTAGACGGCATCAATAGTTTCGGTTTTGCTTCTATTGTTGACAATATTGAAAAATCAAGAGAAATTATTTATCTAGCACAAAAACTTCGAAATGAGCACAAAATTAAGGTTAAACAACCACTTAAAACAATGTTTTTGAAAGTGAGTGATGACTATAAAAAAGCCGTTATTTCAATGGAAAACATAGTTAAAGACGAACTTAACATAAAAGAAATTGAATTTGAAGATTCTGACGACAAATTTAACAGCAAAGAATTGCTACTAAACTTTAAACTTGCGGGAAAGGTTTTGGGTAAAGATGTTCCACTTTATCAAAATGCTTTAAAGAATGCAAGCATTGAAGAAATGAACGAATATATTAAAGAATTTGAAACAAACAAAACTGTAACTCTTAAAAACCTTAAATCGCAAGATGCTGAACTTTTTGTTTTGAAATTTGTTCCAAAAAAGGAATTTGCTATTGCGGTTGAAAACAATAACATCGTTGCTCTTGATATCACCTTAACTGACGACTTAATTTTTGAAGGTTATTATAGGGAGATAACTCGTCAAATTCAAGTTGCCCGAAAAGAAGCAAATTTCAAAATTGAAGACCGAATTATTCTTGACCTATCTTCAAAAGACGAAACAATGCAAAAAGTTATAAAAATTTATCTTCCAAAAATTATGGAAGAAACTTTGTGCAAAGAAAGCAAAGAATTAATTAATCCAGAATATCAAACAACATTTAAAGTTAATGATACTGAAATTGACCTTAAAATTTCAAGAGTAAAATAATAAAAAAATTCCAACTTTTGTTGGAATTTTTTATTCTAAACCTAAAATATAATCAATGGTTGTTCCGTATAAATTTTTTAAAGCAACCAAATTTTCTAATGAGATTTGTCTTTTGTTTGTTTCATATTGAGAATAAGTGTTTTGTTTTATATGAAGATAATTTGCCACAAATTCTTGTGTGTAGCCATTTTCTTCTCTTAATTCTTTCAATTTCAAATTTAACTCCATAAAATAATTATAAAATCTCGCTTTGAGATATTGACATATTATCTCAAATTGTGATAAAATTATTCAAAAAGGAGGAATTATGAAAAAAACTAATGCATTTTTAGTAATAAGTGTTTATATAGATGTAATAATTAGTGCTTTACTCATTGTGTTTTTGCGATGCTTAGGACTTTGTATGGCATTACTTTTTAATATCTTTTTTTGGATAATTTGGTATATAGTTTATTTAAAAAAAAGAATAACAGAATTTGAAGAGTTAAAAAAAATATTGAAAAAAAAATTTACTATTTATGATAGTTTAGAAAAAACAAAGATAAAAATTTTTTACAACAATAGTTCTGCTAACATTTATAAATTGTTAGTAGGTGAAGGAATTGACACATCAATTAATTTTAATATTTGCCTATCAAGTGGAGAAATTAATATTTTTTTATCTCATGAAAATGAGTATGATGATTTAAAAGATATAAAAATAGAAGATATTAATAGCCTAAAAATTAAAGTTGATGATATTATAAAATATAAATTATATGGTCAAAAACATTTTGTTGAAAGCATAGAAAGCAATTCAAATATAGGTGGGGCGATTGTTGGCGGGGTGCTTGCTGGTGGCGTTGGGGCTATGATTGGAGGGCAAAGAAAGATTTCATCATCTACAAAAGAAATTGACGATAGAGTTGTAAAGTTATATTTTAAATTTAAAAATAAAACAACAATTTTAGATTTATCTTATTCGGCTTATGATTGGTTAACTTTACTTGTGCCAGAAAAAGAAATAGTTTAAAAAACTTCTATAAGAAGTTTTTTTTATTGACAAAACTCAAAAAAAAGAATAAACTTAATAAGAAAATGCCTGAAAACTAAAGTTGTGAAAAGCACCAAAACGCTGATATGGCTCAGTTGGAACAGAGCGGAGCGCGTCCAGTGGACGAAGAAGCGAACGCGGAAG
>CAKVLQ010000010.1 GCA_934757845.1 uncultured Clostridia bacterium
GGGGGTATAGCTCAGTTGGCTAGAGCACCTGCCTTGCAAGCAGGGGGTCATCGGTTCGAATCCGATTATCTCCACCACATCTTTCTTAATGGCAAAAGGCCACAACAATGAAGTTGAAAAAATAAAGACAGTTGATAGTCTTAAAAACAAAATATTGAGGTATAGCTCAGTTGGTTAGAGCACCGCTCTGATAAGGCGGGGGTCGATGGTTCAAGTCCATTTACCTCAACCAAAAAATGGAGAACAAAACTCCATTTTTTTTATTTATATTCGCCTCTAACAACGATAGTTGTATAAGCAATCAAGTTGATAGTTCTCCATTTACCCCCAACCACACTGGACCCAACTGAACACAAAAGTTCAGCTGGGTTTTTTATTATTAATTTTTTTATCTACATATTACTTTCCTATTCTACTCCTTTTATCTCTTTTCTTTTGTCTGTGCCAATGCAAAACAATTTCAGAAATGCAACTGTTCATTACTATTTTTGTTTTCTTCACCTAACTCTTCTACATTTATTCCCAATTTTTCTTCCAGCCATTTTGCCACAATTCTTCTATGACAAAATGATTTACCGCTTTTTATTGAATCCCAACTTTCATAACATAATAAAACAGCATTGTCACCAAGCTCTTCATAAACTTGTTTTGGATTGAGTTTATTTAAAACCTTTTCATAGTAAAGTTTCGTGTAGAGTTTTTCATCTTCTATTTTTATAATGTCTGCTGGTGGAAAAAGTTTTGGATAGGTTTCACCTGTCCAAAATTTGTTAAAACGTGCAATTGAAACATATCTATATCCCTTATTTTTAGGATAACTTTTAACTTTTCCAAAATAACCTGTGTGCATAAATATTCCTATTCAAAAAAACTTGTTTGTTTTGGTATGGTCGTTCTCACGATATATGCGTCTGGATTTTTTTCATTGTCGGTCAGTTCAATATTTGGTGCTAACTTTCTTAAACAAAATTTGTAATAAACTTGTTTATTTGTTGGACGAAGCAAATCTAAACAATCTTGCAAATATTTTGCCCAATCTTGCCATTTGTCGGCTGATTTATAGTTGTTTATCTTTCCAATTTTGTAGTGGTCAACGCAGTCCAGTTCAAGAGTCTTTTTAATTAACTTTAAACTTTCATCTGGTTCAATGGTTGGCTCAAAACTTGCAAAAGTTTTTATGCCATTGTCGTGAAGTGTTTTTAGAGTTTCCAATCTTTCATTTGGTGTGGAAGCAAAAGGTTCCCATTCTTTAGATTTTTGCTCATCAAAAAATGTCAATGTTGTGCCAACCATTATTCTATCGCCAAATTGCTTGAAAATATCCAAATCTCGTAGCATTTTTATACCACCTTTACTTAGCACTGCAACAGGAACTTTATAATAATTTAACATTTTCAAAACTTCTCGCACAGTTTCTCCATTATCTATGCTATCGCAATAACAATCACCGACAAAAGATAAAAGAACCTGCTCAGTATATTTGTTTTTTTGCAAGTCTTTTTCAAGTAATTTCAAAATATCTTTTCGTGGCTCAGGTCTTCCAAAATATTCGCTATCTTTTCTTTGCAAAGTGTGTGGAGCATAGCAATATTTACACCTATGACTGCAACCAATATAGATATTTAACGCATAAGGGCTATATTCTCTTGCCATTCCACAAGGTCTATAAATTATACTCATACATTTATGATAGCATAAATTCGTAAATTTTTCAAATATTAAATAATAAAATATCCATAATGCTTATCAAAATTATCTCGGATTGAATAATAATTTACTTCTTTTACTCCATAATTAGCCAACATTTCATAAAAAAATTCAATTGCTCTTGCATTAAATAGTGATGGGGCTTTATTATAAAAATGTTTAAAATTAAATTCTTTCTTTGCTTCGTTCTGGATTTTTGTAAATTCATTTGTTATCAAGGTGTATAAAATTATTGTCCCTTTTTTAATGTTCTTATTTGTTAAAATTTTTTTATATAAATCAAATGCAATGCCATAACTATCACAGTCAATAACATTAAATTTGCTTAAATCTAAAGTATCAAAAACCTGTCTTGTATCTGCACTTAAATTTTTACCTTTATTATTTTCAATATCAATTCCAAAATAGTTGTCTGTTTTAATGTTATTCCATAAAACATTTCTTCCAGCAAACAAATCAAGCACATTTACTTCTTTTAGATTTTTAATGGCTTCTTTTCTGATAAATATTTTATTAGCTATGGATTTATTATCCGTTTTAGTTGGTTGTGGATTCAATTTCAACTCCTTCTATTCTCTTTATTCTATCGATTAAATTTGCGATTTTATCATTATTATTTATATCCAGACTTATTAAATAGTGAACCTTTTTTATAGGTTTCAATAACCTTTTTTGAACTCTAATACATGTTTTTAAATATTTATCAACATCTATTCCAAAATCAGTAAAATCAAATTCTTGCAATTTTTTCAATTCTTGAAACAATACTCCATCATCGAACCCTGTTTCTAAATTGGTTGAATTGTGAGCGATAACATAAGCTTGTCGTTCTTCTTTTGACAAATGGTCAAGCCTAACGCAAGGAATTTTTGTTATACCCAATACTTTTGCCGCCTCAACACGACCATTGCCTTCCAAAACGATATTATCTTCGCCAGCTATTCCCAATGGGTCGTTAAATCCAAATTCCTTAATTGAATTTGCAATATACTCAATTTGCTCTTTTGTGTGTATTTTTGAATTGTTTTCATAATGATTTAATTTTTCAATATCAATATATTCAATTTTTAATTCTTCCATAAAAATTCTCCTTAAATAAACACAAACAAAAATTTGCTTGTGTTCTAATATTTCTTTTTTGCTCGTGCTTCTGGCGTTAATCTTAAATCTTTAAGTATTTTTTCAAGTTGCTTGTTGCAGTCAACTAAAGTTTTGTAATGCTCATTTTCTTTAACCATAACTTTTGGCGTTTTTCCATCGCTACAAATGCCAGTCACAATTCTTATATATCTTTCTGGGTTTTTGTTATATTCTCGCCAAGCCTTATCTCGCATAATCTTAATTTGACAATATTGCCAAATAAGTTCGGCATCTGTTGAAGACAACCTGTATTTAATACTATTCTTTAATGTTTGTGTAATTTCACCATATACAATTTTTTCTTCGTCAGTCAAATAACTTGGCATTTTTAGAATTTCATCATTTATTATCTGTGTTTCTTTTTCATATTTATAATGTTCCTCAAGCATCTTTTTTTCTAACTTATCCATATTTCTCCTTTCAATGCAAAAGGTCATCCACCCACTTGTGAATAACCTTTAATTTATACTTTTTTGCATTTTATCATACAAAATTTACAAAAAGCAAGAAACAGTGACAAAAACTTTTTCATTGACTAAATTTAAACTAATTAGATTTATTCTTAGAAATACAGGCATTTTCAACTAGAATTGACTAACTGTCACGATTTTTTATTGCTATATAAGTTCAAAATTAAAGAACAAAATTTATAAAAAGCATAAACATTTTACAAAATCACTTGTTTCATCTTTTAAAATAAAAAAATTACTATATACTTTGTATATAGTAAAAAATAAAAATAATTGTGTTCAGTTTAGGTTAAAAATTGCCAACCAGAGAAATGGAGATTCGTTCTCCATTTTTTTTATTTGCTCCCCGCCTTTGCTTTTGCGACTGCAAAAGTGCAACAAATGTTGCAATCAGAGCGGGTACCGCTGTGTCCGAAGCGAAGCAAGAACGAAGCATTAGCGTAGTGTAAGGCGGGGGTCGATGGTTCACAACTGTCGGTGCCAGACCGCAACAAGTTGCTCCCGGCTTACGCTAAAACTTGCCACCGGCAACTTTCTTCACGCTTCGCCCCATTTACCTCAACCAAAGAAATGGAGAACAAAACTCCATTTTTTTTATTTATATTCTCCTTTAACAACGATAGTTGTATAAGCAATCAAGTTGATAGTTCTCTATTTATTTCAACAAAACTTAACCCCGGTTGAATACAAAAGTTCAGCTGGTTTTTTTATTATCATTAATTTTTTTATCTACATATTACTTTCCTATTCTACTCCTTTTATCTCTTTTCTTATGTCTAGAGTGCAATACAATTTTTGTGTAAGTGAACGACATAAATAATTAAAAGAAATTTTTGGACATTTTTGATATTATTCAATTTATAACATATGTTTAAAAGAATTTCAACACTTTTAAACTACTCTTTTTTTAATAATAACAAATTATTAAACTGATAAATTATTAAATTTTAAATATAAAAACAAAGGTTTTTACAAATATTTTTCGTATAACTATTTGTAGAAAAAATTTTACAGGAGAAAAAATGTCAACTTATTTTATTTCGGATGTTCATGGTCGATATGAAGTATTTATTAAATTATTAGAGGCAATTAAGTTTTCAAAAAATGACAAATTAATCATTCTTGGCGATATTATTGATAAAGGCGACAAATCTATCAAAATGATAAAATTTGTAAGAACTCACCCTAACATTCAAATGATTTTAGGCAATCATGAATATGAATTTTTAAATGAATATCACATCCTTATGCAAAACTTTAAAGATGGTGATGATCTAAATTTAATTTTAACAAAACTTCAAAATCATTTCCCAAACGAAAAAGAAAAATTAGATTGGGATGATATTGATTATTTAGACAATCTTCCCTATTATATTGAAACAGATAAATATATTTGTGTGCATGCTGGTTTAGAAATTGATTTAAATGGCAATATTTTGTCGCTTGATAAGAACGACATAAACTATTTTTTGTTTGACAGAACATTAAAAAGCGAAAGTTGCTATCCAAAAACTAACAAAACCATTTTGTTTGGACATACACCTTGTTGTTATGATAAATCATCAGGAAGATTTATAAAGACACTACGACAAGCAAATTTAGAAACTGATAATTTTGAAAATTATTTAAAAATTAGGCTTGACACAGGAGTTTATTATACCCTTTTACTTGGCGTGTTAAGGCTAGAAGATATGTGTGAATTTTATATGTATGACGGAACTTTTGTGCTATTTTGTGAAGATAATAAAAAATATGTATGTCCCAGTGATGATGTTTTAAGAGTGCATGTTGGAGATACTGTGACGTGGCATAATTTAACAACAAATAATATTTGTAGAATGAAAATCACTCGTAATCAAAGTAATGAAATAAACTTTGAAGAAATTAACGAAAATGCCGAACTTGCACAAAAAAGTTTATATCATAAAATAGGAGACATTGTAAATGTTTGCTATTTTCAATACAAAATAATAAATATAGAAAACTAATAAATTTTAAACATTTGATTATTACTTTTATTAATTTAAAAAAGTTTTGTGTGGTTTATTGTTTTATTTTACACAAAGAAAAAAATAAACATTAGGAGAACTATGAATACATTAAACAAAAATTTTGTTATAGGAGCGATTATTGGAGATATTGCAGGCTCAAGATTTGAATTTAATGCAATAAAAAATAAAGATTTTGAGTTATTGCCTATAGGCAAGCATTATCTTGACCCGAAACAACCTTTTAATGAATATTGTTCAACTTGTCATTTTACAGATGACACTGTTATGACAATAGCTGTTGCAAATGCCCTTTTAGAAACAAATGATGATTTTAATAGCGTGAGCAAATTGGTAATAAAAAATATGAAATATTTTGGCAACAAATATCCTTTGGCGGGTTATGGTGCAAAATTTAATACTTGGTTACAAATGCCGACAACAGAGCCATATAATTCGTATGGAAATGGCAGTGCAATGAGAATAAGCGCGGTCCCCTATTTCGCGAAAAATTTAGATGAAGTAAAACTTTTATCAAAACTTGTAACCGAAGTGACACATAATCACCCTGAAGGAATTAAAGGAGCGGAAGCAACAGCGGTTTGCATTTGGCTTGCAAAAAATAATTATAATAAAGATTATATAAAAAAATATGTTGAAGATCATTATTATAAATTAGATTTTAACTATGAAAATTTAATTAAAAGCTATGTTCATGATGAAAGTTGTCAAAATTCTGTTCCACAATCCATATTTGCATTTTTAATATCAAATAGTTACGAAGATACAATAAAAACGGCAATTTCAATGGGTGGAGACGCAGACACAATGGCTTGCATTGCTGGTGGAATTGCTGCGGCATATTATGGATTACCGAAAAATATAGAAGAAAAAGGACTAGAATTTTTGCCAGATGAATTTAAAATAATTTTAGAAAAAATAAAAAGGAGAAATAAATATGAATAGTCATAGTTTTAAAAGAAAAACATTTGTCAACAGTGCTTTTAAATTTGAGATTATTTAAAAATATGATACAATAAGTTAGGAGTTAATTAAAATGAATACAAAAGAAATATGGAATTTAATTGTAGAAAAATATAATCAATATTTTAATGATAAAGAAGAAATTATTCAAAAAGAATGGGAAAATTATTGTTCAGAACTTTTAGGTTATAAAAAGATATTTAACGAAATAGATTCACAACGAAAAATATTTTTGGGATCAAGAGAAAGAGTTATTCCCGATATTATTTTACGGAAAGATGGTAAAGATATTGTAGATATTGAATTAAAAAGATATACTTCTGAATTTGATAAAAATTTTGAAGAACAACTTATAAGTTATTTAAAACAACTTCAACTTTCAATAGGAATAATTATTTGTAAAAAAATTTATATTTATGTTTATAATTACTTGAATAATGATTATAAAAAATTAAGTATTGAATTTGTAAAAGATTCTGAAGCGGGTCAAAAATTCATTGAAATGTTTTCAAGAGATTGTTTTGATAAAACTAAACTAGAAGAATATATCAATTTAAAAAACAAAACCAAAGAGAATATTGAAGATATAAAAAAACAAATTGACAAAAATTTAATTATAGATTGTTTAAAAAATTACTTTTGTGAACAATATACAACTGATGAGATAGAAAAATCAATAGATTGTTTTAATATTAACATATCTATAAAGAATGAAGAAAAACCGAAATGTTCAAAATGTAATCTAAATTATGTAGAAAATAGTGGAGATATTTGCAACTATTGTAAAAAAATTGGTTCTGTTAAATCTAATTTAAAAGATCACACACAATATTATTTTAATGGAAAACAATATGGAAAAAATCGGTTGGTCTTAGCTGTTGTGGAAGATTATGCAAATAAACATCCAGGTATAACTTATAGTGAATTAAAATCTGTTTTCCCTGATAAATTACAGGGCCCAAAGGGAGTTGTGGTTAACGAACAAATTTTTAAATCAAAATTTGATAATAAAAATAGGTATTTTTATCAAGATAATGAAATTATACAACTTGATGAAAAAGTTTATGTATGTACTCAATGGGGAGCTTTTAATATAGGGAGTTTTATAAAGAAAGCAAGACAACTTGGCTATGAAATTACCGAAATGAAAAACTAAAATAATTGTGTTCAGTTTAGGTTAAAAAATGCCAACTAAAAATGGAGAACAAAACTCCATTTTTTTTTATTTATATTTGTCTCTAACAACGATAGTTGTGTAAGCAATCAAGTTGCTAGAAATTAACTACTTTCTTCATAATTTCATAAAATAATTAAAAGGAAATTTTATGGCAGTTAGCGTATCTAGTTTTGCAGAACTTAAAACTGCAATAGAAGATAGTTCAACAACTGAAATTATTGCAACAAATGATATAACATACAGCGGTGGAATTAAAGTTAATGTTGCAAAACCTAGCATTGTTATTGATTTTGGTGGATTTAATGTTTATGATAACAACAATCAAAGTTTATCAGACACAATTTATGTTCCAAGCACTACAAATAACATTTCAGTTACAGTTAAAAATGCAATTTTTAGTGGAAAAAATTATTATGGAATAGTTGGCGTTAACAGTGGAAATACAAACACAACTATTGAACTTGTTGACATAACCTACACAGGTCCGCAGTTTGTTTATAACAAAAATGGAATTACAAAAATTAATAATTGCACTGTAACATTAAGCAAAAATGAATCGTCAACAAATCCGCAAGAATTTTGTGAAGCAAACCGACTTTTTATTTCAGGAAAAGTTAATGTTATTTCAGAATCAACTACAGATTCAACCATTTGGTTTACGGGCACAAATGCAAGTTTAACGGTTGAAGAAGGCGCACAATTTTATGTTAATGCTTCGTCAACATATTTTTTGTATACTGATGTTTCGCCAGATTTATTATTTAAAGCAAAATCTTCAACAACAATTTACACAAATAAGGGTTTATTCTATGCTTCGGGGAGTTCAACGCACATTGCAAAGTCTTTTACGCTAGAAGAAAATGCAAGTTTTGTTGCCTACAAAACACAAAGCAATTCTATTCCAATGTTCAAATGTCTTTCAAACTTTACATTAAATGAAAATTCAACTTTCAATCTTTATTCCGAAGTTATCTCTAGCACGGCACTAATGTATTTTGGGCAAACGGCAAATATAAACATTAATTCACCCAAAAATGTTGTTTTGTATAATCGTGGCGGAAATGTTTTAAGTTTTGCCACAGGCTCGCAGTCATCGCCCAACAAAATCAATATTAATGCCGAAATGTTAAGATTGTGGAATGTCGCTTTATATCCACTTGAAGATGCAAGCGCAAACACCCCAACAAGCGAATATTACAAAAAAGATTATAGTCAAAATTTAAGTTTGCAAGCCACCGCTTCAAGTTCGGCAATATTAACAGCAGAAAACAATCTTGAAAGTGGCGACACCGGCTATCCAATAACAACTGCAATAAAACTTATTTCTTCTTGTGTTGTAAGTATGGGAACAATCCCTTTGATTGTTAATGAAATAAATGACAAAACAACTATGATTTCAGGTTCTACTTTTCCACAATCAAATATGACAGTAGAAATTAATGGAAAAAGTGAAACATTTTTGTCAAAAGCAAATGGCAGTTTTGGTTATAGTTTAACCGACACTTTAAGTGCGGGTGATAGCATAAAAATTACAACAAACAGGCAATTTTTAACAAAAACACTATCTTTTGATATTGACGGCACTTTATCAATTACGACTTTACCACCACTTAAATTTTTGAGCATAACCAAAAATCCTTCGCAAGATTTGATTTTAAGGCAAAATGACGATTATAGCATTGTTGTTACAGACACAAGGCTTTCAGGCGGAGATTGGTATTTATATGCTTATATTTCACAGCCACTTTCGTCAAACAATAGCAATCTTGAAGATGCTCTAATTTTTAAAAGTAATAACACAACTTCAATTCTGTCAAAAACTCCAATTTTAATTTATAGCGGAAAGTGGAACGAAAATCAAAAAACCACAACAATTTCGTGGAACAGTGTTGAAGGTCTTTTGCTTTCTCTTGACAAAAATCAAACTTATGAAAGTGGAAATTATAAAACTCAAATTATGTGGCAACTTTCAACAACACCACTTGATAGTTAGATGTTTTAAAAATTTATTAATAAAAATTTATAAATTAACATAAAAAAACTTTATCAAAGATAAAGTTTTTTTGTAAATTTTTGTTAAGAAAGAACACACACATGAAATATTAACACTGAAAAGATATAACTTATTAAAAGTGAAACTAAAAATAACAAAACTGCAAAAATTATTTTGAAATAGATTTTGTCAACTTTTCGCATCAAATAACTTGAAAAATAAGTTAATCCGCCACCAAATGCACCACAAAGTGTACCGTTTAAAGCCGATATCCAAACTGAACCTTCAACACCCATAAAGCAAAATATTAAACAAGCAACAAATGGCAAAACCGAAAGCATAATTTCCCACCAAGCAAGTTTTCTTACAAGTTCAATTTCTTGACCAAACATTTTTAATATAAGGCAATATGAAACATTCCCTTTAATTTCAAATCTTTCTGTAACTTCCCCGTTATTATATTCAAACAAATTTTTTGTTAACTTTGTTAGCATTGTGCCGTCATAACAAATTTTTCGTTTGCCCGTCCAAAAGTTTTCATAATAAATTAATTCTTTGTTTTTTGTTTTTTCGTTATTTATTACTATTTTCATAATTGCTCCTTATTCTTCAATTTTTAACCAATTTGCCCACAATGTTATTGTTCTGCCATTTTTTAAAGCATAACTAAAATTTTCACCCACTTCATATCTGTTAAAATCTTGAATGTTTGTGTTATCAACATCACATTCTTTATCAATAGACCAAAATCTAAAAGTGTAACCTGCTTTTGTGAACAAGCATTCGGGAAGATAATAACTTTCATTTGTGTAAACAACAATAGTTTGCATTTCACCCTCACCACCATTTGCATAAAATTGAATGGTGCAAGTTGGTGCATCTTCCCAATTTGCATAAACATGATAAATTCCATTTTCTTCAACTTTCATATCATCAGCATACAAAATTTTTGTTCCAGCCTCATAGAACACATCATTAAAAGTCCAACCTTTAAACACATAGCCATATGCAGTTGCTCCACCTGTTATTGCATTAATGCTATTATCACTTTCCCATTTTTCGTTATAAGTTTTTCTAACAGTTTTTGTTGAAGTGTCGTCAGGTCCATTTAGATTGTGATAAACAACATCAAATTCAACCCCAACCCAATCAGCAACAAGAGCGATTTGACCACCCGTTGCAAGATTTTTATGTTCAGTGTCAAGGTTAAAAGTGTATGCACGGTAACCGTAGCCATAATCATGACGAACATATTTTATCCAGTTTTTTAATTTTCTTCCCCAAATTGTAAAGCCATCTTTTAATTTTGCTGGAACATCATAAGTCATTGTTTGAGTGTCTAATAAATTTATATATTCAATATCATTATCTATCTTTTTTGCTTCATAATAATTTATTGTGTAAGTGTTTGGAGTGTATTTAGCAACAAAAGTTATTTCTTTTGGCACATCCTCTATTCCAAAATCTACATCTGCCATGCGATAATAATTGTGATATGTTTGTTCGTTATAAACCCAACCAAAAAAAGAATATCCCGCTTTTGTAGGTCTTTCATAAGGGAAATAATAAATGTCATGTCTTGTTACTTTTGAACTTTTATATGTGCCTTCACCACCATTAGTATCAAAGTTAAAAATATAGTAATAGTCGCCCCAATAAACTTTAAAAATTAAAGTTTGATTATTTATTGTTGTTAAATTTAATATTTCTTGCTGGTCATTAAAATATTTTTTACCCTTTTCACTCTCAAATTCCCACAAATGAAAAGCTTTTTCATTTTCTGAATAACTAAAAGTGTTTGCAAGCAAATTAACTTTTTGGTCATATTTAATTTCTTGCACTTTAGTTTCATTTTTTTCGTTGTTTGAATCAAATTTTATAAAATAAGTTATTGGTTCCCAAACTGCCAAAAGAGTGATTTGTTCGTTATCTTGCCCAAGTTGTGAAATTTCTTGCTGGTCTTCAAAAATTCTATCACCATTTTTCCAATACTTAAACAAATATCCCGTTCTTGAAAAATTTATTTCTGGCAAAGTGAAAGTGTCAAAATATCCAAGTTCTTTGCTTTGCATTTCTCCACTATCAGCACCATTTGCATCAAAGTTTAGGGTATATTTTTCCATTTGCCAAATTGCTTTAAGTTCAATAACAGCACCATTTTCTGGCACAAGATTTTTTATTGTTTTTTGGTCGGTTAAAGAAAACCGCTTGTCGGCACTTTCCCACTTAATAAATTTGTAATGAGAATAAACAAATTCATTTTTAGGAAGTTTAATTTTTTCATCATAATTTACAGTAATTTCTTGCATTGTGCCCGAAGCGCCATTTGCATCAAAACGAATAGTATATTTGTTTACTATCCATTTTGCATAGCAAGCAGTTTGATTTGAAAGTGGCTTATCAAAATCAAATTTTTCATTATATTCTTCACTTGTCCACCAACCATCAAAGGTATAGCCTGTTTTTGTTGGGTCTGCTATTTTTGAAATTTTGTCGCCACTAATATAATCTTTTTTTGCCAAAACTAGCCCTTCACTATAAAAATAGAAAGTTTTATGTATATTATAATAATCATTTAAAGACAAATTAATATCTCTTTTAACAAAATTAATTTCGTTAATTGGAATGCACATATTCATATAATTTGCACCTATAAATCTTGCAGTAGTAATTCCAACAACTTTGCCATATTCGTCAATCAAAACTCCGCCACTGTTGCCATTTGTTATGTCCGCTGTGCATTGAATATATGTATTTCCTTCAATCGAATAAGTCGTTTTTGAAATTATGCCTTGCGTGAAAGTGCTGTCAACGCTTCCTAATATAAAAGATTCAGGATAGCCAATAGCATAAACAACTTGCCCAACTTTAAGTTTGTTGCTGTTTCCTAAAAGCACACTTCGAGATTTTGGAATATCAATTTGAATAATTGCAATATCTTTTTTTTCATCACAACCAACAACTTTTATAACATCATACATTGCACCATTATCAAGTTGAATTTTTGCGCTGGTGCAATTTTCAATAACATGATAGTTTGTTACTGCTAAACCATTGTTATTAATAAAAAATCCCGAGCCTGCCTGTTTTTGAGAAGAACTTTCCGCTGTTATGCAAAACACGGAAGGATTAACTTTTTGATAAATTTTATCACTTGACAATTTTGCAGGAATAAAAAACACAAAAAGAGAAAGGAACAAAACAACAGATGACATAATAGCAACAAAAAACCATGTTTTGTTTTTAACAAAGTTGTCAAAAGCACTTGGCTTGTTGTCTAATTTTATTGTTTGATTATAATTTATATTTTTTAAATCATCATTGATTTTTGTTTGAGTGTTTGTGCTTTGCAAATTGGTTGATGAAGTTTGTTTGTTTTCTTCATTTTTGCTTAATGCAAAAAAATCAGACATAGAAACACCCAAAACTTCAACCAAAGTTTCAAGTGTTGCAAGGTCTGGTTCAGACAAATCATTCTCCCATTTTGAAACCGCTTGATAAGAAACATTAAGTTTTTTGCCAAGGGCTTCTTGAGTTAATCCTTTTTCTTTTCTTAATTTTGAAATAATTTTGCCGTATTTTTTCATGTTACTCCTTACTTTTCAATGATAGTATAACATAATTAATTTCAAAAAAGCACAAAAATTTCTCAACTTACAGTTGAAATACTTTATTTATTGTTGAAATTTAAAAAAAACTAATTATTTTATTAATATTTTGCGTTAAAAAAGAAAATATATATAAATTGTTTGAAAACATTTTTTGTTTGACTAAAAAAACACTGTTTTTGTTTGTAAAAATCAATTTTTTAATGATATACTATTTTTAAGGAGATATTTTTATGGAAAAAACTAAAAAAATTTTAATGATAACTTCCCTGTCGGCTCTTGGAGTTTCATGCCTAATGCTTATTCTTGCGGTTTTTAAACTTCCTATTTTTGAAGGAATACCTTTAAGAATTTTATTAATTGTCAGCACAATCGCTGTTTCGTGCGGGATTTCAATCAACGAAGTATCAATTATAAAACGCAAAAAAATATTAGGATATGTTGGATTAAGCGTCCTTGCACTGTCAGTTTTGTTTGCACTTATCATTTTTTGTTCGCCACTTTTGTTTAAAGACAATTTCTTTAACAGACTTACAGGTATAGTTTCAATTTCAAGCGTCTTATTTATTGCAATTATTTCAATTTATTCAAAACTAGGAAAATCTCTTTTGGGGCTTCAAATTCCAACTTATATCAGTTTAATATTGCTTGATATTTTTGTTTCTCTTTTGATTGGTGGAATTCAAATATTTGAAATTTCTGGAATGCTTCAAGTGTTTATTGTTTTGATTATTGTTTGTGTTGGTCTTCTTATTGCGTCAAGCGTTGTTGCATCAAAAAAGAAAAATAGTGTTGAAAGTGATACAAAAATCAAAAACAACTTTATTACAATTTCAAAAGTTGAATATGAAAATTTGCTTAATGAAAACAAAATACTAAAACAACAAATTGAAGAATTAAAAAATCAAAATAAATAAAGTTTATAAAAAAATTAAATTACTTTGTTGTTAGAAAGCGAAAAGCAATGCAAGTTTAAAAAAAGTTCGATTAAATCGAACTTTTTTATTTTTAATCTTCTTTATTGTTTTAACTTTTCATAAATTTATAATAATTAATAAAAGTTTAATTAATTATAATTTTTTTAACAATTTTAAAAATTAATTTTATAGTGTTTTATTATCTTTTGAATGGAGGTTTTGGTCTGTTTGCACCATAATAACCACGCTTTTTATGTTTTGATTTGTGAGCCTTAACGCAAACTGCACTTATTCCTGCAATAATTAATGCTCCGCCAATTCCAATTATGATATAAAGCCAATAATCAGCAATAAATGTTCCAAAATCAGATTTGAATTTTGCAGTTATTACAACATCACCATCAATATCAAAAATTGTGTTTTCATCAACTTGTGTTCCGTCTGGCAAAAACCAACCAACAAATGTTCCTCTTCCATTTTTAATTTCAGGAAGGCTACCAATAAATTTGCCATATTCAATTTGTCTTGTTGTGTCGCCGTCAATTTCTCCACTTTCGGTTTTGAATGTAATTTGATAGTGGTTAACAGTGTATTGAGCATAATAAACGGTTTCTTCCAAAACAGGATTTAGTTCAGGTGTCCAGCCCGCAAAGGTGTAGCCTTTTCTTGTTGGAACGCCACCAAAACTTGGCAAAGTGTTATAGTGATGATAAGTTTCTTTCAAAATTTTATCATCAAAATCACGCCATTCAACTTTATATTGTTTATATTCTTTTTTGAATTTTGCAGTATATTCTGCATCGCCTCTAACATTTTCAACATCTGGTGTCCAGCCATCAAATATATAAATAAATTCGTTGTCGTCTGGACGGAAAGGAGTGTCATGTTCATATTTTGGAACTAAACCAAAGTTAATTTTATCAACATATAAAATTGTTCCATCAAAGTTTTTCCAAGTTATTGAATATGAATTTGTTATTCTTTCAAAGTTTGCGGTGAATGTTAGATTTTGACCAACAAACAATGAAGTATATGAGAAGTTAACAAAACTATAAGAATATCTGTTTGTTGATGCATTAGCACTAGCAATTATTGTTATTCCGTTAATAGTAAGTTCGTTTCCATTAATGCTGATTTCGCTTCCATAAGGAACGGCTTCAAGTTTTGTTTTGTCAACACTGCCGAAGTTTGCATCATTAACATTAATAGTAATTGTGTAAGTTTTAACTTCCCAAGTTGGAGTTATAACAATATCGCCATAAGTTCCTGCTTTTATTGTTAATCGTGTTTTTGCATTGTTTAGATATGCACTTCCCACATTTCCAGAAATTTGAAGTGATTTTAGGGTGTAACCCGCTCGTGTTGGGCAAGTAATTTTTATTGTTTTATCTTTTGAACTTAATGTATAAGTTTCTTCTTCAACAGTTCCTTCATTTGTTGATTCTGAATTGTCAAATTCAACAGTATATTGTTTTAAAACTGCTTGTGCTTGCAAATTCAAATTTGTTGCAGGCATATTTCCACTTAAACTTTGCTTATCATAATCAATTTCGCCTTTCCACAAACTAAATTCATAACCAATCTCAACTGTGCAGTTAATTTCAAACGGTGCACCAAATTCAAATGTTCCACCACCATCAACTGATGTTATTCCTGTTGTTTTTGAAAGAGTAATGGTGTAAGAGTTTCTTAAATAATAAACATTTATAACAGTAGATTCATCGCCCAAAATTTGTTTTTGACTTATTGTTTTTGCACTAAAACCTTCCATATTTGGTGCTGTTATCTCTGTGGTTTTATCAGTTTCACCAAACATTTCTTTGGTGTCTATTTTTGTCCAATGTGATGGGTCAGATTCGTCAGGAGCTAGGACATTAAAGTTTTCAGTATAATAATTAACAACATATTTTGTGTTTGTGTTTGGACTTGCAACTGCTTTTAATGTTAAGTTTATGCCTGGCATTGTAAAATTATAATCTTTATTATCGGAAGCAACAACATAATTTATGTTGTCATACCAATGTTTCCAACTATAACCCACTTTTAACACACAACCAACACTAATAAATTCGCCAAACTTATAAGTTCCGCTTCCACTTGTGCTTGAAATTCCGTTTGATGTTTCAACAACAAGTGTTAAAGTTTTTCGAAGATAATAAACATTAACAACTGTTGATTCATCTCCCAAAATTGTTTGTTGCGAAACAGTTTTTGTGTCAAAACCGTAAAGATTTTCAGGTTTTACATTTGTTTGAGTATTTGTTGTGCCTGTCATTTCTTTGCTATCCACTTTCGTCCAGTGAGAAGATTCATTCTCGTCAGGAACTTCTACATTTAAGTTTTGAGTATAGAAATTAACAATATATTTTGTGTTTGTGTTTGGATTAGCGGTTGCTGTGATTGTTATATCATTTGCTGGCATTTCAAAAACAAATTCCAAATTTTTGCTTAAATTTGTTAAGTTTTCATCAATAAATCCGGCAAAACTATATCCAGCCAAAAGTTCGGCTTTAATATTTATTTTTGTTTCAAACTTAAATTTCCCGCCCAGAACTTGCAAGTTAACGCCTTCAACGCTGTTTAAAGACAAATTATATTCGTTTCGTGAATAATAATAGTCAAATCTTGTTGTTCCGTCTGATTCTATTTTTTTAGATTGTGTGCTTGGTGCAGTAAAACCAACAAAGTTCATTGTGCTGGCTTCAACATTTAAGTTAGTTGTTCCCAAAAGGTTTTCAACTTCTTTAAGGTCATAATAAAGCCCAGTTGCACTATTTAATATTCTATCATCGCCTGCTTGTTGAATTAAACTCTCGGTATAGTGATTAATTGTGTAAGGAATAAAATCGCTTTCAAGGAATCTTCCAAACATTGTTTTATTTCCAAAATCAGTGGAATTAATTTCCATTGTTTTGATGCCTTTATATTCACTATTATCATACCAAGCATCGAAATCATAGCCCACTTGTTCAAGATTTGGAAGAGTTAATGTTGTTCCAAATTCATATTGCAAATTTGGAAGATTATATTCTTTTGTTGCATTTTCCAAACTGAAAGTTACTGTGAAAGTTTCTCTTAAATAATAAACATTAACCACAGTTGAATTGTCGCCCAAAATTTTTTGTTGAGTAACTTTCATTGCTCTAAAACCATTTTCAATTTCAGGTTCAACATTTGTTAAACTATCGGTTTCGCCAACAAATTGTTTTGACGCAAACAATGCAAAATGCTCTTTATTGTTAATATCAGGATTTTCAATTCCAATATTTTCTTTATAATAATTTACAACATAAATTGTGTTTTGATTTGGTAAGGCTTTTGCAATTATTTCAAAGTCTTTTGCAGGCATTTTTATAGACGCTGATAGCAAATTTGAAATTACGCTTAAAGTTTCGGCGTCAACAAAACTATCAAAGCCATAACCATTAAGCACAGATGCTGAAATCATTATTTCTTCTTCAAACTTATATGTTCCGCTTCCGTTAACATTAGCAATTCCTTTTGATTTTGACAAAGATAAAGTGTAAGAATTTCGTGAATAGAATAAATCAAGTTTTGCACTTCCATCACCCAAAATTATCAAACTTTGTTTGCTTGGAGCACTAAATCCCGCAATATCCAAAACATCTGGATAAACAGTTTGATTTGTTACTCCTGTTAAGTTTTGCGCTGCATATAGTTCATAATAGCCTTTATTTTCAAAATAAATATTGTTAGCTTGTACTGATTGTTCCAAACTTTCAATGTAGTGATTAACAACAAAAGGAGTTTCATCACTTTCAACAAATCTTCCATACAAAGTTTTGTTTCCAAAATTAGTAGCCTCTATTTTTGTTAATTTTGTGCCAGTATAATCACTGTTTTCATACCACGCATCAAATTTATATCCTTCAAGGCTAAATGTTGGAAGATCAAAACTTGTTCCAAACTCATAATTGATGCTTTGAATGTTTTGATTTGGAGTAAATACAAAATCTATTGTGTAAGAATTTCGATAATAATAAACATTAACAACGGTTGAGCCATCTTCCAAAATTTCTTTTTGAACAATAGGTTTTAAACTAAACCCATCTTTTTCACTTGCAACAACATTTGTTAAACTTTCAACTTCGCCTTCAGCGGTGATTGTCGCAAATTTTGTCCAATGTGCTTCGTTTGCTTCGTCAGGATTTTCAACCCCAATATTTTCGGTAAAGTAATTTACAGTATAATTAACTTTCTTTGAAAGTTTTGCAACCGCTCTATATTCAATGTTAGAACTTGGCATTGCAAAAGAAATTGTTTGTTGTGGTTTTGAACCCAGTGCCCCGTTAACATCTTCCCATCTTACAAATTTATAATTTTCAGAAAGAATGGCTTTTAGGCTAATTTGCTGTCCATACTTGAAAATTAAAGCGCCCGAATAATCTTCAAAAGAGCCATCACTTTCGGCATATTGAAGTTTTTCTATTCCTTCGGTTTTTTCAAGTGTTAAAGTGTAAGTAATTCTATTATAGAAAATTTTTACTTCATTACTTGATAAAACATAATCAAGTGCATAAAAACCATTAATATCACTCTTTACCAAGTCATTAACATAAGCAGACGAATTTTTTAATAATGTTTTATTATATTCAACATCAGCAAGGTCATAATAAAAATTACCTACATCGCTTGTAAACTGAACTCGTCCATTACCTGCGTTGTTAGTTAAACTTTCCATATAGTGATAAACAGTAACAGTTCTTTTTTCATCTTTAACAAAAGTCCCACTAAGTGTTGCATTTGTTGTCCATATTAAACCAGAATTTAAAATTTGTATATCTTCAAGCATTGTTTCATCATCACTTGAATAAGCCCCTTTCCAACCAACAAAGGTATATCCGTCTTTTGTTGGCTTTGGAAGAGTAACATATTGCTCATAAGCAAAAGTAGTTGGAGAATATTCACTTGTTACATCTTCGCCGTCAATAATATATGTTATATTAAAAGTTTTTCGGTTATAAAAACATTTTAAAACCAAATCTCCATAGCCCACTTTTCCGCTTGTTTTTGTTCCTTCAACTGTTGGGTCAAAAACAAAATATTCATATTGAGCATTTTCAGTGTTTGAATAAGGAGTTACTGAAACTTCAGTATTAGGACCAGCGTTGCTTACATCAATTTTTTTAGATTCAACAAGGTCATAACCAGTAAGATTTTTATTTTGTTGATAGTGTTCAACTCTATATGTTCTTTGAGCTCGCCAATTTTCACCATCTGCCCCAACGGAAATTTCGCCACCATGCTTAATATTACTAACTTCAATTTTGTATATATTTTCTTTAAATAATGAAACATTAATATCAGCATCCAAACCATAGTAAATTTTATAGTTTAAATCTGGAAATACATCTGGTCTTGTTAGTTTAACAAAAAATGTATAAGTTTTTCCATATTCAGTTTCAACTGAAATATCTTCGGTGGAGTATGTTCCATCTTCCGTTTGACAAATTGCAATTCGGTCAATCATTCCGCTTGGAACTTCAAGAGTTAATCTATAAGTTATTTTTTCAAGCGATGCTACAAACCAAATATTGCCATATTTGTTTTCATAAACTTCACCACCATTATCCCATTGTGAAATTGGTGCATAAATTTTTTTTCCATGTCCCCAGTTGTCATTTAAAGGAATATAACTGCAACCGCTATTTAAATCATAATTTCCATCAATGTCTGTTTTCGGAAAATCTGTATTCCAATAATTTATTCTATAGCCCGCCACTTCAATATAAGGAATTTTGAATTTTGTGTTAATGTTATAGGTTATTTTATCAATAAGTTCAAGTTTTCCGTCTTCGTTAATATCCCCAACAAACCATGCTTCATAATTTTCAACACTCCACCTTGCATAAAGTGTTAGGTCAGATTGCAATTTATATTTATAATGCTCATAATCGGCATATTTACACCATATATCATGAGCACCTTTATCATAATTCCAATTTCCTGTAAATGGTGCACCATAATATTGTTCGCCAGAAGCGGTGAAATATCCAACAAAAGTATAACCGTTTCGAGTTGGTGGCACTACATTTGGAAGATAATCCCCATATTTAAGATTAACTTCTTTTGTGTGGTCGGTGCTTGTTGCTTGTGGTGCTTCAAAACTAATTTTATATGTCTTTTGCCATTTTGCATAAACAAACACTTCACATATTTTTGAATAATGAGCCTGAAATTCTAGGCTTAAATATTCTCCTTGTGTAACATGAGATTTGTTAAAAATTTTGTTACTATCGCACATAAGGTAAGAAGATTTTGACCCCATGCTTAATTTTGTGTTTTCGGCAAAAGTTTTTGAAAAATAATAACCTTCAAACCTATAACCTTCTTTTGTTGGATTCTCTAGATAAACACTGTCAACCCAGTCATCGTCATCAGAACTTTCAAAAGTGCCAAGATGTTTTTCAACCACTTTTTGATTATCGCCCAAATCTATGTGAACATATATAACCGTTTCTCCGCCATTATCTTTTGTTAAAATAACTTTATATTCTTTTGTTTGTCCGTTTGAAGACACCAAAGAAAATGTAAAATTGTTATTATAATAAGAACCTTGTCTGTCAAAAGTAACACTGCAAGTGTTGGCTTCCAAATTTTTTGTGATTGTAACGTTTTCATTATCACTCACAATATCCGCAATATCTGAATAAGTTGCAAAAACAAGATTTATTGTTGGGTTAACATTTTTATCAGTTTTATTATGATGACTTACAAAATCATAAATTGTGTTTGAATAACTATTAAACAAATCATAATAACCGTTGTTTGTTATGTAATCGTCTTCTATATTTGTTTCATAAGTAACATAATTAATTTCTAGCCCCGAGTTAACAAAAAATTGACAAGTTGTTTCAGTTTTTGAATTCCCCGCAACAAGTTTATATTCGCCATAATCTAGTGCATCTTTTGACGCAACGGAAAATTTGTTTTGTGAATTTGTAATTAAAATTTCAAATTTGTTTGTTACATCAATGTTATCTTTAAAAATTTTAACACCGCTGATAGTTCCATTAAATGAATATTCTAAATTAATATTGGTTTTATAGAAAACATTTTTTTGTTTTGTTTGATTTTCTGAACTTTCAAAGTTTGAATAATATTTCCCTTTCAAATTTGTAGTTAAATTTGCATTAGAATTTGTTAAAGCAAGGTTAAGCCCGTCAGTAGTTTTTTGATAATAATATCCAAAAAAATAATCGTCATAATCTGTGTCGTCATAAAACACATAAACAATTCCGTCTATGCCAGACTCGATTGAATTGCTGTTTCCTTTGCTATTTAAACAAATCCAAGCACCTGTAAAAGTTTCGCCATTTATTGTTTGCGTAATATTATCGTCCCAACCAATTATGCTAAAAGCATTTTTAACATAATTTCCTGTTGAAGGAGTTTTGAAATAAACTTTTTTTGAATTAACTGTGCTTTCAGTTAAGCCATTATAATAAAAACCAGCATAAATAGAACCATTGTTCAAAATATGTTGTTTCATAGATTTTATAATATCTTCTTTGTTTGGTGCATTCAAATAATAAGGAAATTTAACTCCCTTAACATTATTCATAATGTTTTTGTTTGCATAGCCTTTATAAAAATCAAACTTTTGGTCAACATTTTGGTCGCAAAATTGAAATGAATGTTCAAAAGCAAGGTCGCTTTCAAAAACAAGACCATAATTTCGGGCTATTTCATCAAATCCCCAAAAAAAGTTTGGATTTCCTGCTTTATAAGAATAATTAGGGTTTTGCATTGCAAATTTTTGTGCATTTATAAGATTAGCACACTCACCATGATTAAAAGCATAATTCATTGCAAGAGAAATCCAACCTTCTGAAAAATTATATTGCATATTGGTTGCTTTCATTAAAGTTGAAGAAAGAGCATTTGTGCCCGCAAAAGCATAGCCAAGACCTTGACTTGCTTGGTTTTCAGTTTGCACAAAATATTCATCACGCATACAATATTCACTTGCAAGACTTGACACTCCGTCATAATAGTTTGACATATCAAGATAATTTCCAAGAATGTTTGTCAAATCGGATTGTGAATATGCTTTAACAAATTTACTCGCATCAAAGCCTGAATAAATTAATGGCATAAAGATTGCCACAATCATCAAAAATAAACTTAAAAAAATTTTTCTATTCGTTTTCATATTGTTATTATAACACAATGCACAAAAAAAATAAAAGAAATTGTCATATTAATAACAAAAATTAATCAAAAAAATATATTTAATTTGCAAAAATTTAAGGCATTTTTAACAAAACTTAACTTGAAACTATATAATAACATATATAATTAAGGAGTTTTTTATGAAAAATAAGTGCAAATGCTCAATAAAATATTCCAAATCAAGTCAATGCATTGAAAAAATAAAAAATGGACCAATAGGGCTTAAGGGTGCTACTGGCGCTATGGGAGCAACTGGTCCACAAGGTCCAAGAGGTGAAACTGGTGCTACAGGTGCAACTGGGGCTACTGGTCCGGTTGGGGCTACTGGTGCTGTGGGTGCAACAGGTCCAAGTGGGCAAAATATTGAAGTTAGGTCTACCACCACAATAAATCCAAACGAGCAAGCAAATGTTTTGTTTGAAGAACAAGGGAACACAACCTATCTTGATTTTTATATTCCAAAGGGAAATGACGGCGTTCCCGAAAAAATTGCTGTTGGCAAAACTGCAAGCACCGACCCAACAACCGAAGCTAGAGTTGAAGAACGAATTGAAAATTCGGTTCATTATTATGATTTTTATATTCCAAAGGGCGAAAAAGGCGACAAAGGTGAAACAGGTGCAAGGGGTTTTCCTGGCGAAATTGGAATTAGTGAAGTTATAACTATTGACGGAACTGAAACCATTGACGCAGGTGAACAAGCACAAGTTCAAGACGATAAACTTGGCACCGTTCACCATTTAACTTTTTATATCCCAAAAGGAGAACCTGGCGCAAAAGGTGAAAAGGGCGACACTGGACCTGCGGGAGAAAAAGGTGAACAAGGAAATAAGGGAGAAACTGGAGAACAAGGTCCAGAAGGACCTGCGGGACCCGCAGGTCCACCAGGGTTAACACCAGATTATAGTGCAACTATTTATAACGAAGAAGAACAGTCATTAACAAATCTTGGGACATTATCACTTCCCGATGTTGCAATCAATAGCGGTTTTCAAGTGCATGATAGCAGTCTTTTTGTCCCAGCCACGGGAACTTATATGGCATCTCTTTCAATAAACAATTCAACAAGTGCCGAAACAGGTGATTTTGTTGCAATGAGTGTTAATAGACTTATATATCCCCCATCGAAACGACCAATAACTGTAAGCGGAAACACTAGTGCAACTTTTGCAATATTATTAAACAAAAATGATGTTATCAATTTGGTTGCAAGCGTCAATCAAACAAAAACTCTAACAGCTTCGGGTGCACCCAGTGCAATGCTAACATTGACTATGATTTCATACTAATCTTTTTGGTTAATGATTTTTAAAAATATGATTAA
This sequence comes from uncultured Clostridia bacterium, assembly GCA_934757845.1. Taxonomy (GTDB): domain Bacteria; phylum Bacillota; class Clostridia; order Christensenellales; family UBA1242; genus UBA7868. Next base: position 23,505 of record CAKVLQ010000010.1, read on the forward strand.
AAAGAAAAACAAAAAATGGAAAAATTTTTATAATTTAATAATATAAAAAAATAAACTAACTAAACCCAACAAAAAAACCGCATTAAAGCGGTTTTTTTTATTAAATATGTTTCCAAACTGGTTGAAGTGTAATATGAGAATTAATAGTCATTTTTGTTGGACCACTATAATTTTGTGAACTTGCTGCGGTGTCATATAAATTTTGTGCTTTGTCTGCCCACGCAACAGTTTTGAAATTATAGTCTTTGTTAATTCCAAATGCCTTATAACCATATTTGCAAGTTGCAACATAATCACTCAAAACAATTTCATCGCCTTTTTTAACTTTAATTATATTATTTTGAGTGTTAGAAACATTTGAATGTCCTTTATTTGATATATTCCTGGTTATTGTCCACCATTTTGGATTTTCCCAACCTTGCGAATTGAAAGTTACATAACAATAATCTTCAACTTGCCAAACTGCAACAATATTTGCATTAGCACTTGGAACTATTAAACTATTTAAAATAATATTTTCAGTCCCCTCTATCTTCCAGCCAACAAAAACATATTCAGAAATAAAAGTGCTGTTGTCAACTTCAAAGTTTGAATAGTTAGGAAGCATTATTGTTGAATTTTCATATAAATTTTGTGTGCTGTCAAATGCATTTCCACCTTTTGTTGTGTAAGCAGAAGATAACGAAATTGTATATTGATTTCTTGCATACCAAACTTTATTTTCGTTAACAACAAAATTTGTTACCAAGGTTTCTTCATCAAAATTTGGAGATGTGTAATATTTTGTTGTTGCATTAAAGCATTCAAGATTTGGGAACACAAATTCTACATCGGCTTCAACTTTTGTGTTATAAACTTCTTTTTGAGCAGAATAGATTGTAACACGATAAGTTTTTGTTGTTTTTTCTTGCCATTTTGCTTTTAAAACAAGATAACTATGTTCAAAAATTGTTTTTTCAAAATCTTTTCCGTCAGCGGTTTGCCAGCAAACAAAAGTTTTAAGTAATGATGTGTTTTCGTCAATTATTATTTCAACATTTTGAAGAACTGGCAAAACAAAACTATCGCCCACAAAACCTTTTAAGTCATCAACATTAATATCCTCACCCGTTTCAAAATGAATTGTAGCATAATATTTTGTTTTTGATAGTTCATATTTCGCTTGCAATGTTGTATCATATCGTGGGATTGTGTTTGCCGTAAATTGATTTGTGCAATTTTCGTCTAAAAACCAACCAACAAAAGCATATTCATTCACAACCACGCCGTCATCTATAACAATATTTTGCATTTCTGGTTTTGTTAGTGTTTGAGCAATGTTTCCAGTTTGAACTGAAACAATCTCACCATTATAAACAAATGTAACAGTTCGTGAACCTGAATTTTCTTGTCGCCAAGCACTTGTTCCTTCTTTTTCATATTCTCCGTCAAGACCAAAATTGCCATTATCATAAAGCGCAAACAAGTTTTCTGCTTCTGAAAGCGTTAAATCTTTGCCAATATCTGTTAGATATAATCCACTATCCGAATTTGTTGTTTCAGTTCTTAAAATCATTAAATCGTTAAGAAGCCTTAAATCAACATCAACTCGGTGGATATAATCTTTATTGTTTGTAGTTTGATTTGATAAAGTTGTTAAAACAAGGGAAAGAGTGCCAATATCGTCATTATGAGCAAGTTCTTTTAGATTAATTTTTATTGTGTGACTTGTGCCCGATTTTGAATATTCTTCAATAATGTTTGAATAGTTTGTTTCGCCTTCATAAGACTGACTTTTTTGAATCGCTTCATCGATTTTTGCTTGAATTGAATCTGTAAATCCTAGCAAATATTGAACATAATAAGACAAATTATCAAACATTGTTTGAGTGGATATTTTAGTTGTTCTTATAAGTTCTTTATATGCTCCCCACTTTTCGTCCCTAGTTTTCAAATAGAATTCGCCGTTCTTATAGCAAATCAAAATTGAACGATTTCGAGTTGAAATTAACCCTAGTCCAGTTCCGCCAACACCATTTGTGTTTTTGTTGTTAACAAGACCAATTAGTGGATAGCCTGTAATATTTGCTTCAATTATAGGTTTTTTGTTTTCATCAAGTTTAACTTTAATGTCAACATTAACAGTTGCCGCCTTAATTTCAAGGTCGCCAAGTTTAATGTCTAGTTTAATTTTTCCATTAATGTGCCAATTATTTAGGTTTGAAGTGTTAACAAATGCCCTAATCAAATCTTTTGAATCAGACAAATCAAGATATTTTTCTTTATCCAAAATTGTTTCAACCTTTTCAAAATCTTTAATTAATATTTCAAAATTATAGTGTTCATTTAGGTCAGAATTTAAATACAAATCATTAACAACAACGCTTGTTATTTTTGAGTTTTGATAATTTAATTTTATTGCAATATCTTTGCCTTTTGCAAATTTTCCAAGTTTATCCGCTTTCAAAATTATTGCAAAATAATTGTCATTAACTTCAAAATTTTGGATATATTCAAGATAGTTTAATGGATTTTTAAGTTCAATTTTTGGAAGTATTGTTTCCAAATTGCTTGTGTCAATGTCTGTTTTTGACAAAAACTCATTCAAATATGGAATTGAACTTGTGTCAACATTAAGAGCATTTAGTGCAATAGACAAAATTTCTTGAACAGCATCTTCTCTTATTTTTATTCTAATTCCGTTTTGCCCACCATAGCACAAATATAACATTTTGTTTTCATAAGCAAGAGTAATTGGTTGGTCTAATCCGTTACAATCGACAAAGGCATTCAAAGCACCTGTTATGTCGAGATTAATTTTTGCGTTAATGTTTTTAATTTGACTTTCATCATTAAATTTTGAAACATTTGCTTGAATATTATATTTTTTTGATTTTATCAAATTGTTTGTGCTTTTTAAAAGTTTTTCAAAAATTGTATAATCTTTATATTCTAAAACATTTATGTCACTAAAATCTATGGTTTCAAAATTAGTGCACAAAATTGTGGCTTTTCGTGTTTTGTGTTCAAATTCAACTTTGTTTATAAACTCATCAAAATCAACTTCAATGTTAAGGTTGTCAAAAACATTGCAAATTAATTTGCCATTTGATGTGCTTAACGAATTGATAAAGTCAAAATCAATATTTTTTATTTTAGAATAAATTTCATCTTTATTAAGCAATTCGTTTGCATCAAAATTAATGTTTGTTTCAAATGTATTATTTACAAAATCAATAATTTCAGGAATTTGGTCGATATTAAAATGAACTTTAAGCCCAACAATGTCAATATAAATGTCTTTATTATTAATATAAATATTAACATTTAAACCTTTAAAGATTGTGTTTATTTTTGCCAAAATATTTGAAGAAGCAAAAGAAATTTGATAATTAATGTCAAGGTTGTTATCTTCATTAAACAAGTTTAAAGTAACATTAATTTTTCCGCTTATATTCTTTGTTTGAAGTGTGTTTAAAACGGCTTTTAAAACTGGTTTTAGGTCAAACAAATTAATATAATTTTGTTTTTCAGTTTTTTCAAATTTTGGTGTCAAGCAAAGTTTTGCTTCAAAATCATTATATTTTGCATCAATTTGCAAAGTTTCACTATTTAATTTAACACTTAATTTATCATAATTTAACTCTAAAATTGTGCTATCAATCAAAATTTGAATTGAATTTAAAACTTCTTTTATATCTATGTTTTTTATTTTGTCAAAATCAAGATTTAAATAGTTTTTAAATTCTTCCGCAAAGTCTTTCAACTTGCTTTGCTCAATATAAAGTTTTAACCCGTCAATATCAACATAAATAGTTTGATTTTGATAGTCAATCAAAATATCTTTTTCAAAAATTGTGGTTTTAAGATTTGCAACTATTTCGCCATCAATGTATTGAACTTTGCCCAAAATTTGATAATCTTTATATTTTGCATCAATTTCAAATGCCAAATCATTATTAGTCAATGCATTTTTAAGATTTTTTGCAAAGTTAAGTGCGTTTGTTATGCTTTGATAAGTTCCACTTTCACTAAATTCAATTTGTTCAAATTCACAAATTTTTATTGTTGCAAAAATGTCATTATAATCAAATTCTATTGCCAAAATATTGCCGTCAGTTTTTGTTAAACTTATAACATTGCTTGCAAAAATGTTTTCTAGCACATTTATTATTTTTGCAAAATTTATATTTTTTGCTTGGTTAAGAATGCTTGTTTGTGTTTTTACAAATTCAACAATTTCATTCACGCTTCCTTTAAATTTTGCCATATTTGCAATTTCCAAATATGCCGTGTTAGAAATTATTGTTAAATTTATGTTTTGGTCAAAAGCATTTAACAAAATTTGTGCTTTAATATCGTTTGTAAAATCAAGTTTAAGTATAGCATCTAGTTTTGTATTTTTATATTCAAAACCAATGTTTGCTTGCAATGTTTTGTTGTCAATTATGCTAGTTTTTAGCATATCAAACAAATTTTCGTCCAAAACAAATTTATATTCGCTTTCATCTATTTGGGCAAAATCTTGCACTTCGTTAGTTGATATGCACAAATTTAGCAAATTATCAATTTTTGCAATTATTTTGCAAACAGAATTTTCGTCTGCCAAAATTTGAAAAGCAAAGTTATCTTTTTCCAAACTAATTTGATTTTCGTCAATTTTCAAATCTTTAACAAAAGATAGCAAATAACTTATATTATTAAAATCAATTTTGGATACAATTTGATTTTTTAGGTTTTCAAAATCAAAAACGCTTTCATCTCCACCAAATTTTTTAACATAAAATTTTAGAGCATCAACAATTTTGTTAAAGTCAATAGATTTGTCAACATAATATTTAAAATCATTTATTGCAACAAACAATTTATTGTTTTGATAATTTAAAAGCAAATCTTGCCCAAATAATTTTGTTTTTGCTTTGATTTTTATATTGTTTACATCGTCAAAATCAACAAAATAGTCAACAACAAATTTGTTTTCTTTAATTTCAAGGTTTATTTTGCCACTTGCCTTTCCGTTATAAACAAACTTATCGGCTTTATCCAAAAATTTAACAATTCCGCTTAAATTTGCAATTTCATCTTTGTTTTCAGGCTCACTGACAATAGTTTTTTCGGCTTTTAAGTTTGAACTTAAATTTAACATAATGTCAGTTGAATCTATTGAAAGTTTTTCAATTTTAGCGCCAGTTAAAAAATATTCGCTATCAGTTAACAAAACAACATCGCCAAGACCTAGCAAATTAAATTTAAGTTCTTTGCCAGTTTCGGTTTCTGTTTCGTTAAGATTTGATGCAATCATAGAAAGCATTGATGGGTCAAACGAAAAATCAGAAAAATCGGGAAGACTAATATTTATATTAAATTTTTTAAGCGTGGCAAATTCCAAGACTTTTGAAACATCTGATTGGATATGACTTGTTTCAATCTTAAATTCTGTTCCACCAAGATTTGCATAAATTAATCCGTTTAAGTATGTAATTTGATAATTAATAGTTTGATTTGAAAATTCAATGTTTCCAGAAATTGATAGTTTAAGTTTTTCAAGCAAAGAAGCATTTGGATTTTGTTCGTCTAACAAAGACAAATAGACATTTGCAGAAACATTAAGTGGATTTTGACTTGCCGAAGTTTTTATGCTTGCGTCAATAACAAAGTTTGCATTTTCACTGCTCATTATATTTCCCAAAACTTCACTTAAAGCACTGCTTTGTTCAACGCCACCATCAAAATTTCCACCTTTATTTGGGTCTTCGTCTGGCGAACGAGTTATGAAAAACAGGCCAAGTTTGCAACCTGCGGTTATTGCCACAACTGCCAAAAACGCCCCAATATATAATGCACATCTTTTTAAAAATCTTTTTGTCTTTCCCATATTAACACACTTTTAACTTAATTTTTTATACTGAATAAGTAAACTCCATTTTATATTTTGATTCGGCTTTCATTCCAATAACTTTGTAACTTTCGTTAACATATATGTTTTGGAAATTCATATTTTCGTCAACTTCAAATCTAATTTCAATATTTAAAAATTTTGGATAATCAAATCCGCTCATATATTTCATTTTTACAACATAATTTAAAACCGAAGTTGAAACATTAAGTTTTAAAGTGTAACTATAATTATCTCCAACTTTCCCGTTTGAAGTTTGTTCCACAACGGTTTTTGTTGAAACTATATAGTCAATAGGATTTTCAGCATAACAGCCTACCATTTGTTTATATTCATCTCTTGTTCGATAGTCTTGCCCACTTTCTGGTTTTGAAAGCGTCCAATTAACATCGTTTCCATCAAGCGAACCTTCATAAGTGAAAAATTTTTGCTCTGAAAACCTAAATTCGGTTTTCTTTATAACTTTTGCAGCAGCCCCCATACTGAAATAGTCAAAATAGCCTTCATCTCCATTTCTATACCTATTTCCATAAAGGCTTTGCGACATACCCATTGTTAACACATAGCCTTGTTCTTCATCATCGCCCCAACCTTTGGTTTTTATTTGATAATGTTCATTTTCCAAAATTTTTTGTTCTGCAACAACAAACACTTGTGTTGCATCAAGTTCATTTATTTTTTTGCTTTTCCAAGCAATAATATTATTTTCACTTTCTTTATAACTGTCGGCTGAATATTTTGAAGGGTCAAAAGTGTCAAACCTTCCAATAAGCAAGTCGCCAACAATAAATCCGCCCGCAACTGCAATTCCACCAAAAATAGCAAAAACAACATATTTTAGCACATAAGATATTATTTTCTTTTTTTTCTTTTGCGATAATTCCTTTATATTTGGAACTTCTTGTTCGTTCACAGGCTGAAATTTCTCCTTAAATTTTTAATCATTTTTGTAAAAATATATAATATTTTTTACAATCGCCAATTTCATTATATCACATTATTTTAATTTTGCAACAACAATTTTCGCTTTAATCTATTATATTTTTTGTTTTTTCATAAAATAACCATGACAAAAAAATTTAAAATAAAACAAAAAAAGTGCATTTTTTGCACTTTTTTTTATTTTTTTCATGTTTAAGTGATTTATTTTTTGATTGCAAATATGCTTGATACAAAACTAAATAATCCGCTTATAGCAACAAAAATTAGTCCTAACCAGCCAGCATAACTTCCTGCACTAAACAAACTGCCAATCGAACTTGAACTGCATTTTGATGGAATCACAATCATGGTTACAATACTAACAACCAAAATTGCCAAAGTCATAATCAAAAGACCAAAACCAATAATTTTGTTAGCATTTCCGGCTTTAAGAACACCTGCATCAATAAGCATTTTTGTTATAGCCAACAAAACTGCAAATGAAGCAAAAATAATAAATAACAAAATTAGTGTTGCAACTCCTGCATCTGCTTCAAAATTTAATAGGTCATAACCAGATGTGGTTGAAATTGATTCTCCAATACCAGTTGTGATTTTATGATTTATAAAAGGCAAAGCCAATAAACCAAAAATTGCACCAGAAAAAATTAGTGCAAGAAAATCAAGACCAACTTTTTTCATACTTTTTTTGCTTGAAGATTTTTTTGCCATAGTTCCCTCCTTGTTAATAATGTTATCAAATAGGTTATTCGTTGTCAACAAAAAACAAAATTTAATTTTTTGTTTTAATCTTTTTTTAAAGATTTTAAACACTTATTAAAATTTTGTTCATATAAAGTTTTAGTTCAATTTAGTTTTATTTGATTTTTATATATATTCTTTTAACTTTATTTTTGTTAAAATAAATTTAAAAAAATATTGGCAAAGAAAAAATTTTTTGATATAATGCCAAAAAGGAATTTTTTATGAGAAAACGAACACGAAAAAACCGACATATATTTTTGAATTTAACTTTAATTTTTTTAATTTCAATTTTGATTTTTGGAATAACTTTTATTGTTCTTCAAAATTTGAATAACAACTATGAAGTTATGCAAATGTCTAATGTTTATTATGGAAAAGCAATGCAACAAGTTGATAACAAAAGATATGCTTTAAGAAGAGTTCAAACAAAAACAAGCAACGAAGGCAAAAATTCAAGATATCCAACTTATGGAACAAGTTTAAGCAATATAACCAGCGAAGAAAAAGATAATCTCCTTGCCGAAAATGCTTTGCTTATTGCTTCTTCAACCACTTATGATGAAATTGACAAAAATGGAAATTTGCTTTTGAATGGCGAAAAAACTGGACGAAAATTATATAAGCATACTTCAAGCGAAGGAATGTATTATGGCGATGTTTCAGACAATGAACAGGCAGTTAGCCAAACAATAACAATCACTCCAACCGAACAACGAAACTATATAACTGGGCTTTATGCTCCTGCTGGCGAAGTTGTTAAAATAAAAATTTCAAGCGAAGACCTTGAAAAAATTGGTGGAGAATTGATTGTTTGTGTTGGGCAAGTTAGCCATCGAAACAATGTTAACAACATTTGGAAAGCCCGCAATGATTTTTCAAGAATGCCTGTTGTGGGAAATATCTTTACAATTTCAAAAGAAACTTCTTATGTTGGCAACTTTTTGGGCGGACCTATTTATGTTTATCCAAAAAAAATAAATTCAACATTTAGTGTTACAATCTCTGGTGCGGTAAGGTATCCTTACTATATTCACGGACTAACCACCAAAGAAGAATTTGAAAAAATGAAAACTTTGTCTGCCCCTTATTTTGATTTTGAAGTTTGGGATTTGGGTGTTAGGCATTCTGGACCAAAAAAGTTTGCTAATTTTGATTATGATAATCTTGTTAAAGTTGGAAATTTGTGGGAAAAGATTTGCCGAACAAGCAGACAAGTGCCAGCAAGTGCAAATGCAACTATTGGTGTTGGTTTTGTTTATGACTGCTTTGTTGCTGCGGGTTCGGCTTGTGCTTTTCAAGGTGGACATTCATGGGTTAATGCCCCTTGTTCGTGGCTTGGTTCGGCACTTGATTATGAATCAATGACAGCAAATGGCTTTTGGGGTGTTATTCACGAATTTAATCATTTATATCAAAGTTATGGAATGTATGACACAAAAACCAATGAAGTAACAAACAATGCAACAAGTTTGTTAAGTTATGTGCTTTACACAAACATTTCTTCAATGCGAAGCGAAAACGATTCTTCATTATCTCACTGGAATAAATATACAGACCCTTCAAGAAGTTTAAGAGAAACTATTTCACTTGCCGAAAGTGGTGAAGCACAATTTGCTTTAAATTGTTATGCCGATATTATACATTCGTTTGGTACTGACATTTTTACAAAAGCCACACAACTTCAAAAAGGCTTTGGAGTAAATAACTGGTATGAAGCATTGTCGCAAGCAACTGGATATAATATGACCTACTATTTTGAAGAACTTTTGCACCAAAATTTATCTAACGAAGTTAAAGCAAAATATAACCTTGATAGTCTTCCCACTTTCGTTCCTGTTGCTTCGCTTTATCAAACTGGAAGAAACTATTTTGCTGGTGAAGAAGAATGTTTTGTTGAGACTGTAAAGCCTTTTGAAATTGAAAAGGGCGAAGATTATATTTTAGATTTTAACAAATATTTGATTATTCCAAAAGATTTCAATTTTGTTATAACTCAAATCACAAGCCCACAAAATGGCACACTTGAAAAACAAGAAGAAAATATTTATAAATACACTCCAAACAATAATGATTATTCAGGAACGATTAAAGTTACAATAAAACTTTTGCATGATACAATTCAAACAAAAGATGTTACACTTTTAATCAACTTAAAACAAAAAATTTCAAATTTGCTTAACATAACAAGATATTCTTATTCATCAAGAGTATATAACACCGTTGACGAAGCAATAAGTAACAATTTTGCGGGATATACTAATGTTGAAACTTTGAAAAGCAATTCAACATTCTTAAACAAAATTGCAAACAATCATATTGGCATTGTTGAAGGAAAAGTATATATTGAAACAGACGGAAATTACGCATTTTGTTTAAGAAGCGGTCGTGGAAACAACACTTTGTTTTTGGGTGTTAACAGCAAAGATAATTTAACAAAGGTTTTAGACCTAAATTCCGACCACGGTGGCTTTTCGCTTTCGGGTGAACATATTGTTAATCTGTCATTAAAGGCTGGCGACTATGTTTATTTCAAAGAAATCACTCTTTCTAAACACTATAACAACGATGCATTCACCGAACTTGGACTTGCAAATTTAAGTTTAACTAATCCCAGCATGAAAACTATTCCTTCTCAATATTTATTTAACAACAATGTTAGCAAAACAAAATATAATTTTGTTTCAAACGAAAAATATCCAAAAGAATATAAATCACAAATCACTTTGGAAAAAGCCGATTTATCAAAACAAAAAATAGTTTCTGTTAACCACTCATGTTGGGGAAATACTACCAAAATTGAAAATATCCTAGACGGAAATATTGACACATTTTATCACAACAATCAAAACAATTTTGTAAGTGAATCAAATCCTTTTATCCTTGTTGTTAACCTTGGTCAATCAGTTCGGTGCAACAAAATTACCATAACAAGCCGAAAATCGGGTCAACTTAACCTGCCAAGCACATTTAAACTTTATGGCGGAAATGATGAAACAAACATGAAACTTCTTGGGACATTTGAAAATTTAAGTTTAATTAACAACACTGTTGTTGCATATTTCGATGAAGCCGAAATAAGTTATTACAAAATTTATGTAACCGACACAAAATCGGCAACAAATGGAAATAAATATGTAACAATTTCCCAAATTGACCTTGAATATGTTTTTTCAGGAACTGAAATTAATCCTTTAAAATTAACCTATTACAAATCACTATTTAATAAATTTAAAGAAGTTATAACTCCAAGCACCTTTGGCAAGATTGTTAAAGGAAATGGCATAGTCGAATATAATTTTACTGCCGAGCAAATTGCCGTGTTTGCTGTGCAAGATAATGATTGTATAATTGAAATTAACATAGACGGCAAAACTCAAACCATTAATGTCAACAAATCAAACAAAAAACAAAACATATTTCTTGCCACAAATTTATCAAATAAAGAGCACAAAATAACAATAACCGTTGTTAAAGGAAAATTGTGTCTAGACTCCTTTCTTATAAATTAACAATTTAATATTAATCAAAAAACCACCAAATTTAGGTGGTTTTTTTGTAAATTTATTATATTAATAAAAAACTTTATTTAAACGATTTTTTATTCAAATTCCGATTTTATTTCAATTTCTATATTATCTTTTGAATAATTCCAAACAGCGATTTTGGGGATGTATATATTATTATTTATAATTAACCCTTCATTTTTGTATAATTGAGTAACACCGCCCAAATAAGTTCTATCGGCATTGATATTAAGCGTGTATTCTTTATTATTAATTTTAAGTGTTAATTGCTTAATTGACTTTGATAAATCTTTCTCTATTTCGGTAGGAATTCTTAATATTCTGGCACGAATATCATTTAGTGATATTTTTTTACTTACCACCAATTTATTAGTTTCATTATTTGAGATTTGAATGCAACTATTTGTTGATTTATTATTCAAAGTGAGATTTTCTAATGATTTTGAATCAAATATTGGTTTTAAATTGAACCCTAATCCAATAGAAATGCATTGTTGTATAAGAGATTTTCCATCTATAAGAATTATTTGTCTTGATTTATCTTCTTCTGCAAATTCTTTTGCCCCTTTTGGAAATTTTGCTGTTGTAATAAAAATGCCTTTATAATTTAATGGCATTACGCCTCTCAATTCTCTTAAATCTTTAATAGAAATTGTTTTTGATGGTTTGTAACATTTTGCTTGAACATAATATTTTACCTCATCTAAATTCGACAACCCATTAATGCCTGCTTTTACACATGTTAAATCTATTCCACCATCTTTAGATTTTTGAGTTACAGTTACTTCTTCCAAACCAAGCCTTTCCAAAAAGTATTTAAGAAATTCTTCAAACTCATACCCATTATCAAAAGAATTATATAACTTCTCTACACTTTCTTTCAACTCTATCTCGTTTAATTCAATTATATTACTCACTATTCTTCTCCTTTGTAATTAACAACTATTTTTGTATATATCCACTTTTACATTTCTTGACAAATATCATTATCTTCTTTAACTCTTTCAATATTACATAACACTTTATAAAAATAATTTATTATAATGACAGACTAATAATTATTTATAATACAAAACCAAACGATAGCGAAGAAATAGTAATTAACAGCAAAGAAGATATAGAAAAAACTAAGAATACAATTATTAATTTAAAAGAAAAAGTCGCTTGGCGATGTTCACGCCAAACGACTAGTTAATGGCGGAGCCAATGCTATCCAATTCTAACTTTAAAGTGTATGTTGGTGATAGGTGGATAAGGTTGTCGATAAATTATTGAATTATGAGATATAGTTTGGTATAATAACTTTAGGAGAAAGATATGGAAGCAAAAAACATAAAAAACGTTATTAATAGATTAATTACAAGCAATGAAACTGCAATCTTGATTAGTGGACCTTGGGGAATAGGAAAAACATACGAGATTAAGGAGTATATAAAATCAAAAGCTCAAGATGTTAAAGATAAAAAATTGAAGATTGCTTATTCTTCACTTTTCGGAAAAAATTCTATTGATGAAGTAAATACCGAGTTGTATCAGTTAATACACCCAGCAAAAAAAGTTTTGAATACTATTACTAATGTTGCTAAATTGATAAATATAGGTGTTGGATTCTCTTGCGGGATAAATTTAAACATTGATGATGAACATTTAAAACTTCGTGAAAAATTAAAATCTAAAAAAAATATTCCCTACCTGATTATACTTGATGATTTTGAACGAAAAAGCGATAAAATTACTGCAGAAGAGTTACTGGGATTTATAAATAATTTAATTAATCAAGGATTTAAAGTCGTTGTTTTGGCTGATTTAGACACTAAATATGGGAAAAAAAATAAAAAATATGAAATAGAAAAACTCGAAAATGATAAAGTTACAACAGAAAAATTTATTTCTAAAATCAATTTAAGTGATGATATTCTAGGTTTCTACAAAGAAAAAATTTTTGATAGAATTTATAAAATAACGGAAACACCTGAAGACGTTATAAGAACTATTTTTGCTGAGAACATAAACCTTATTGCGGACAAATTAATGATAGAATTTAATAAAAATATAAGAATGGCAATAAAAGCCAATTCTTTATTCCTTCAAATCCAAGATTATATAAAATCTAATTCTTATAATTGTAATAAATTTGAACAAATTATGAAAATATGTATATACTGCGTTAATGAATTGATGACTAATAAGTATTCCATAATATATAGTGATAAATGCAAAGAAAGTGATTATTTAAAATACTGTGAAAAATCTTTTGGTAACATTATTACTTCTTATGACAAATTTTTAAGAGATGATTTTAATTTAGTTGAAGCAATTAATGATATATATTTAAATGAAGATTATTCTTTATTAGATGAAATATTTAATCCAAAAGATGAAAATATCTTAAAATCTTGTTTTTTTTGTTCGGATGAAAATAAGGTAAATATTATAAAAAAACAATACGAACTTATATTATCAATTCCAGATGATTTAAATTACAATCACTCGACAATAAATCAGCTCATTAGAGATTGGTATTGTTATGCGGATTATGTGGATTTATCTTTCATAGACAAAGAAGAATTATTTAAAAAATTAAACAAACTCAACTTTAGATTAGATAGCTTTGGTGAACAAAATGAAACTTTTATTAATATTATCAAAGAATATAAAGAGTTTTGCAATAATCAAATAAAATATAGCCTTACATCTAAATTGGTGTTAAATGATTTAAAAGAATTGAAATCAGGGTTGTATGAAATAACTAACAAATATAGTAATTTAGATGACGAGTCTAAAGAGTACATTAAATCTAATCTAAAAGAAAACAACTTCTTCTTACAAAAAATAGATGGTGATATTAATGACGAATTTTGGGGTATAAACCATTTGGTTTGTCAGATAATAAAGGAGTATATTCCAGATTTAAAAAATGATTTATTAAACCTTTTAAATGGAATAAAACGAAAATATCCAAATGATAAATCCTGTGAATATAGAGTTAACTCATTAATAAAGCAGTATGATTTAGACATGAAAAAGGAAGAAGTTTAAACTTCTTCCTTTTAGTTCTATTGATTGTTTTGCAAGTGAGAATAAACTTCTTTTGCAGTAAGATTTTGAGAGTTGCCAAAGGTTTCGGCAA
>CAKVLQ010000011.1 GCA_934757845.1 uncultured Clostridia bacterium
AAGTGGCACGCGAGCTGGGTTCAGAACGTCGTGAGACAGTTCGGTCCCTATCCATCGTGGGCGTAGGATATTTGAGTGGGGCTGCCCCTAGTACGAGAGGACCGGGGTGGACGCACCAATGGTGCACCAGTTGTCACGCCAGTGGCATAGCTGGGTAGCGATGTGCGGAAGAGATAAACGCTGAAAGCATCTAAGCGTGAAACTCGCCACAAGATTAGATATCCCATAGCATAAGCTAGTAAGGACCCTTGTAGACGACAAGGTTGATAGGTTGGGTGTGGAAGCGCAGTAATGCGTGTAGCTGACCAATACTAATAGTCCGAGGGCTTGATCACAAATTTAAGTGATAAATCACAAATAAAACAGATCGATAAGTTCTATTTTCTATATGCGGTTGTGAGTGTGCTAAAAAAACACTTAACCATTGTTGGTGATTCTAGCGTAAAGGTCCACCTGTTCTCATTCCGAACACAGAAGTTAAGCTTTACAGCGGTGAAAATACTTGGCTGGCGACGGTCCGGGAAAATAACTCATTGCCAACTTCAAAATGAAAATTCTCACAGAAATGTGGGAATTTTTTTTATTTAATAAAACTAATGTATGTTGAATTATTAAGCAATTCAATAAGAAATTTATTTTGATTTATTTAATTAATATTTTTTTGTAAAATATTTATATAAAGTTTTAAATTTTTAAAAAAAATATGTTTTTTGTTTGCCTTTAAATTAATAATATGCTAATATTTGAATATAATAATAAAATAAAGGAGAAAAATAATGAAAAAAATTTCAAAAATCTTTTGTATGATTTTGGCAGTATGCCTAATGATTCCAGCAATTTGCTTGTTAAGTGCGTGTGAACCTGATAATGTTGTTACAGTTTCAACTTTTGAAGAATTACAAACCGCTCTTTCTGGGGATAAAGAAATCATTAAATTAAATGCTGATATAGATGCAACAACTGAAATTAAAGTTTCAAGAAAAATTATTTTAGATCTAAATGGTAAAAAAATTTATAATTCTAAAGATATTTGGCTTGATGACGAAAATGGAGTTAATATTGTTGCCGCATTAATATCTGTTAAAGAAAATGGAGATTTAACAATTAAAGGAAATGGAATTATTCATGGTAAAGCATATGATTGTTTTGCTGCTGAAACTGTTGGTGGTAAATTAACTGTTGAAGATGGAACTTTTATTGGAAATGTACACGCAATATATGTATATAAAGGTGAATTGATAATAAATGGTGGTGAATATTCAATTCAACAAAAAAGCGATATAAAAGCTGATGAATATGTTATTAATTGTTATGATGAGTTTTATAAAGACGGAACTGCAAAAGTAACTATAAAAGGTGGTGAATATAAGATATTTAATCCTGCAAACTGTTATGCTGAAGGACCTAATACAAACTTTGTGGCAGAAGGATACAAATCAGTTTTAAAAGAAGGCTCTACTGATATTTATCAAGTTGTTGCGGAATAATTTAAATTTTTAAAGAACCCTTTTAGGGCTCTTTTTTATTCACTGGTGATGAGATGTGGGCAAAAGCATTGCTTGCTGGCAAGTATTTATGCTTTGCAAAAATCAAAAAAAGTGCAATTAAGCCTTCTTGCTTGCAAGAAGGCATTAAGTACTTTTTTAATGCTTTTGCCAATAAATATCAATATTCGTTTGCCAAAAAAATTAAAATAAGATATAATAATTTGGTTATTAAAGGAGAAGAAATGGATTTAGGTAGACAATTTAAAACCACAATAGCGGGAAAAGAATTGATTGTGGAAACAGGAAAATTTTGCTTTCAAACTAATGGTCATTGCATTGTGTCTATGGGGGACACAAAAGTTATGGTTAATGTTAACATGAGCAAATCTCCTAGGGAAGGAATGGATTTTTTTCCACTAGGTGTTGATTTTGAAGAAAAAATGTATTCAGTTGGAAAAATTCCTGGTGGATATAAAAAACGTGAAGGCAGGGCAAGCGACAAAGCAATTTTAACAAGTCGTTTGATTGATAGACCAATTAGACCTTTATTTCCAAAAGGATTTTATAATGATGTTGAAGTTGTTGCAACTTGCATAAGTGTAGACCCAGATTATGCGCCAGAAGTTTTGGCAATGATTGGTTCATCTATTGCTTTGTCAATTAGTGATATTCCTTTTGCTGGTCCAACTGGAAGCGTAGTTGTTGGTATGGTTGACGGAAAATATATTATTAACCCAACTGTTAAAGAAAAAGAGAAAAGTGTTTTGCACTTAACTGTTAGTGGCACAAAAGATGCTGTTTTGATGGTTGAAGCAGGTGCAAAAGAAGTTACTGAAGAAGAAATGCTTGGTGGCATTATGCTTGCTCACAGTGAAATCAAAAAAATTGTTGAATTTATTGAGCAAATTCAAAAAGAAATTGGCAAACCAAAGGTTGAAATAGAATATTATCATGTGCCTGAAAATATAGATAAAGATGTTAGAGAATATGCTTATTCAAAAGTTGAAAAAGTTATGGAAAACTTTGATAGGCATCTTCGAGATGAAGCAGAAGAAGAAATGACAAATGATGTTCTTGCTCATTTTGCTGAAATTTATCCAGAACATGAAAAAGATATTGTTAACAGTTTGTATTACATAAAAAAAGAAGTAATGCGTAAAAAAATAATTGATGCAGGCGTTCGTCCTGACGGAAGAAGTTTAACAGAAATTAGACCAATCTGGTGTGAAACGGGCTTACTTCCAAGAGTTCATGGAAGTGGTGTTTTCACTCGTGGATTAACACAAGTTATGACAACTTTAACATTGGGTTCAATTTCTGATATGCAAAAATTGGAAGGACTTGATGATGAAGATTGCAAACGATATATGCATCACTATAATATGCCAGGATATTCAACAGGCGAAGCAAAACCTTTAAAAAGTCCAGGAAGACGAGAAATTGGTCATGGTGCACTAGCAGAAAGAGCACTTGAACCTGTTCTTCCAAGCGAAGAAGAATTCCCTTATGCGATAAGAACTGTAAGTGAAGTATTGTCAAGTAATGGCTCAACAAGCCAAGCAAGTGTTTGTGGTTCAACTTTGGCATTAATGGACGGGGGTGTTCCAATCAAAGCACCAGTTGCAGGAATTGCAATGGGGTTAATTAAAGACGAAGCCAAAAATAAAGTGGCAATTCTTTCGGATATTCAAGGGCTTGAAGATTTCCTTGGAGATATGGACTTTAAAGTTGCGGGAACTGAAAAGGGAATTACAGCAATTCAAATGGATATAAAAATCAAAGGAATTGATGAAAATATCCTTAAAACCGCTTTAAATCAAGCAAAACAAGGCAGAATGCATATTCTTGGAAAAATGCTTGAAGTTATTGACGCTCCACGAAAAGAATTGTCAAAATTTGCTCCAAAAATTATCAGTTTTGAAATTAATCCAGACAAAATTAAAGATGTTATTGGCTCTGGTGGAAAAATGATTAACAAAATTATTGACGAAACTGGCGTTAAAATTGATATTACTGACGAAGGCAAGGTTATGATTGCTTCAACTGACAATTTTATGAATGAACGAGCAAAAGAAATGATTTTAGATATTGCAACCGAACTTGAACTTGGCAAAACTTATGAAGGTAAAGTTGTTAGAATTATGCAATTTGGTGCTTTTGTTGAATGTTTGAAAGGCAAAGAAGGTATGGTTCATATTTCAAAACTTTCAAAAGAACACGTTAACAAAGTTGAAGATGTTGTTAAAATTGGCGACAGAGTTTTGGTTGAAGTTATCAAAATTGACGAAAAAGGCAGAGTAGACCTTAAACTTATTGAAAAACTTTAATTAAAAAATAATAAAAGAAACAAACTTATGTTTGCTTTTTTTAATCTGAAATTTTTTTGTTAAAATAATGTTTTAAAATATTGCAAAAAAATTAAAAAAAGATTTGTTTTATTATTTAATTTTAAATTAAGTTGTGTTATAATAATAAAAATTGGGAGGGAGTTATTTTGCAATATATTTCACCACTTAAAAACAAACAGCCAAAAAATACAAAAAAGAATATTGCCATTGCTTTAATAATTGTTTCAAGCATAGGCTATTTTGCTCTTTTTACAAATTTAATTAAGTTTTTAAAAGTGTTTTTGCTTGGTTTTTTTGGGCTTTTTGCTTATCCTTTGTTTTTTGGTGGATATACAATAAGTTATATGCTTTTTAAAAACAAAAAGTTTGTTATGCCAAAGCGATTTATTGTTTATATAACCCTTGCTTTAATTTCAGTTTTAGGGATTTTTCACTTGGCATTTTCCGCTCATGTAACAACCGCTTCTTATGGGGCTTATTTGTCTGAATTATACTTTTCGCAAACATCAGTTGGCGGACTGTTTATGGGTTTTTTAACTTATCCATTAATAAAAACTATTCAATATTTTGGTGCATATATTTTATTTTCTATTTTGTTAATTTTTTGTGCCTATAAAATAATTGATTTCTTTTTGATTAACAAAAACAGCACAAACTTTGCAAAAACAAACAAAAAACAAAAAACAAGAATTGAAGAAGTTAAAATTTCAAGTGGGGCTTCAAGTTTTTTGCAAGAACAAATTTTTGACGATAATATTGTTAAAGAAGAAAAACCAAAAATAACAATAGACGCTGAAATTCAAAAAAATGAAGCAAAACGAGATATAGCAAAACAAAAATTAGGTCTTTATAACATAAGAAACGGTCAAGCACCACGAAATAATCAAATTGAAACCTTTGAAAAAGTATATAATAATAAGCCACTAACTCCAATTTTTAGTGATGAAAACACAGCCGAAACCGAAATGAATAATAGGCTAAATAATTTTGATGCGTTTAACTATTCAAGTTATACAGGCAAAAATTATGTTAAAGAATCTAAAAACACAAAACAACAAAATCTTGATTTTTTGCGTGCAACTCTTGATAAAGATTATCATAAACAAACAACTGAAGATATTGCTCAAATGAAAAAACGAAATTTGAATTTGGAAGATAATCTTAAAAACTTGCCAATTAATAATTATATAAAAGAAACAGAGCAAAATTTGCAAAATAGTGCAAATTCAAACAATAATTTTGATAGTCAAACAAACAATTTTGATTCTAACAAAAATAACAATATTGAAAACAAAACACAAAATGAAACTTATAACAACACAAATTTTGGTCAATCTTCACAGGCAGTCAACCAAAATTTGAGTGAAAACAATCAAAAAAATGAAGAGCAACCTGAAAACAAATCACAAAATAATGGTGAAAAAATTAGTGATGTTAAAATTGATGATTTGCTTAATAAAGTAAAAAGAATGGAAAGCGAACAAGATTTTGTTGACAAATCAAAATTTAAACAAACCAATTTATTAGAAAAAAAAGGCGAACCAACAAAAGCCACTTACAAAAAACCATCAAAATATGTTTATCCAACAACAAATTTGCTAAATTCAATTTCAACAGATGCTAGTAAATATTGTGAAAACTATCAAGAAAAAGGTCAAATTATTGAACGAACACTTGAAAACTTTAAAGTTCCAGCCAAAGTTATTGGTGTAACTTGCGGTCCAAGCGTAACAAGGTTTGAACTTGAAATGCCACCAGGAATTAGTGTTAACAAAATAAATCAATATTCAAATGATATTGCAATGGCACTAGCGTCTCCTCACGGCGTTCGTATTGAAGCACCAATTCCAGGCAAAAGTGCGGTTGGTGTTGAAGTTCCAAACGAAGAAATTGCCACTGTTGGGCTTCGTGAAGTGTTAGAGAGCAAAGAATTTTATTCAGCAAAAGGCAAATTAACATTTGCTCTTGGAAAGGATATTAATGGAACTTATAGAGTTTGCAACATGGAAAAAATGCCACATCTTTTGATTGCTGGTTCAACAGGAAGCGGAAAAAGTGTGTGCCTTAATGTGTTGCTTGTAAGTTTGCTTTATAAGTGCAGTCCAGAAGATTTGCGAATTGTGCTTGTTGACCCAAAACGTGTTGAATTTTCGATGTTTAATAATCTTCCACATTTGTTAATTCCAGAAGTTATTTGCAATTCCGACAAAGCAATCAATGCTCTTAACTATTTGATAAAAGAAATGGAACGAAGATATGAACTTTTTGAAGAACTTTATGTTAAAAAACTTGATGAATATAACGAAACTAGGGAAGTTGTTAGCGGAGAAAGAGAAAAACTTCCTTATATCATTATGATTATTGATGAAATGAACGATTTGATGAGCACAAACAAAAAAGAAATTGAAGACCGTGTTGTTAGAATTGCACAAAAAGCCCGTGCTGCGGGAATTCATTTAATTTTGGCAACTCAAAGACCATCAGTTGATGTTATTACTGGAACAATCAAAACCAATCTTCCATCAAGAATTGCTTTTGCTGTTACAAGTTTTATTGACAGCAAAACAATACTAGACCGAGTTGGTGCTGAAAAATTGCTTGGAAAAGGTGATATGCTTTATTATCCACAAGATTTGCCAGAACCTTCAAGAATACAATGTGCGTTTGTTTCTAATGAAGAAGTTAAAAATGTTATTAACTTTATAAAACAAAACAACGAAAGCGTGTTTAGTGATGAGGCAGAACGAGAAATTAATAAAACTAGCGAGGCTTCTGGGGGAATTGGAGCATCAGGCTTTGACCCTAACGAACTTGACAGTTTGCTTCCTGAAGCGCTTAAATATGTTATTGAAATTGGTCAAGCAAGTATTTCAAAACTTCAACGACATTTTGCCCTTGGTTTTTCTAGGGCGGGAAAGATAATTGACCAAATGGAACGACTTCATTATATTTCACCAGCCGATGGTTCAAGACCAAGAACTGTTTATATGACCATGGATGAATATAGAGAAAAATACGGCGATTAAAAATAGATAAAAATTGTTAAAAAATTACAAATTAAAAGGATAAACTATGCTAACAAAAGAAAATTTGCTTAAAAAGAAAATTGCATTAATAACGCTTGGCTGTGATAAAAACAGAGTAGATGCTGAACAAATGCTTTATTTGCTTAAACAATTTGGCTTTGAATTTACAAATGATGTTTCAGATGCTGAAATTGTTATTATCAACACTTGTGCATTTTTGAATGCAAGCCGAAAAGAAAGTTTGGAAACAATTTTTGAAGTTAAGCAAAATTCAAAAAAACTTGAAAAACTAATAATAACAGGTTGTTTAAGCCAAAAAAATGAAAGTGAACTTAAACAAAATTTGCACGAAGCCGACCTTATTTTGCCACTAAAAGAGAATAAGTTTATCGTTCGTCATATTTTGTCGCTTTACGGCAATGAAGAAAGTTTTGTTCCAAGTTTTTGCAACCTAAACAGAGTTATTTCAACACCTTCAAATTATGCGTATCTTAAAATTGCTGATGGTTGTAACAACTTTTGTTCTTATTGCACAATTCCGTTTATTAGGGGAAGATATAAATCTGTGCCGATTGAAAAATTAGTTTTAGAAGCAGAAGATTTGGTTAAATCGGGTGTTAAAGAAATTATTTTAGTGGCTCAAGATGTTACAAATTATGGTCATGATTTATATGGGGAATATAAACTTGTTGAACTTATTAAAAGTTTAAGCAAAATTGAAAATTTAAAATGGATTAGACTTTTATATTGCTATCCTGAACTTATAACAGATGAACTAATTAATGAGATAGATAACAATCCAAAAGTTTGCAAATATATTGATATTCCACTTCAACACGTAAGCAATCGAATTTTAAAACTTATGAACCGAAAAGGTGATAAGAAAAAAATTGAATCAATTATGCAAAAACTTCGTGGTTGTAAAAATTATATTAGCATTAGAAGCACTTTTATTGTTGGTTTTCCAAGTGAAAAACGCAAAGAAATTAACGAAATTAAAGACTTTTTAACAAAATATAATCTTAATAATGTTGGCTTTTTTGCTTATTCAAAAGAAGAAGGCACAAAAGCATATTATATGAAAAAGCAAATTCCAAACTTTATTAAAAATAATCGAGTTAAAAAATTGCAAAAAGTTCAAAATAATGTTATAATAAATAATAACAAAAATCTTGTTGGCAAAACATTAACCTGTGTGTGTGAGAATGCTTGTCATACAACTCAAAACGGAGAGAATGTTTGCTTGTTTAGAAGTGAATATAATGCACCTGTTATTGATACTGAAATTTTTGCAAAAAACACTAGCAAATTTGACATTAAACCAAAAAGTTTTTATAAAATTAAAATCACAGATGTGATTGGCATAGATTTATTAGGAGAAATTATTGATGAAATTAAATAAACCAAACAAAATAACTTTCACAAGAATAGCATTCATTCCACTTGTAATGTTTTTCTATCTTGCAAGTTTTATTCCTTATGGAATTGGCAAGTTTTTGGCATTATTTTTCTTTATGCTTGCAGCGTATACCGACCATTTAGATGGTTACCTTGCAAGAAAAAATAATGAAGTTACAAATCTTGGAAAGTTTTTAGACCCAATAGCCGACAAACTTTTGGTGTTTGCAGCATTAACATTGGTGTGTGTTGATCACACAATAATTCCAATTTTTGCAGAGATTGTGTTGTTCACAATGCTTGCAAGAGATTTTATTGTTGGTGCTTTAAGGCAAGTTGCTGCAAGCAATAATGTTATTATAAGTGCCGATAAGTGGGGCAAATTAAAAACTGTTTTGCAAGATGTTGGAATTTCGGTTTTGCTTGCTTATTCAGCAATCTTATCTTTAAGTGGGGCAATAAGTGTTTCAGCACTTTTAATTGAAATATTTATGTGGACAGGATATGTTATTATTGGTTTAGCAACTCTTGTTAGCATATTAAGCGGAATTAACTATTGCGTTAAAAACAAAGAAGTTTTTAATAATTAAATTAAAATAAAAGGATAAAAATTATGGATGATAATAAGAAAAAAGCACTTGATAGTGTAATACTTCAACTTGAAAAACAATTTGGAAAAGGCTCGGTTATTAAAATGGATCAACATTTTGACCGAAGCATTGAAGTTATCCCAACTGGTTGTTTAACTCTTGATAAGGCTCTTGGAATTGGCGGAGTTCCTCGTGGAAGAATTGTTGAAATTTATGGACCAGAAAGCAGTGGTAAAACTACTGTTGCATTAACTATAGTAAGTCAAATGCAAAAAATGGGTGGAACTTGTGCTTTTATTGATGCAGAACACGCCCTTGACCCTGTGTATGCTGGAAACCTTGGTGTTAATGTTAGTGAACTTTATGTTTCTCAACCTTCAACTGGTGAAGAAGGATTGGAAATTTGCGAAGCCTTGGTTAGAAGTGGTGCGATTGATTTGGTTGTTATTGACTCTGTTGCCGCACTAACTCCAAAAGCCGAAATAGACGGCGAAATGGGGGATAGTTTTATCGGGCTTCAAGCAAGACTTATGAGCCAAGCATTAAGAAAACTTACTGGGATAGTTTCAAAAACAAATACTTGTGTTATTTTTATTAACCAATTAAGAGAAAAAGTTGGTGTTATGTTTGGAAGTCCAGAAACAACAACTGGTGGAAAAGCATTGAAATTTTATTCAAGCATAAGGCTTGATGTTAGAAAAACAGACACAATTAAAGTTGGTGATGAAGTTGTTGGAAACAAAACAAAAGTTAAAGTTGTAAAAAACAAACTTGCACCTCCTTTCAAAGTTGCCGAATTTGAAATTATGTTTGGCAAAGGAATTTCAAAAGTTGGTTGCCTTATTGATTTGGCTGTTAATTATGACATCATTGAAAAAAGCGGTGCATGGTTTAGTTATAATGGCGAAAAAATTGGGCAAGGCAAAGAGAATGCAAAAGCATTTTTAGAGCAAAATGAAGAAATTTATAACGAAATTGAAGAAAAAATTAAAGCAAAAATAAATGAAGAAGAATAGAAGGAATTTGATATGAAAAAATTTTTAAAGAACATAAAAGTTTGGTCATTATTAGAAGCACTTTCTTGTTTAGTGTTTGGTGTGCTTTTAATCGCTTTTCAAGATTTTACAAAACTAGCAATAATCTATACTTTTGCAAGTTTGGTTATGCTTATTGGATTAATAAAATGTTTTAACTATTTTTGTTATGGCATAGAACCTTTTGGATTTATAAATGGGCTTGTTAACATTGCAATTTCAATAATTATTTTTGTTAATGCTCAAACTTTAAGCGACATGAGAGTGTTTGGGCTTATGTTCGGCTTATATTTTATTGTTAAAGGCTTGCTTATGACACAATGGTCGGCTGATTGCCACAAATTTGGTGCAAAATATTGGTGGCTAAATTTAATTTTAGCATTAGTTGTTTTTGCAATGGGGATTTTGATTGTTGTTTATCCACAAACAGAACAAGTTTTGTTGATATTAATTGGTGTGGCACTAATTGTTGATGCAATTTATTCATTTGTTGACACTATAGTTGTTTCAGCAAAAATCAAAAAGGCAAGAAAAACTTTAAAAAGTTTGTTTGAAGACGATAACAAAATTTATCTTGACGAAAATGATTATGACACAAAATAATTTTTGTTTTGAATAACATAAATTTAAGTTTTAACTAAAATTTTGTTATTACTTAAAAAAGTTGAAAATTAAAATTAATAAAATATTAATATAATCAAAAATAAAGCCTTTGGGCTTTATTTTTTATAATATTATAACCTTTTTAAACTCACTTTTGCTTTTAGCACTTGGGGTAAATGTTGAATAATTATAAGCATAGCATTCAATATAATAATCATAAAACACATCGCTTTCAGCACTGTCATCAACAACAACAATTTCACCTTTTTTATTTTTAATTGTATCCAAACAAGTTGTTTGGTCTTCTTCAATTCGCATAATTTTGTAAATCAAATATGATTTTGCGTCAAAAGTAATTTTTGGTTTTTTATTTTCAAGTTTAATTTCAAAAGTTGTAGGCTGTGGATTAGAATAAGTTGTGCTAACTTTAAAATTATTAAACTTTTTGTTAATTTCTATTGTTTTTTTATAGATTGGTGGGGTGTTAACGCCCGCAAGTTTAATTTCATGTTCATTTTCAAGACACGCTTCATCAATGTTAATTCTTTCAATTCCACTTGGAACGGCAAAATTATTGTCTTTATCTTTATCAAAACTTGAAATTAAAATTTCTTTTAACATACTTGTTGCATAAGTTCCGCCATTATTAGAGCCTTCCAAATTAAATTCAGTTTTATAAGAAGTGTTGCCAAGCCAAACACCGCAAGTTTTGTTTTTTGTGTAGGCACACGAATAGACATCGGTGTTTAAATTTGTGTTTTTAATTCCAACTGTTCCAGTTTTGCCTGCCACGGTGAAAGGAAGATTTTTGAGCCTCATACTTGTTCCTTTTTTTGCACCCGAAATTAACATTTTTGTCATAAGATATGCGGTTTCATCACTCATAATTTTGTTTTTTGTTTCCATGTTTTCAAATAGTGTTCCAAATGGGCATTCAATTTTTTTAATAAAACTTGCTTTAACAAAATTTCCATCAAGAGCAAAAGGAACAAAAGTGTTGGATAAGTCGATAATATCCATTCCAAACTTAAATCCTCCCAAAGCCAAAGCATAATTGTTGCCTTCGCCATCAAAATTAACACCCGCATTTTTTGCAAAGTTTTTGCATTTTTCAATTCCTTCATCTTGCATAATCTTAACAGCAGGGATATTTAAAGATTGCTCTATTGCTTCTTGAACGCTAACATATCCATGATAAACTCCGCCAACATTTTTTGGAGAATAGCCATCAACATTAATTTTTTCGTCAAGAATAGGAGTTTCGGGGCATATTTTTCCGTCTTCAAGTGCGGGGGCATAAACTAAAATTGGTTTTATTGTTGAACCTGGTTGTCGTTTTATATTAACAAGATTATAATCACATTTTCCATAAAATGCATTTATTCCACCAGTTTCATTGTCAATAACAACTGCCGAACTGTCGGCTATATTCCCATATTTGTTTTTATGGTAAAATTTGGGATCGTTCACAATTTCAATCAATTTGCTTTGCAATTCTTCATCTAAATATGTATAAATTTTAACTCCATTAACTTTCATTTGTTGTTCGTCCATATTCAAAATTTTTTCAGCACTTTGAATAACTGCTTGTTCATAAATATTTTTAATTGTATTTTTATTAAGGCAAAGTTCAATATTTTTGTTAACATTTTCGTCATATTCTTCTTGTGAAATATGTCCATCTTTTAACATTTCACTCAAAACTAGGTTTTTTCGTTTTAAACAATTTTCAGGATTAAGTATTGGGGAATATTTTGTTGGGGCTTTTATAAGTCCTGCCAAAATTGCACTTTCGTTTATTGAAAGTTCGCTTGCGGGTTTGTTAAAATATGCAAAACTTGCGTTTTCAAGCCCATAAGCATTATTGCCGAAATAAATAACATTCAAATATGTTTCCAAAATGTCATCTTTGCTAAAATTTTTTTCAAGTTTTTTTGTTAAAACAATTTCTTTAATTTTTCGGTCAAAGGTTTTTTCATTTCCAAGGTGAGTGTTCTTTATAAGTTGTTGGCTTATTGTTGAACCACCTTCTTTCAAATATCCACTTTTAAGATTGTTTAACATACTTTTAAATATTCTTTTATAATTAAGCCCATGATGATTATAAAACTGTTTGTCTTCTATGGATATAAATGCGTTTTTAACATGACTTGGCAAATTTTCATAGTCTATAATTTTGTTTGAACTGTTGTTTTTTATAAGTTCGTTGTTTTTGTTATATATTTCAATTTTGCTTGAAGAAGATATTAACAAATTTTTGTCAAAATTAACATTTTTGGCACTTTTTATTGCACTACCCAAAATTATGCTAAAAGCACAAACTATAACAAAAATTAAACTTAACAAAACAATAAAACTAATTTTTAAAACTTTTTTCATAATTATAGTATTAGTTTTTTTATATAAAATTATGTTGAAAAATCTATAAAAAAAGTGTATAATAAAACTATGAATAAAAAATATATAGTTATAACTTATGGTTGCCAAATGAACATTCATGAAAGTGAAAAACTTTGTGGAATGCTTGAAGAACTTGGCTATGAAAAAACTGCTAACAAAGAAGAAGCCGACATTATTGTTTTTAACACCTGTTGCATTCGTCAAGGGGCAGAAGACCGTGCTTTTGGAAATATTGGGGCATTAAAGCCACTTAAAAAGAAAAACAAAAATTTGATTATTGCCGTTTGTGGTTGCATGACTCAACAAAAAGATAGAGTTGAAAAACTTGAAAAAACATATCCCTATGTGGATATTGTTTTTGGCACACATAATCTTCATTTGTTTAAAGAATTTGTGCAAAAAAGGCTTAATGGGCAAAAACGGGTTATTGAATTTTGCACCGATGACAAATTAATGCCTGAACAAACAAATATGGTTAGAGATAACAAAGAAAATGCTTATGTAAATATCATTTATGGTTGCAACAATTATTGTTCATACTGCATTGTTCCGTTTGTTAGGGGCAGAGAGCGAAGCCGAAACTTTAATGAAATTATTGAAGAAGTTAAAAAACTTATAAGCGAAGGATATAAAACAATAACTCTTCTTGGTCAAAATGTTAACAGTTATGGAAATGATATTGAAGATGAAAATGTTAACTTTAACAACTTGCTAAAAACTCTTGCAAAATTAGATGGCAATTTTGAAATTAAGTTTATGACAAGCCACCCAAAAGATTTAAGCAAAGATGTTGTTGACACTATTAGTGAAAATGAAAAATTGAGCAAAGAAATTCATTTGCCAGTTCAAAGCGGAAGCAACAGAATTTTAAATTTAATGAACAGAAAATATACTATCGAACATTATTTGGAAATTGTTGATTATATCCGAAAAAAAATTCCTTCGGCAAGACTAACAACCGATTTGATAGTTGGTTTTCCGGGTGAAACCGAAGAAGATTTTAATCAAACTGTTGAACTTGTTAAAAAAGTTGGATATGATGGCATTTTTGCTTATATGTATTCACCACGAACAGGCACAAAAGCCGAAAAAATGGAAAATCAAATTCCACTTGAAATTAAAAATGAAAGAGTTAATAAAATTTTAAATTTAGAAAAAGAACTTTTGAAAAATAAAAATTAAACCACATAGGAGAAATTTATGGATTTTAAAGATGTTTATATGTTTTCGGAAAACGATAAGAAAAATGCATCAAATATGATGAAGCAATATTTTTTGCTTAAAGAACAATACAAAGATGTTATTTTGTTTTATCGTTTGGGCGATTTCTATGAACTTTTTGACGAAGATGCCGTTTTATGTTCAAGGCTTCTTGATTTAACTTTAACCAGCAAAAATTGTTCGTTAGAAAACAAAGTTGCAATGTGTGGAGTTCCAGCAAAAGCATGCGATATATATTTGAAAAAACTTTTGAGTTTGGGTTATAAAGTTGGCATTTGCGAACAGTTAACAGACCCAAAAGAAGGTGGAAAAGAACTTGTTGAGCGTGATGTTGTTAGAATTGTAACTCCGGGAACAATTATGGAAGACGAAATATTAGAGCAAAAGAAAAACAACTATATTGCTTGCATTTATTATAACAAAGATTATTCTATTGCTTTTACTGATATTTCAACTGGTGAGTTTTATATAACAACCGAAACGAGTTTGCAAGCAGTTAACGACTTTTTGGTTATGATAAATCCGTCCGAAATTATTTGCAATGACGAAATGAAACTTGAAAGTTTGAACATGAGTGCTGTTAAATTTGATAATATTCCAAATTTTAATTGCCTTGACGGAACAGATTTTAACCTTAAAAACAGCGAAGAACTTTTTTATAAACAATTTAAAACCGAAAATTTTAAAGTTTTTGAAATTACAAACAAAAACCAAGTTATTTGTATTGGTGCGTTATTTTCATATTTGTTTAAAACTCAAAAACGAGCATTAAATCATATTAACACTATCAAACATTATTACAGCAAAGATTATATGTATCTTGATGCAAATACCCGAAAGCATTTGGAACTTGTTGAAAACAAAGAAGGCAAAAAGCGGGGAACGGTTTTGTGGCTTTTAGACAAAACTTCAACAAGCATGGGTGGAAGAATGATAAGAAACTTTATTGAACAACCACTTTTTAATGAAGTTTTGATAAATGAAAGGCTAAACAGTGTTGAAGAACTAAACAATAATTTGTTTGTTAGGGACAATTTGGTTGAACTTTTAAAACATATTAGTGATATTGAAAGGCTTGCAGGCAAAATAAGTTATAACTCAATCACTCCACGAGAATGTGTTATGATAAAAAATAGTTTAAAAATTTTGCCCGAAATAAAAGAAAAACTTAAAGGTTTTAGCACAAAATTATTAAAAGATGTTTATGAAAAACTTGATGATTTTTCCGAAATTTATAATCTTTTAGATTCGGCTTTTGATGAAAAAACAACTGTTGTAAATTATAAAGACGGCGGTTTTTTAAAAGAAGGGTTTGATGCTGATTTTGACGAAAACAAAAACTTTTCTTCTCATGTTAGAGAAACGATAGATGATTTGGTTGAAACTGAAAAAGAATTAACTGGAATAAAAGGTCTTAAAGTTGAATATTCAAGGGTGTTTGGATTTTTGTTTGAAGTTACAAACAGCCAAAAAGATTTAGTTCCTTATAGGTATATTCGTAAACAAACATTGACAAATGCCGAAAGATATTACACACAAGAACTTAAAGAACTTGAAAACAAAATTCTAACTTCAAAAGAAAAGGCACTTAAACGAGAAATTGAACTTTATATTTCAATTAAAGAAAGGTTAAGCAAAGAAGTTCCAAAATTTCAAAATTCAAGCAAACTTTTGGCTCTTTTAGATGCTTTAATAAGTTTAAGCGTTGTTAGCATTGAAAATGATTATACAAAACCAATTATAAATTCAAACATTAATCATATAAAAATTGAAAATGGTCGACACCCAATAATTGAAAAATTACTAAAAAAGGGTGAGTTTATTGAAAATGACACTTTGCTTGATTGTGATGAAAATCGAACAATGATAATAACCGGTCCTAACATGGCGGGAAAAAGCACATATATGCGTCAAGTTGCTTTAATAACTCTTTTTGCACATATTGGCTGTTTTGTTCCAGCAAAAAGTGCCGAAATTTCACTTACTGACCGAATATTCACACGAATTGGAGCAAGTGATGACTTGTTGTATGGTCAAAGCACATTTATGGTTGAAATGACCGAAGTTGCAAATATTTTGGCAAATGCTACAAACAAAAGTTTGATTTTGCTTGATGAAGTTGGCAGGGGAACTGCCACTTATGACGGATTGTCAATAGCCTATTCAGTTACAGAATATTTAAGCAAACACTTAAAAGCAAAAACTTTGTTTTCAACACATTATCATGAACTTACTGAACTTGAAGGCAAACTTGAAGGTGTAAAAAATTATCGAATAACAGTTAAAGAAATTAATGGACAAATTTTGTTTTTGCGAAAAATTGTTAGAGGTGGGGCAAACAAAAGTTTTGGTATTGAAGTTGCTTCACTTGCTGGGCTTCCAGCCGAGATTATTGAAAACAGCAAAAAAGTTCTTCAAAAACTTGAAGAAAAAGATGTTGTTAAAAATGAAGCCTATTCAAGTGGCGTTAATGTTAAAGATTTGCAAGTAATTAATATTTTGAAAGACCTTGACCTTAACAAAATAAGCCCCTTAGAGGCATTTTCGATTTTAAATAATTTAAAGGATAGTTTGTAATGAACAGAATTAACATATTAGATGAAAGCGTTTATAACAAAATTGCAGCGGGAGAAGTTGTTGAAAAACCAGCATCAATAGTTAAAGAACTTGTTGAAAATTCACTTGATGCAGGTGCTAGCGAAATTTTGATTGAAATTGAAAACGGCGGGATTGACAAAATAAGAATTGTTGATAACGGCTGTGGCATTCACCCAGATGATGTAAAACCTGCTTTTATCACTCACGCAACAAGCAAAATAAAAAGTATTGAAGATTTGAATGCAATTTCAACTCTTGGTTTTCGTGGAGAAGCATTGTCAAGCATTGCATCAGTTACAAAACTAAAAATGCAAACAAAGCAAAACGAATTTCAAGAAGGGCGACAAATTGAAATTGACGGCGGAATTGTTAAAAACTTTTGCGATTATCCTATGAATAATGGAACGATTGTTGAAATTGAAGATTTGTTTTATAACATTCCAGCCCGAAAAAAATTTTTGCGAAAACCAAAAACTGAAGAAAGTGAAATAACAAATTTGGTTTCAAGATATATTCTTGCAAATCCGCATATTAAATTTTCTTATGTTGTTGAAGGTGAACTTGTTTACAAATCAAGTGGAACAAGTTTGGAAAATGCAATTTATGAAGTTTATAAAAAGGACACATTAAACAATTTAATTAAAGTTGATTATAAAGTTGATGATATTCACATATATGGATATATTTCAAAACCAACCTACACAAAATCAAATCGAACTTATCAAACTTTGATAATAAACAATCGTTATGTTATTAACAGCCTTATTTCAACTTGTGTGCAAAATGCCTATGAAAATTTGATTATGAAAGGGCAGTTTCCAATGTTTGTTTTAAATTTCGATTTGCCAGCAGGAAGTGTTGATGTTAATGTGCACCCAAACAAACTTGATGTTAAGTTTGAAAACACGCAAAAAATTTATGGTTATTTTTATACGGCTATATCAAAAGCGTTGGTAAATAATGCTTTTGTTAAACAAATAAATATTTTTGAAAATATAAAAAAACAACCCGAACAAAAACCACAAAACAATTTTGTTGGAAAAAGTTTTGATTATAGTTTTGAAACAAACACAAAAACTGTTGAAAATAATCAAAATAGTGAAAATCAAGAAATTATCAAAAATATTTCACCAAACCAGCAAAAAATTATTGATAATTTTGAGACTATTTCAAACGCTGACAGCAAATTTTGTGAAAACGAAATTATGACCAAAGTTTTGAACAAACAACTTGACAGGGCAAAAAATGAACAAAATAATTTGTGTGAAGTTAATTTAACAAACAATCAAGATTATGATAGCGAGATTAAAAACAAAGTTGAAGAAAATATTTATTCAACCAAACAACAGGTTTTTGAAAATATTGATAGTTTGAATTATAAAATTATTGGAACAGCGTTTGAAACATACATTTTGCTTGAAATTAATGGTTCAATTTTTGTTTTTGACCAACATGCTTGCCATGAAAGGTTAAATTATGACAAATTAATTAATCAAATTAACAGCAAAAATTTGTCTGTTCAACCACTGCTTGTTCCATACATTTTTGAAACGAACGAACTTGAAACAAATTTTGTGGAAGAAAATCTTAACACAATTTCTTCACTTGGCTTTGAAATTTGTTTGTTTGGACAAAATTGTTTTAGGGTTTCTTCAATTCCAAGCATTTTGGCAGAAATAAATTTGAAAGACTTTTTTGATGACATCTTGAAAGATTTGACAAGTTTAAAAAAATTGACAACCGAAAATTTATTAAAAGAAAAACTTTCGCAAAAAGCGTGCAAGGCGTCAATCAAAGCAGGCTATAAACTTAAAGATAGCGAAATTAATTTGCTTCTTGACATTATGCAAAAAAACAACATGACTTTGTCTTGTCCACACGGAAGACCAGCGGTTATTGAAATAACAAAAACAGAACTTGAAAAATGGTTTAAAAGGAAAGTTTAAATGAAAAAATTAATACTAATTGGTGGTTCAACAGGTGTTGGGAAAACCGCTCTTGCATTAAAATGCTGTGATGAACTTAACGGCTATTTGATTTCGTGTGATAGTATGCAAATTTACAAAGACATGGATATTGGAACGGCAAAAGTTACCAAAGAAGAACAAAAAAACTATCCACACGCACTTATTGATGTGGTTTATCCAAATCAAGAATTTAGTGTTTCAGATTATGTAAAACTTGCAAAAGCGGAGATTGAAAAAGCATATAATCTTAACAAAATTCCAATTTTGGTTGGCGGAACTGGGCTTTATATGCGAAGTTTGTTGTTTCCTTATTCATTTTCAAAAGTTTTGAAAAATGAAGATTTGCGAAATTATTACAAAAATTTGGCACTTGAAAAAGGCAATGAATATGTTTATGAAATTTTGAAGCAAAAATCTCCAAAGCGGGCAGAGACGTTACACAAAAACGATATTAAACGAGTGGTTAGAAGTTTGGAGATTATTGACCAAGGTGGAAATTTTGAAAAAGACGAACTTGTAAGCAAATATGATTATAAACTTGTGGTTTTGGGTGCTGACCGAGAAGTCCTTTATAAACGCATCAATAAGCGTGTTGACGAAATGTTTGATTGTGGACTTTTGGACGAGGTTAAGTTTGTGATTAAAAAATATAATTTAACCAAAGAAAGCCAAAGCATGAAAGCCATAGGTTATCGTGAATTTTTTTATTATTTTGATGGCTTAAAAACTATTGATGAAGTTAAAGAAAAAATAAAGCAAGATTCAAGGAATTATGCAAAAAGACAAATAACATGGTTCAAAACAATGCCAAAAGCAAACTTTCAAAGCATAGAAAATATTGATAGTATAGTTGAAGACCTAAAAAATTTTGTAAAGGAATAATATATGAATAAATTAGTAATCGCAGTTGACGGACCAAGTGCAAGCGGGAAAAGCACAATTTGTGATATTTTGGGCGAAAAACTTGGTATCAATCATTTGTCAAGTGGGGCACTTTATAGGGCTATTGCTCTGTATTGCAAACAAAATAATATTGATGCTGATATGTTCACAGATGAAAAAGAAACAAACAAAATTAAAAATATTCTCAACAACATAAAACTTGAAGTTGAATTTGATAATTTTAAGCAACAAATTTTTTTGAATAACCAAAATGTTACAAATTTGCTTAACACCAACGAAATTTCTCTTTTAACTTGCAAAATTTCCCCTAACAAACTTGTTCGAGAAAAAATTAAAGTTTGTCAAAAAAATCTTGCCAAACAAGGTTCAATTATTATTGATGGCAGAGATATAACAAGCGAAGTTTTAAAAGATTGCAAAAACAAATTTTTTGTAACGGCAAGCGTTGATGTTAGGGCAGAAAGACGATATGAACAATATAACAAAAAAATTTCACTTGACGAAATTAAAAAAGATTTAGAACTTCGAGATTATCAAGATACTCATCGAAAAATTGCACCACTAAAAATTGTTGATGATGCGGTTGTAGTGGATAGTTCAAATTTAACAATACAGCAAACTGTTGATGAAATTATAAAAAATTTAAACTATTAATTAATTTTAAAACAAGTTAATAAAATAAGATTTAAAATATATAAATATAATAGAATACAAATAAAACTAAAATACTTAATATTAGGAGATTATAATGCTATACAAAATATTATACTTTCTTTGTTGGCTTCCAATAAAAATATTGTTTCCAACAAAAATAATTGGCAAAAAAAATTTGATTAAAGGGAAAGCAATTTTATGTTGCAATCACCAATCAAATATTGACACAATTCCAATCTATTATGCGGGCAAAACAAAGGTTTATGCTCTTTGCAAAAAAGAATTATGCAACACAAAATTTAAGGCGTATTTTATGAAAAAATTGCGTGCAATTCCTGTTAACAGGCAAAAACCAGAAATTTCGTCAATAAAAAAATGTTTTGAAGTTTTAAACAACAATTATAATCTTTTAATTTTTCCACAAGGAACAAGAATGAAAACCGAAGAAGCAACAGGGATTAAAGAAGGTGTTGCAATGTTTGCATTAAAAAGCAAAGCACCAGTTATTCCAATGGTTTATAAAAAGAAAAACAGAATTTTTAGGCGAAACACTCTTGTTATTGGAAAGCCAATAAATTTTGACCTTGATTATAATAAAGAAAATATGCAAGTGGTGATTAAAACCCTTGAAGAAGAAATGGATAAATTATTAAAAAGCGAAGGAGAAAAAAAATAATGATTTTAGTTTTGTCAGGAAGTTCAAGTTGTGGAAAAAACACAATTATCAAACAATTAATGGAAGAAGATAAAAATTTGGAGTATATCCATACTTTTACTTCTCGTGATAAACGCCCAGGGGAAAAAGACGGCGAACCTTATTATTTTATAACAAAAGAGGAATTTCAACAAAAAATAAAGAATGGGGATTTTTTTGAACATGAACTTATTCACAACAACTTTTATGGTGTTGAAAAAAATTTGTGCAAAGAATTATTAAAACAAAACAAACATCTTTTAAAAGATATGGGTGTTATTGGGACTTTTAATTTAAAAGAACAATTAAGCGATAGTTTTGTTGAAACTGTTTATCTTTATGTCTCAAAAAGCGAACTTAAAAGAAGGCTTAAAAAGCGTGGCGATAGCAGGGCACAAATAAAATTAAGGCTAAAACGATTTAAGTTTGAAAAATCATATTTAAAAAAATATAACTTTGTTATAAACAACAATAACAAACAAAACACAACAAAAATTCTTCAACAAATTCTAAAAAATAATGCCGAATATTCAAATTATATTTCTGTTGCAAGAAATTTGAATAGAATAGACAAAAAGAAATTTCAAATTTATAAAGATGATTTAATCAATAACAAAGTTTTCAAGCCAATAAAAGTTATGTTTGACGGCGAAAATTTTTATATTAAAAACCATGTTGAATTATATCTTGCATCAATCAAAACTGGCAAAAATCTTGCAAAAATCATAATAAAAACAAATAAAAAATTTAACGGAAACAAAAATGCGGACAAAGTTAAAGAGTTTGTTCAAAAACTTGATTAGTTTAAAAAAATTGTAAAAAAAATTAACAAAAAAATAAAATTCGCTATTGACAAGCAAATATATTTGTTTTATAATATGCGTATAAATAGTTTTTAAGGAGAAAATTATGAGTTATAATTTATTAAATTCAAATGTATTTTCAGCAGTTTTAAATGTTTTGGCAATAATTGTTTTGGCATTGGCTGCCGGTTTTATTATTTTGCTTTTGGTAGACCTAATTTTGGGTTGCATAGACGGCAAAAGGGGAATTTTGTTTTTTAGAAATCGAAAAAATTCCGACAGAGATAACGAAATTTTATATCAATATAATAAAGATTTAGCACTAAATGATGCTTATTATCTTCAAAATAATGATAAAAAATTGGCACTTGATTTTGACAAGCAATATGAAAAAGAAAATGAACCAGAAAAAACAAACAACATAGATTTTGCAAAAGCCGAAGAAGAACAAAAATTGCTTGAAGAAAAAAACAAACCAGAAGAAGAGAAAAAAGAAGAAGTTGAAGTTAATGACAATTTCACTTTCATCAACAAAGTTAGCCCAGAAGTTGAAAAACAAATTGATGAAGAAGAAAAAGTTGAACCAAAACTAGAAGAAAACGAAGAAAAACAAGAAAAAGAAGAAGACGAATTTGATTTTCTTGATGATGAAGACGAAGACGATAAAAGCATAGAAGAAATCTTGCAAGCAATTAAAGAACGAAACATGAAAGCAAGAAACAAATATCTTGAAGAACAAGAAATTGAACCAGACTTTGAAGATGACGAAGAAATTAACACTGTTGAAGAACTAGAAGATGAAAAACAAGACCTTGAAAAAGCAGTTGAAAATGTTGAAAATCAAGAACCAGTTCAAGACGAAATCGCACTTCTTAAAGCACAAATTGAAGAACTTAACAAAAAAGTTGAAGAAGAACAAAACAAAAACAAAGACCTAGAAGAAAAAGCAAAACAAGATGTTGAAAATCTTAAAAAAGAACTTGAAAACAAACCAGTTGAAAATGAAGAATATTCGCAAGAAGATTTAGAAGTTTTAGAGGCAAAACTTGCTGAACTTCAAGAACGACAAAAACAAAACGACAAAGATTTGAAAATTAACAAAAAAGAATATTTGCCACTTGCCAGAATTGAAAGAAGTTTGGAATCTGACAAAGAAAAATTAAGAAGAAGAGAAGCAATCGTTGCTAAAAAGAAAATGGTAATCTTTGGTGTTAATAACTATGAACATGACGAAGAAAAAGAACAAAAACTTCGTGAAGAAATTGATATGCTTGAAGGTTTAAGAATGTCAGTTGAACATTGTCAAAATGTTATGGACGAAGCAAAAGACCGTTATCCAATCTTGAAAAAATCAAATGAAATTTTAACAAGAAATGCAGAACAAATTGCAAGCGATATTGCCGAAGTTGAAGCAAAAATTGCAAAAGCAAAAGAAATGCTTGGAGCTGGAAGCACAACAGATAGCAGTGAAAACAATTAATTTTAAAAAACGAAATCAATTTTGATTTCGTTTTTTTTTACAAAAAAATAATTAATAAATTAAAATTTTATGTTTAAACATTTAAGCGTAATAACAATTCTATTATGCACTTTATAGAATTAAAATGTGCCGTTAGGTATTTTGTAATTATCACTTATTAAAATAAAAAATAAAAACAATAAAAAAATATGCGAATTTCATTTGAGTGCCACAGGCACTTTGCACTTATCATTTATTTAAAAAATATAGAAAAATTTTAAAAATATTCCAAAAATTTTTGAGTGCCACAGGCACTTTGTAATCATCACTTATAAAAAAATAAAATAATTTTTAAAAATTTACTAATTTCATTTGACAAAGATAATCAAAATATGGCATATTTTTTAATGGATAGTGAAAGACTAAATTGTATTTAGAAACGAAAAACACTTGCGGTTGACCACACTTGCGGTTGACCAAAGTAAGGTTAAGGCAAAGAATGCTTAAATTTGCCTAAATATCAAAAAAATGGTCAACCTATGGAGGGTTGATTTTTTAATGGAGAATAAAAGATTAAAAATAAATATAAAAACAATAATATTAATAATATCAATAATAATATTTGCAAGCATATCAGTAATCACCTTTGCATGGTTCACCGACAAAGAAAGTTATTCAGGCAATTTAACCTTTGGAACAATAGAACTTGATGTGAGCGGAACGGGCATAGATAACACAAACAAAACACTTAAATTTGATGTGTCAAGAACAAATGCGTCTTATGCAAGTGGTGGAAAAATTATGCCAGGGGACACAGTAAATATTCCAATAAAAGTGGGTTTAACAAAAGAAAGTGAAGCCGCTTATTATATAATAAAAATATCCGATGAAAAAAATGTGTTTGAAAATGCCATTTATTTTAGTGATGGCACAAATGTTTATGTTTATGACGGCACAATCGTTTATCTCCAATCAGATGCTAGCAAAACCCCAGTAACCAACAAATTTGTTGGCACGCTTGAAAAAGGCACAACAGGGCACGATATAACAATAAGCGCAAAAATATCAACAGACTTTGAAGAGAAGAATGCCAGCACAACAATTTTGTGCGATATTTATGCAATTCAAATGGCTAATTTAGAACCTAGGCAAGCAGTTAATATGCTTCAAATTGGATTTGTTATGTCTGAATATGGAAATTGCTCAATAGGGGAAACCGATGGAATTATTCGAAACAATGAAAAAATAATTTCAACCAAAAATTTTATTTCTGTTAATGGAACAACAAAAATTGAATTAGACAAAACAAATGGTTATGCTTATCGGGTTTATTGCTATGATAATAATTTTAATTATCTTGGATTTTTTAGATGTGACACAAATGGAAATGTTTTGAATGAAAATTTTACAACAAACTATGCAAATGCGGCATATTACACTATTGAAATTAGCAAATCAAGTGCAACAACTTTGCCAATTCCACAAAGCGTAAAAGAATGCAAAATAAAAATTTATGGAAATTGTGAAGTAATTTCAAGAGAAGTTTCTTAAACAAAAAATATTGGCAAAAGTTTGCCAATATTTTTTGTTAAATTATATAAACTGTGTGATGTAAAATTTTAAGCAAGTTAAAATTTTGATTTGCTTACGCAACTCCTTGATAAACCAAGGCGTCATGGTTTGAATAAACATCAGTTGCTGGCAAATATCCCTGCGGGTTGCTTGCCGACAAGTTCCGATAATATAACAAAAGTTTATTAAATTTTAATCAACTTTTTTTGTGCTTTTATCATAAATATTATTGTGAAAAAAGAATATATTTTGGTTATAGATAGTGGACTTGGTGGAATTAACATTTTAAAAAGTTTGAAAGAAAATTTGAAAACTGAAAACTTTATTTATGTTTTGGATAACAAAAATTGTCCGTTTGGAGATAAAAGTAAAGAATTTTTAGTGCAAAATACAATAAAATTAATTGATTATTATATGCACAGATATTGCATCAAACTTATTGTTTTTGCTTGCAACACTTTAACCAGTGCCACAATTTGCGATATTAGGCAATTTTTGTGTGAAAAGAGAAGTGAGGCGAACTTTAATTTAAAATGCAATAACAAAAAAAATAATAAAACAATTAATTATAATATTCCTGTTGTGGGAACAGAGCCACCAATCAAAATGGTAAATACAAACGAAAAAACTTTGATTTTGGCAACAAAATTAACATTAAAGTATAATAAAATTATCAATGAAAACCTTGATGAAAAAAATTTTACATTTGTGGCTTTAAAAGATATTGCAAAATTGGTGGACGAGGATTTTTATGATAGGTCAAAAATTTATTATTCTTTAAAACAACAAATTCCACAAAAAAAATATCAAAATGTTGTTTTGGGGTGCACTCATTATTATTATCTTGAAAATTTGATTAAAATGGTTTTGCAAAATCCGCATCTAAAATTTTTTACTGCAACAGAAGGCGTAACAAAACAGGTTAAAAGACTTCTTGAACAAAATCAAAATTCTAATTTAAAAAAGGGAAGAATTATTATCAAATTAACAAAATTTAATCCAAAATTAGCAAAAACTGCGAAATCAATATTAAAAAATTAATTTATAAGTTTTGTTTGCTTTTTTGTTCTTTTAGTGATAAAATTATTGCTAGGAGAAATAAAAATATGGATATAGAGATTATAAGACATTCACTAGCGCATATTATGGCAAAAGCCGTATGCAAATTATATAAAGATGTTAAACTAACAATAGGGCCAGCAATAAAAGATGGTTTTTATTATGATTTTGATTTGTCAGAGCAACTAACAACTGATGACCTTGCTAAAATTGAAGACGAAATGCACAAAATTATCAATATAAGTGAAAGTTTTGAAAGGGAAGAAATTTCAAAGCAACAAGCACTTGAAATGTTTGCACAAAATCCTTACAAAACTGAACTTATTAACGAACTTCCAGAAAATGAAGTCATTTCAATTTACAAAACTGGCGATGACTTTGTTGATTTG
Source organism: uncultured Clostridia bacterium (assembly GCA_934757845.1). Taxonomy (GTDB): domain Bacteria; phylum Bacillota; class Clostridia; order Christensenellales; family UBA1242; genus UBA7868. The sequence continues at coordinate 26,206 of CAKVLQ010000011.1, forward strand.
TGTAGAGGTCCTCATGTTGAAAACACGAACAAACTTCAAAATGTTGGATTTAAACTTATAAAAGTTAATGGTGCTTATTGGCGTGGAAACGAAAAAAACAAAATGCTTCAAAGGGTTTATGCTTATGCCTTTGCAACAAAAAAAGAACTTGCAGATTATATTCAAATGCAAGAAGAAGCGAAAAAACGAGACCACCGAAAACTTGGAAAAGAACTTGGGCTATTCTTTATTTCAGATTATGCACAAGGAATGCCATTTTTTATGCCCAATGGCGTAACAGTTTTGAACGAACTTATTGCTTATTGGCGAGAAATGCACAAAAAGGCAGGATATCTTGAAATTATGACCCCAATGGCAATGAACAGAGCGTTGTGGGAATATTCAGGGCACTGGGAACATTACAGCAAAAATATGTATACTTTCAAAGTTGAAGGTGAAGATTTCGCAATAAAACCAATGAACTGTCCAGGCGGAATGCTTGCTTATAAAGAAAATTTGCATTCTTATAGAGATTTACCACTTCGTGTTGGCGAACTTGGAAAAGTGCACAGACATGAAGCAAGCGGAACTTTGCATGGGTTGTTCCGTGTAAGATGCTTCACACAAGATGATGCACATATATTTATGACGCCAGAACAAGTTGAAAGCGAAGTTAAAAATATTCTTGATTTAGTTGATGCAATGTATTCAACTTTTGGATTAAGTTATCATTTGGAACTTTCAACAATGCCCGAAGACCATATTGGAGATGTTAAAGATTGGGTTATTGCTGAAACTAAACTTAAAAATGCTTTAACAAATCTTGGAAGAGAATATGTTATTAACGAAGGCGATGGTGCTTTCTATGGTCCAAAAATTGATATTCACATTCAAGATGCAATCGGCAGAACTTGGCAATGTGGAACTATCCAACTTGATATGCAACTTCCAAAACGATTTAGTTTGGAATATACCGACAAAGATGGTCAAAAGAAAGAACCAATCATGATGCATCGTGTTATTTATGGCTCGCTTGAAAGATTTTTGGGAATTATCACCGAAAACTTTGCTGGTGCATTCCCATTCTGGCTTGCCCCAGTTCAAATTAAGGTTTTGCCAGTAACAGATGCTGTAAATTCATACGCAAAAGAAGTCTGCGACAAATTGCTTGAAGCAGGTTTTAGATGTGAACTTGATGACAGAAACGAAAAAATTGGTTACAAAATTCGTGAATCAGCAAGCCTAAAAACTCCTTATAACATTATTATTGGAGAAAATGAACAAAACAATAAAAATATCAGTTTAAAAATTCGTGGTGGTGTTCAACAAAACGATGTTAACCTTGATGAATTTATTTCAAAACTAAAAACTTTGAAACAATCAAGGGGAATTGATTTGGTTACTGAATTTTAATTATTAATTTTATAAAGATAGACAAATTGAAATGTCTATCTTTTTTAATTTTTAGTTTTCATTTTTTTAACTTTGCAAGAATAACATCTTGGGCACAAAACTGTGCCACTTTTTGTTAAACTAAAATTTAATTTGCAATTTTTGCACATATAACTATCATCTTGCTTCATTTTTTGCCTCCAAAGGTTCAAATATCAATTTTATTATGTGCAATTTTCATTTTTTTGTGCCAAATTTGCCAAAAATTTAATAAAAAAATATTTTTTTAAATTTTTTTAATTTTTTTTGAAAAAACTGTTGACATAGATTTTTTATTGTGATATATTTAAAGAGCATGAAAAAAATATAACATTTTTTGATTGCGAGAACGAATGAAACTAAATAGGTAAGTACAAAAAAGTTTCTTGTCAATTAAAGAGAGTAATAGAA
>CAKVLQ010000012.1 GCA_934757845.1 uncultured Clostridia bacterium
GAAACCAACGTTAAAGGTGTATATGCCGCTGGTGATATTACTGGTGGAATCAAACAAGTCGCAACTGCGGTTTATCAAGGCATGGTTGCGGGTCTTGAAAGTTCAAAATATGTAAGATAAAAAGAAAACACTCACTAATGTGGGTGTTTTTATTTTGTGTTTTAGTTTTATTAAAGTTGATTGTTTTTATTGTATTGCTTTTGTGATTTACTATATTATATCGAGTGATTTTTTAACTGTGGTTGAAATTTAAATAAAAAATGAATGAAAAATCTAGATTCCAGAATGTGGCTCGGTTGATTGCAAAGGTTCTTTATCTTCTGAAATGTTTTCAGTATGAGAATTTGCTGTTTGCTCTTTGGTTTTGTGCTCTTTGATATATTTTGTCCACTTAATATAGCCATAGGTTGTGTTTGTGAGATATCCGGCCTTCAAAACAAGAAGAACCCACTGCCCAGAAATGATGTTTATCACAGTTTCAAGAATTGAAGAAATATACCATGCAATCCATTGTTCACGATATCGGAACAAAATGAAAAGCCCATTTGCAATTCCTGCGGCACTTACACATGCATCAAGATAGCAAACAACTTTCAAAATTATATCGCTTGAATAAAAGTCGGTTTCTGGGGCAAACCTTGCCATGAGATAGCCAATTCCTGCTGTCCAAACTGCAATTGCACTGATAACTAAAACTGCTTGCCAGCCGTTAAGTTTTCTTACAATGGTTTTTTCTTTATCCTCGCCGTCTTTATGTTTGTTCCAATTAACGAAAGATATAATATCAATTGGAATCCAGAAAAACAATGTCACAGCCATTGTTGCAAATCGAGAAGCAAGAATAATCAGTATAGCGATCTCGGTGATTTCAACAACAAGAGAAACAATAAAGTTCCATTTGCTTTGCTTGGAAATCAAAAGTTCGCAAAGAACATTTGCTATAACGTCAACAAGATATAGAACCATTATAATTGTTCCGTGAACACCATTAACATCTTCTTCAGGAAATAAGAATGCAAAAAGAACTGCTAAAACAACAATCGAAAAGAACCATACTTTTTCATAGGTCGAAAAATAGTTCCATGTTGAAACAAACCAGTTTTGTTTTTTTGTTTTTTCTGAATTTTTAACTAAATCTTTACTCATTTGAATTTATCCTTTATCAAATTTAAAATTATAAACAGTGACATGGTTTCTGTCAAATTTATTTGTCAGTGAATGCGAAATATTTTTATGGTGATTTTATTAAAAATATGCAAATTGTATTACCTTTGATGAAAATATTGCATTTTTTACAATTAAGCGATTTTTTGAACAAAAATAAAAAATAGTGTTTAATTTTTATAAATATTTTGTGACGTTATGATAAAAAACATATAAATTATGGTTTCAACGGTGTTTTTAATGCGGTTTATTTTTATTTTGCGATTATTGTGCGGTTTTCAAGGTTGAAATTTATTAAAATTTATAAAAAAACGCAAAAAATGGTAAAAATTTAGTGTTGTGCAATCAAAATTTACAAAATAAATAAAATGCGTTTTTTGTTTGCAAATGTGAATGTATTCGTATTATAATTAACATACTTATATTATATAAAAATAACAAAAATATTGTTGGAGCGAAATGGCGATAGTTTTATATTAT